>JBBEDC010000025.1:0-5382 GCA_040881505.1 Candidatus Anderseniibacteriota bacterium
TATGTTGGCAGACAGGGGTTTACTCTCATTGAGTTGTTAATAGTTATCGCTATTATCGGTATTCTGGCTGTATTGGTTTTAGGGGCAGCGGGTCGAAGTCGGCAGTTGGCGCAAGATCGTAAAGTGCAGAGCGGGGTAGGGCAAATTCGGTGGCAGGCAGAAATTGCATATGATGATAATGGGGGAAGTTATGAAGACTGGGTTGAAGATGAAAATATTCAGGATCAGCTCTATATTCTCCTGAATGATATTAATACTGTTGCAGGAATTATAGGTAGCTGTGGTGATTACACGAGTTGTCCGGAAGAGTATTCTGCCGTGCTTCGATATAGTCAGGAGCAGGAATATTGTATTAGCGCTCCAAAAGCTTCGGAGGCAGGACACTTCTTCTGTATTGATCACCAGGGGACAATAGTTGAAACAACAGGCGCGTGTCCTAATTTTGATGAAGATGACGCTCCGCTCCGTTGTCCGGTGCCGTAGCTTGAAAGTATGTGGATAAATTGGGTGGCATGGGCCATGTTTGCAGCCTTTGGTGCAATGGTGGGCAGCTTCGCGAATGTACTAATCCTGCGATTTATATCCCATCAACCCATTGGTATGGACCGGTCTAGGTGTCCGAATTGCAAACACGTACTGCAGTGGTATGCTCTTGTGCCTATATTCTCATATGTATTCTTGCGTGGGCGCTGTCGATATTGCGGTAAAGGAATATCGTTTCAGTATCCGTTAGTTGAGTTTATAAGTGGCGCGGCCGCACTCTATTTTTTTGCATTTAATGAAGAGGTACTAGGCGTTAGCGTAATACTGTATGCAGCGTTCATGATATTGCTCGTGCTGTTTGTTATTGATCTAAAAACCTTCCTGCTGCCAGATTTCTATATCATCCTTCTATCCGTAATTGTTATTCTCTACCACGCAACTGGCAGCCTTATAGGCCCCACCCAGCAGTTTGGCGGTGTATTGATTGGAGCTGGCAGCCTGCTACTCCTATGGGCTGGAACGCGAGGGAAGGGGATTGGATTTGGTGATGTAAAGCTATTGGTGCCTTTAGGGTTGCTATTCGGTATTCACGGAACGATACTTCTTCTCTTCATAGCGTTTCTTACAGGTGGGCTATTCGGGGGAGTATTATTGTTAACAAAACGTGCCACCCCTAAAACAGCAATTCCCTTTGGCCCGTTTTTAGCCGGTGCGGCTATGATTCTTTTGATCTACCCTGCCTTAATTCCTTTTTTTGGATACGTTTTCTTAGGTCCCTACTATGCGGTATTATAAAGGGGTAACGAATTGATAAAACGAAAAGATGACCCTTCTTGAAACCGTTGTAGTTATTACCATTATGAGTATTTTATCAGTGCTCACGGCAGTCTCTTTTCCTGTTATCCGCAATCACCAAAACCTCATAACCGATGCGGGTCAAGTTGAAGGGGCATTACAAGAAGCTCAGCTGCGAGCTTTAAATGAAGTGCGTCCAGAAGAATGTTTGTCTCAAGCAGGGGATGACAGGGATTTGCAGCGGCGATGTTCAAACATAGGCACTGCTTTTCAAGATCGACAAGGGGTGCTTTTTTCAGACTTTGACGGAGATCGGCAGTACACTCCCGGAGAGGATTTTGAAATAAAGAGGTATACGCTTGTTACAACTGTAGATGGTGTAAGCTCTCCTGCTTGGCAGACATTTGTGTTTGAAGCACTGCCGCCAACAGTGGCCGTGTATGCTGGGGGAGCGGTAGTGCTTCCATCATCAGAGTCTTCGGCAGCAGTGCTTACCCTGCGTGCTGGCGGCCAAACAAAGGAGTTGAAAATACGACCATATGGCATTGTTGAATAACAATAATAAAGGATTCACTCTTATCGGTACCTTATTTGCCGCCATTATCGTGGTGAGTACGATGCTGCTTGCTATCCAGCTGACTATTCGTGCTGATGAGGTAGTAACATTAAGTCGTCATCGATTCGGAGCAGCTAGCCTAGCTCGTGAGGGACTAGAGCTAACACGCGCTATTCGAGATACTCGGTGGTTTGAATCAGGAGATAGGGCTAACTGGCTGAATGGTATCTGCAATGAAGGAGAAGAGAAGACGTACGAAACTGTTCAATTTTCAGTCAATGCGCAAACGATACGTGATTCCAACCTTATCAGCGACGTTTCTGATTCGGCAGTTCCGTTGGAAGGCTATGGTGTGAATTATGATAGGGTGATGAGCATTGATTGTAGCACTCAGGATGAGGAGCCAGCATATGTTCTCGTATCAGCAGATGTTTCGTGGGAATATAAAGGACAACCACGTATTATTACGGTGAGGGAAAAGCTCTTTAATTGGTTCCATGGTGGGGCGCAACCACGAACATGAGATACAAAGACTCACAATTCAGACAGAGAGGGTTCACGTTAATTGAACTGCTCGTAGCTGCTGGAATTTTTGTGATAGTAATGACAGTCGTGGGTGCTACATTTAGTCGGTTTGTCATGATGCAGCGACGCAGCATAGCAGAAAACCGTATGTTGGAAGAAGTGCGTTTGGCCCTAGAGCTTTTCAGTCGGGAAACCCGTACGGCTTATGGTATAACATACGATCCGACTGCAGCTGATGAGCTGTTATACCGTAATCAGAACGGGTATTGCGTTATGTACAGATTGCATGAAGAAGCCCTGCAGCGGGCTGAGCACAATACACCAGGATCTGATTGCGACGATTCCGTTTTCAGTGAGGAATCTTTTGCTGATCTAACGGGCGCCGGTGTTCAAGTCGCCAACCTGTTTTTCAATGTACGGGCTGCGACCAAAGATGGAGGTAGCTTAACTCAGCAGGGGTTTGTTACGATTAGCATGGAAGCACAGTCAGAAAGTGAAATCGTCCCACCTTTAATGGTAAAAAGTAGCGTTACTTCTCGTCAAACAACCGTCTATGTTTCACAATAATTACCAGTACGGATCTGTTCCGATTTACGTCGCTCTTTTGACGGTGGCGATTGTTACGTCGTCATCATTGGCACTCAGCGCCTTATTGGCGCGCCAGATTCAGAATACCGAGAATATCATTGAATCAGAACGAGCGTATTATGCTGCGACCTCGGGGGCGGAGGAGGCACTATGGGTGCTAGTACAAAATCTCATAGAAGGGGTGCCAAATGGTCCATTAGAGCCTATTGAGGGTGTGGTGCCATATGATAATGACATTGAAGCAACATATACCGTTGGTGATGCACAATTGAGACCCTCCGATGATGGGCTCCGGGCCCTGCCTTGTGTTGATAGTGAAGGTGAGTACTCTGGCAACCAGCGTCGCTTGGTGCTTGATCAGGTATCCGTCGATTGTGAGTTCTAGGCCGTGATATTTCTGTTCGTATGGCGTATACTGTGATGGTTTATGACCAAGCAAGAAGCTGCCAATCGCATTAAAAAACTCCGACAGGAAATTAATCATCATAGATATCTGTACCATGTCTTGGATACCCAGGAGATTTCAGACGCGGCTTTAGATAGTCTCAAAAACGAGCTTGAGGATTTAGAGCAGAAGTTTCCTGATTTGCGCACCCCTGATTCCCCAACAATGCGGGTAGGGGGAGAGCCGAAACCGGAATTTCAACAGGTGGAACATACAGCTCGCATGCTATCGCTTCGAGACGTTTTTGAACCCGCTGAATTGCTACAGTGGGAAAAGCGCAACAAGAAAATTGTCCAGGCTGAATACGAATATTTTGTTGAACTAAAAGTTGACGGGGTGGCCATCTCGTTAGTTTATCAGGACGGCGTTTTGCACCATGCGGCTACGAGGGGAGATGGAGTAGTCGGTGAGGATGTCACTCACAACATTCGAACGATTGAGGCTATACCGCTCTCGCTTCGCGAAGACATACCGGGAAGGGTCGAAGTCCGAGGTGAGGTATACATGCTGAAAGCAGACTTCGAAAGAATGAATATCGAGCGTGGGCAACAGGACTTGCCATTATACGCCAACCCTCGAAATATTGCCGCTGGGAGTATTCGACAGCTTGATCCAGCCATGGCCGCAAGTCGCCCATTACGATTCTTTGCCTGGGAGATAACTGCCGGAGTGGATGTGGCAACAAGGGTAGATGAGTATGAGAAGCTGCAAGAGCTAGGCTTTGCAGTTCCGCCAGATGCAAAGCTATGCCATACACTAAAGGAGGTTGAAACATACATCGCTACCGAAGAAAAGCGAAGACTCAAACGAACGTTCCAGGTGGATGGGCTTGTGATCAAAGTCAACGACTTACGCACCTCTGCACGCCTTGGCATTATCGGCAAGGCTCCGCGGGGATCAATTGCATACAAATTTGCAGCGGAGGAGGCTACAACAATTGTTGAAGATATCGTGGTGCAGGTGGGGCGTACGGGCACACTGACTCCCGTAGCTCATTTGCGGCCTGTTCGAGTAGCTGGTAGCACCGTCTCGCGGGCCACGTTGCATAACATGGACGAGATCAAGCGTAAAGATGTGCGAGCGGGCGATACCGTCGTTATTCGCAAAGCCGGCGACATAATCCCTGAAGTTGTGAAGGTGCTATTAAAACTGCGCCCCGAAAACACGCGGCCGTTTCGAATGCCGAAAAAATGTCCAGTGTGCGGTTCCCCTGTGCAGCACGAACAGGGCGAGGTCGCAGTGCGGTGTACGAATATGTTTTGCTTCTCGCAACAGCGGGAGCGAATCCTGCATGCCATCGGTAAGTCTGCGTTTGATATAGATGGGCTTGGGGAACGAATTGTGGAGCAAATGCTGCAAGAGGGATTAATTGAAGAAGTGCCTGATCTTTGGGAGCTAACTGAAGGCGACGTGCTGCAGCTGGAAGGATTCGCTGAAAAGTCAGCCCATAACCTTATTGCTGAAATTCAATCTCATACTAGTATTACTTTTAGTCGTTTCTTAGTGGCGCTTGGAATCCCGCATGTCGGCGTGGTTACCGCTCAAGACTTAGCGCGAGCATTCACGACACTTAAAGCACTGTTGAAGGCCTCGGTAGAACAATTGGTAGAGGTAGAAGGAGTAGGCAAGACAGTGGCTCAGGCGGCTCATGCATATTTGCACAGCGATTCTATACAACATTTACTTGAGCGGTACAGTGGCGTAGGCGTAAAGGTTGTACCACAAAAGCAATCCGGAGCTCTGCATGGCAAAACGTTTGTCTTTACCGGCTCTCTAGGTGACATATCGCGAGATGAAGCCAAGCAGCTCGTTATAGCTGCCGGGGGAAGGGTGGCCTCAGCTGTGGGGCAGCAAGTTGATTATGTTGTGGTAGGTGAAGAGGCGGGCAGTAAGGAGAAAAAGGCCAAACAGCTAGGTTTGCATATACTCTCCCCGTCCCAGTTTAAGAAAATGATTGCCTAACAGGGGTTGTTGCCGCTATGCTGAGCAA
>JBBEDC010000026.1:0-33136 GCA_040881505.1 Candidatus Anderseniibacteriota bacterium
AAGAAGCTTGTACCTGGTGAGGAATGGTGCCATCTTTCAGCTCAAGAGTAACCATTCGCTTTTCTGCTCTAGCCTGAGCTTTCTGGATCGCATCTTGAACATCCCGGCTCTTACCAGTTCCAAATCCAACCTTACCGGCTCGATCACCAACTACCACGCTGGCTCGGAAACGGAAACGGCGACCACCTTTTACGACTCGAACAACGCGAGATACTTCGAGTACCTCGTGATCATACTGAGACTGTTTCAAATCTCCACGTCCGAAGCTGCGGCGTCGAGCGGGTCGTTTCATTTGTACTGCTGCATCTGCCATATCAAAAACCTACCGTTAAAATTCAAGTCCACCTTCGCGCATCGCATCTGCGACTGCCTTGACGCGACCCTGGTATAAATACCCGCCACGATCAAACACGATCTGGGCAATTCCCTTTTCTTTAGCTTCCTGTGCGATCTGCTTGCCTACTTCCTGGGCTACTTCTACCTTGCTCTTACCAACTGCGGAAACAGAGGCAGCTAACAGCGTCTGCCCGGCTACATCATCAATCAATTGCACCGTCAGCACGCGGTTACCGCGGAAGACAGACGCCCGAGGCCGAGCAGCTGTTCCCTGCACGCGGGTTCGAATTCTTTGATGACGTTTTTTGCGATCAATGTGGTTCATAGCATTATCCTCCTGAAGCTCCAACAACCTTACCTACCTTGCGACGAACCTTCTCGCCCACATAGCGGATTCCCTTACCCTTATACGGCTCAGGTGGTCGGACTTTACGAATATCAGCTGAAACCTGACCGACGAGATTCGTATCAATCCCTTCAATCGTAATAACTTCCTTTTCAACCGTAAACGTAATTCCTTCAGGCGCTTTAATTAATACCGGATGCGAATATCCAACCGCGAGCTCAATGTCTTTACCTTTTAAGTGAGCGCGATACCCAACTCCATGCAGCTCCAGCTGCTTCTTGAAACCTTCTTGGACGCCCAGAACCAGGTTCGCCAGGTTAGCGCGGTTAGTGCCCCACAGCGCCCCTGACTGTTTACTTTTGCGCACAACAGTACAGACCATCTCTCCGTCTTTGATTATTACGCCAATACCGGGATGGTAGGTATAGCTGAGCTCTCCCTTCGGTCCTTTCACGTGAACAGTACCGTCTTTATCTTCAACGGTAACGTTGCTGGGAAAGGGAATAGGTTGTTTTCCAATACGTGACATAGCAATTACCAAATTGCGCAAATAAGTTCTCCACCCTTTTTCTGTTTGCGAGCTTTTGTTTCATCCATCAGTCCTTCTGATGTTGAGATGATCACCATTCCATATCCCTGGTAATCAAATGGGATTTCATCGTGACTTGCATACCAGCGGCGGCCGGGCGTACTCAGGCGCTTCACGGCTGTAATCTTTGGGGTGCGCCCATCGTAATCCAGGGTCACCACCAGCTTGGCTCGAGGACTTTCCTGCAAACGAACATTGGCGATATATCCTTTCTCTTTCAGCATCTGCAGCAAACTATGTGAAAATTTCGAATACGGAACAGCAGCACGCTTTTTTCCAGCGCGTTGAGCGTTGACCAGGCTTGTTAATACATTTGCAACAGTATCCATATCAGTGTGATTACCAAGAAGACTTACGAATGCCTGGGATATTTCCCTCTTCAGCATTCTCCCGGAAACAAATACGACAGAGTCCAAAATCACCTAGATATCCGCGCGGTCGACCGCACATCTGGCAGCGTCGAACTATCCGAGTGGAGAACTTGGGCTTTTTGTTTGCTTTAGCGATTTTGGATGTCTTAGCCATAATGAAGTTACAGAATACTTTAAATCAGCGAAAAATCAAGCTTTTGCCTTAGTTTTCTTACGCCCAGGGGTAACCAATACCTCCTCTTGCTCTTGTCCTTCTTCCTGAAATGGGAAGCCAAGAGCGGAAAACAGCTGCCTGCCTGCCTCAGTTTCAGTCGCTGAGCTGACAAATGTCACCTCGACACCGAAGAAAACATCGGTTTTCTCGGTATGGATTTCTGGAAAGGCCAAGTGCTCACGCAAGCCGACGCTGAGATTTCCCTGTTTATCCATGCTAGTTCGTCGCAGTCCGCGAAAATCACGAACACGAGGTAGTGTGATGTTTACAAACCGATCCACAAAGTCTTCCATGCGTCTACCACGCAGCGTCACTCGGTATCCCACCAGATTACCTTCTCGAACATTAAACCCAGCCACGGCCTTGCGAGCGCGTCGTGGATGAGGCTTCTGGCCAGTGATTGCGGCGATATCCCGCTCAACTGCTTCCACATATTGTTTGTTGTCTCGGTTCTTTCCCACACCAACACTTACCACAACTTTGGTAATGTGCGGAACGGCATGAACGTTATCGACGTTCATCTTTTCCATCAGCTTCTTGTAGGTTGTATCAAACTTACTCATAGGATTAATCAATTACCTCGCCTGAAGTACGAGCCACGCGTTGGCGCTTGTTGTTTTCTCGCGTAATGCGGATGCGTGTGCCTTTTTTCGTTTGAGGATCAATAAGCTGAACATTTGAAACATGAATTGGAGCGGCAACGCTAACGCGCTGACCCTTTGCTCCAGCTTTACGAGCGCGAACATGCTTTTTCACCATGTTTATACCTTCAACAACAACTCGGTCGCGTAGAGGCAGTACAGCCATAACTTTGCCTTTTTTGCCGCGGTCTTTTCCGGTTAGTATTCGAACCGTATCGCCCTGCTTAATCTTCATTTTTGGAATTGATTGACTCATAGAATTACCAGACTTCTGGGGCTAACGATACAATTTTCTGATATCCGCGATTACGAACTTCCCGGGCAATAGGGCCGAACACGCGGGTGCCTACCGGTTCCTTCGTCTCCTTGTTCACAACTACCGCCGCATTATCATCGAATCGAATCGCTGATCCGTCTTCGCGCTTCTGTTCTTTGCGGGATCGAACTACCACCGCTCGCACTACCTCACTCTTTTTCACGGTGCCGCGAGGTTCAGCCACCTTCACGCTGGCAACAACAACGTCTCCAATATATGCATACCGGCGTCCGGTATTGCCGAGTACGCGAATAACCTGCAGAAGCTTGGCTCCAGAGTTATCAGCGACTATTAACATTGTTCGTTCGTGAATCATATAGTATTACTTGCTTTTCTTGGCTGCCTTATCATTCTTAATAGCTACCAATACCCAGCGTTTGCGAGCTGATAGAGGCCGGCTTTCCTGGATGGTGACCATATCCCCTTCCTTAGCCTGCTCTTTTGGGTCATGTACCAGATACCGCTTCGTGCGCTTGATGCTCTTGCGATAGATTGGATGCTGCATGACAGTAGCGGTCTGAACGTTGATCGTCTTATTTCCCGAACGACGCACAACCACGCCTTCTAGGAGGCGTTTCTTGCTTGTTCGGTTGGTATCTGCTTTAGCCATAAGTGCTGATTATATAAATATCCTTACCTTTTGCAAATTATTCGCTTTCTATCTGAGCTTTGAGAGCTGTCTGCATCCGGGCGATATCCCGTTTGAGTGCCCGCAGCTTGCGATAGTTTCCTTCTTTACCAGAGAGTACTTCATCCTTCGTCGCGTAATATGACGACTGAGCCTCGGTTAAACGAGTCTGAAGTTCTGTCTTTGATAACTGTGTAATCTCTTCGTATTTCATAGGGCTAAACGTGATTTCGCTTTATAAACGAAGTCTTCATCGGCATTTTGTGAGCCGCCAGACGCATTGCCTCACGAGCTGTTGATTCATCAACACCATCGATTTCAAACAATACGCGCCCACGGCGCACAGAAGCTACGAAGTGATCGACGGCTCCCTTGCCTTTACCCATCGGTACCTCAGCACCCTTCTTTGTAATCGGCTTGTCCGGAAACACCCGGATCCAAATCTTACCGCTGCGCTTAGCGTATCGAGTCATAGCTCGCCGAGCAGCTTCAATCTGACGAGCGCTTACCCAGCGTGATTCCAATGCCTTCAATCCATACTGACCAAAATCAAGCGTCAGCGCACCCTTGGAGACGCCAGTGACGCGTCCTTTCTGGTGTTTACGGTGTTTTACTTTTCGAGGAATCAACATAGCCGGTTATTTACCTTTCGTTTCAACTCCAACAGCGGGAGCCTTGGTTACCTTCTCTGCCAATGACTTACGGCGGCGTGCTGCCGGACGACGAGTCTTGCGAGGTTGCTGAACTGCTGGTTGTTCTCCTTCTTCATTAGTTACCCCCAAATCACCGCGATTAATCCATACTTTTACGCCAATTGTTCCAAACGTGGTAAAAGCAGTCTTGCTCGCATACGAAATATCAGCTCGGAATGTATGCAGCGGCACATTTCCTTCCGCCAGCCACTCTGTACGAGCAATTTCTGCACCGTTGAGTCGTCCGGCCATGGCGATACGAACACCCTTCGCTCCAGCCTGCATGCTGCGCTGAATAGTTTGCTTTAAAATACGGCGGAATGGCATACGGCGCTCAAGCTGATCAACAACCTGCGTAGCAACTGCAGCGGCATCAGTATCTGGATTTAATACTTCCTGGACGTTAATACGAACTCGCATCTGCGGCCCAAGAATTGCCTTCAAGTCTTTCTGGATCTTCTCAATTCCTGATCCGCCTCGCCCAATCACAACTGCTGGCCGGGACGAATGAATAGTCAATACGGTTTCTCGCGGCTGCCGAGCCACTTCCACCCGAGAGATTGAGGCTTGTCGCATCTGCCGAGTAAGGTAGCGGCGGATCTTCAAATCCTGCAACAGCTTACTGCGAAAATCTTCCGCTTTGTCAGCAAACCAGCGAGCATCCCAGTTATGGGTGATGTTCCCGACACGCAATATCTTTGGATTTGTTTTTCGTCCCATAGGTATATGTAAAATTAGCCAATACTCTTACGGCGGTGGGTCTTTTTCTTATCCCCGCCCTGCTGAATCATTTTGTTTTTCTGAAATACTTCGAATTCCGCCTTATCCTTCACCGTTTCAACCGATCGTTCACCTTCAGTTGGATTCTTTTCATCTTCAGGCTTAGTCTTCGTTTCCTTTTCCTGTTCTTTCTTCTCTTCAGCCTGAGCCTTTGCTTCCTGCTTTACGTACTCATCAGCCGAGACTGTTTTTACAGCTGCGACCTTCTTAGCAACAGGCTTTTTAGCCTGAGCTTCTCCGTCGACAATAACGGTAATGTGCGCATTGCGCTTTAAAATAGGTTTAGCCATACCCTTGGCTGCTGGTCGCCAGCGCTTCATAACTAACCCTTCATCAATTCGAATTTCAGCCACCGTTAGACTCTCCTGGGTTAAGTGATGGTTATTCATTGCGTTGGCCATCGCACTTTTCAGAGTAGATAGCAAAAGTTCAGGCCCTTTTCCAGGCATAAATTTCAGCTGACTTTCAGCTGCCTGAGCCTTCATGCCGCATAGCAGATGAGCCAGCGGACGAATTTTCCGCGGAGCCATGCGTGCATTCTTATGGATAGCCTTAACTTTCATAGGTTATTTCTTAGGTCCAGCAGCCGCTGCAGCTTCTGCTTCTTTCTGCAACTTACCGCCGTGACGAACGAATTTACGGGTTGGAGAAAATTCTCCCAGCTTATGTCCAACCATATCTTCTGTTACAACAACTTCAATATGTTCACGTCCGTTGTGAACGCCAAAGCGAAAGCCCACCATCTCCGGGAAAATAGTTGAGCGACGAGACCACGTCTTGATCACCGTACGGTCGCCAGCCCGAAGCTTCTGCACTTTCTTGAGCAGCTTAGGGTCAATATATGGTTCTTTCTTAAGTGATCGGGCCATAGTTACTTACGCTTCTTAGACGTGCGACGGTTAAGTATGAGATGATTTGAGTATTTATTACGCTGCCGAGTCTTAACACCCAATGCAGGCTTCCCCCATTTTGTTTTCGGGCGCTTTAAGCCGATTGGCTGTGCACCTTCACCACCGCCATGAGGATGATCGACAGGATTCATTGCCTTACCGCGCACTTGCGGTCTGCGCCCCATCCGGCGGCTTCGTCCAGCCGAACCTATTCGTGCCAGTCGGTGATCCGGATTACTGACCTTGCCCAGTGTTGCATACGCTTCTTTGGGAATCAAGCGGATCTCGCCTGATGGCATCTTTAACTGGGCGTATTCGTCTTGCGTGTCCATCAAGATACCGTAGGAGCCAGCTGCCCGGAACAGTTTTCCGCCTCGGCCGGGAGCAAGTTCGACATTAAATACTTCAAGACCAGGGGTGATGTGTTGCAGCTGCATGCGGTTGCCTACTTTTTCCGGTGCATGCTCTTTGGTTACTACTTCCTGTCCAACCTTAGCGCCTTCCCAGGCTAGCACATAGCGACGCTCGCCATCTTTGTAGAGCATTAGGGCAATAAAGGCGGAGCGGTTTGGATCATACTCAATTGCTTCAATCCGAGCCGGTACCTCTAGCTTTGTTTGCCCGAAATCAACAACGCGAGCTAGCTTCTTCGCTCCCCCGCCCCTGTGTCGTATAGTAATTTTTCCGGCTGATCCTCGTCCGGAGATCCGCTTGCGGCCATGTACGAGCGCCTTATGGGGAGCCTTGCGCGTTAAGTCCGATCGATCAACAATCGATGAGTTCTTGCGAGCAGCCCTATTCTTCTTGTATACCTTGATCGGCATAGGATTACGTCTTTGAGATTAAGGACTGAATATCTTTCACTTTCACGAACGCCTTTTTCCAGTGATTGGTGCGTCCCTTTGTTGCACCGCGACGTCTCGTCTTCGGTGTCATGCGAGCTGTGCGAATCGCCAGCGGCTTCTGTCCGAACTCATCTTCAATCGCAGATGCGATTTGCGGCTTGGTCGCATCAGGCTTTACACGAATAACGAGCGTGTCGTGTCCTTGTAACTCAATGGTCTTTTCAGTAATGATCGGCTGCATGCCAAGTCGGCCAGCAATGACCGAAGCGGTCGCCTGAGCTTTGGCTTTCTTCGTTTTCTTAAGCGGCGCAGCTTTCTTAGCCGGCTTCTTATCAGTATCAGCCGTTTCGCGCTTGAGTATTTTTTTAGAGAGAGAAAGTAATGACATAGCGTATTAAGCAGTTTTGGAAGTAATTCCAGTTCGGGATTCAAGTGTAGCCAGAGCATCCTGGTCTACCCACACAGTATTTGCTTCAACGATATCGCGAGGCATTACAATATGAGCACTCACTACTTTCACTCCAGGAACATTTCGCGTTACCCGCGTCAGTTCCTTATGCGATTCATCGATAACGATCACAATACCTGAAGCAAGAGTAGTTTGTTCAACAAACTCCTTTGTTTTTGTTGGAAGCTTATCCAACTTAAGCAGCTCCAGCGTTCCGGCAGTAACATGAGCCGCAAAAGCTCCAGCCAATGCCTGGCCTCGCTCTTTTACAGGAGGAGTAACAACTCGCTCTTTGCGAGATCGAGGACCAAAGGTGGTACCGCCACCAACCCATAATGGAGAACGGCTGGATCCATGACGTGATCGTCCAGTTCCTTTTTGCTTCCACGGCTTTCGGCCTCCACCGCGCACTTCGGCTCGTTCCTTTGTGTGAGCCCGACGGACTCGCGCTCGTCGACGCGCAATATGTACCACTCGAGCAACAGTCTCAAGAGAAACACGGGCTTGAAAAAAAGCCGGTGCGTCTACACTGCTTCCAGTATCCTTACCGAGAGTTCGAACAGTAAGCTTTGGAGTAACTGCTGCTTTCTTTTTAGTTGTTGGTGTAGCAGTCATAAAATTAGGCTTCTATGTGACGGATTTCTAACACACTACCTTTTGTACCTGGAACAGCGCCTTTAATAGCGATCAAGTTTTTCTCAACATCAACAGCCACAACAACAAGATTCTTTACGGTGACGCGGTCATATCCCATGCGGCCAGCCATACGCATTCCTTTGAATACGTGCTGAGGAAAACGTCCGCCGATGGATCCTGGACGGCGAAGTACGTGTCGGTGTCCGTGACTGGCAGGTCCTCCCTTAAAGTGGTGACGCTTCACAACGCCGGCATATCCTTTTCCTTTAGACATCCCAGCTACCTCAACTACATCTCCTGGCTCAAACTGAGCCACGGTGAAATCAGTTTGATCAACGGAAAACTCTCCTTTAAACTCCCGGCGAGCAGCATATGCAGCCTTCAGCACTGTGGGAGTAAGCTTCTTTTCATCTTGCTTTACGTTCTTCTTTCGAGGTAAAGCGAGTTGAACAGCAGCATACCCATCCTTATCTTCCGTACGATGAATGAGGGCCTTGTTCGGTTCTGCCACAATCAAAGTCACGGGAATAGCCTTGCCGCCATCCGCGAATACCTGTGACATTCCAATTTTTCGTCCGAGTAAAGCCTTCATTAAACTCAAGAAGCGGTCGCCCCGTCAGACGGGGTACGTTCTTTGTTAGGAATAAATAAAAATCTTTCTGCATTGAAAGACTTACGTCTAAACGTCCTGCGTATCTGTCTCGCAGGTACAAAGCATCATAAAACAGATAGAAAAAAAGCGCAAGAGACGGTCTCCCACGCTTATGCGATTCCCGCATCACTTTTGGCCCGTCCGTAGAGCTTCAGGGCCGCCAGGTGAACCGGAAAGAGGATTGCCAGGGCCAACAGCCCCAAGAGCCACCCGCCACCGAGCCAGAACCAGCCATACGCGACGGCGAGGTCAGCCAGCGGTCCCAGAATCCCCATGCGTCGCATAGGCTTCACCCAACGGCAACGAACCTCCCGGGAGTCGAGAATGAGCAACCAAGGCGCCAGAATTGGGAATGAGGCAATCATGCAGATTTCGAGGGCGCTGAAGTTCAGGCGCCGCCGAAACTCCGGAAGCCGAATGGCTCCCTGCAGTGCGGCTTTCACAACGATGATCGCCAGCGCAATGCTCGCCTGCGTTCCCAGATAAGCAGTCTCATGGGTCGCAAGCGTGCAACCCAGCAGCACCCCCAAGGCCAACAACATACCGAGCCGAATCATGTTCTCCTCCTTTATATACCAAAGGAACCCGTATACCTGTCCGCTTCTAACAGTAAAACAAAAACAGCTCCTGTTACAGAGCTGCTTTTGGATGATCTTGCAAAGAGATCACTAGGTCATTTTCATCGATACATCAACTCCAGCTGGCAGGTTGAGGCTCATGAGCGTATCAACGGTGCGAGGAGTGGATTCGACGATATCGATCAGACGCTTGTGAACTCGAATCTCGTACTGATCGCGAGCGTTCTTGTGCACGAAGGTCGAACGATTAACGGTATATTTTTTCTTTGAAGTAGGAAGTGGGACTGGTCCGGCCACTTTAGCTCCGTCACGCTCAACTGCGTCCAGGATCTGCTTGGCTGATTGATCAACCAACTTATGATCATAGGCTTTGAGCTTAATGCGGATACGTGGCACAGCCACCTGCTCCTGCTTGTCTTTTGTTTGTTCTTTAGTAGCCATTAAAGGTGCAGTAAGTTAGTTGAGTGAATTACTCAATGATCTTAGTTACAACACCGGCACCAACAGTGCGGCCACCTTCGCGGATAGCGAAGCGCATTCCATCTTCCATCGCAACAGGAACACCGAGATTGATCTTTAGGCTAACAGTGTCTCCTGGCATTACCATTTCAGCGCCTTCTGGCAGTTCAACCTCTCCAGTTACGTCAGTTGTTCGAACGTAGAACTGAGGCTTGTATCCCTTGAAGAATGGGGTGTGTCGTCCACCTTCTTCTTTGGTCAAGATATACACTTCTGATTCAAATTTCTTGTGAGGAGTGATTGATCCAGGAGCGGCCAATACTTGTCCGCGTTCAACATCTTCTTTCTTCAAACCGCGAAGCAGTACTCCTGCGTTGTCCCCAGCCTGTCCCTGATCGAGCTGCTTGTTAAACATCTCAATTCCGGTAACAACGGTCTTCTGTTTTTCACGCAGACCAACAATTTCAATTTCATCATTTACCTTTACAATACCGCGCTCGATACGGCCGGTTACAACTGTACCGCGGCCTTCAATTGAGAATACGTCTTCAATCGGCATCAGGTATGGCTTGTCAGTTTCGCGAACTGGTTCTGGAATTGCTTCATCAAGAGCAGCAATGAGATCGACGATTGGCTTGGCTGCTTCGTCTTCAGGAGTTTTAGCATCAAGAGCCTTTAAAGCGCTGCCGCGGATAATCTTGGCATTAGCACCGTCATATTCGTACTTGGTTAGAAGTTCACGAACTTCTTCCTCAACCAGGTCAACGAGCTCAGGATCATCCACTGCATCTACCTTGTTCAGGAAGACAACCAGTGCTGGCACGCCAATCTGGCGAGCAAGCAGGATGTGTTCTCGGGTCTGAGGCATCGGACCATCAGTTGCAGATACAACTAGGATCGCTCCATCCATCTGAGCCGCACCCGTGATCATGTTCTTGATGTAGTCAGCGTGACCTGGACAGTCTACGTGCGCGTAGTGACGAGCGTCAGACTCGTACTCACAGTGCGTGGTAGAGATAGTAATACCGCGCTCTTTTTCTTCCGGCGCAGAGTCGATCTCAGCGACCCCCATTACTTTTTTAGCTCCACCCTTCATTCCCATGACGTACAGGATAGCTGCGGTCAGGGTTGTTTTGCCGTGGTCAACGTGTCCAATAGTACCGACGTTAACGTGAGGCTTTGATCGTTCAAACTTTTCAGCCATAGTGCTCAGTTATTGATTTAATAATGATAAAACCCTCTCCGGCGTTTTACCCAGTCTGTTTTACAGTGTAGACACAGACCGCCTGAGGTTTACTTGTTTATAATACAGACGATTCTGTTAGTCAACAATAGTGCT
This sequence comes from Candidatus Anderseniibacteriota bacterium, assembly GCA_040881505.1. GTDB lineage: Bacteria > Patescibacteriota > Andersenbacteria > UBA10190 > UBA10190 > JBBEDC01. Next base: position 10,761 of record JBBEDC010000026.1, read on the forward strand.
TCTAATCTTGTAGGTCGGGAGACAGGTCACCTTTGAGGGGCTCGAACCTGACTCGAACCGGGGACGGTGGAGTGGGCCCATTAAAGATTGCTTCTTCCTCCTGCTCCCCCTCAAGGCTCAGGTCGTCCAGGGCCTCGTCTTCTCCTTCAACGCTCATGGCAATATCGCGGTTGATTCGCTCGATCACATCTTCTTCAATATCATCAACATTTCGGCGAATAGCCTCTGATACCGCGTCAGCAGATGGGAGGGTTAACTGGGTTTCTCGATCCTGCGATACATCCGTACTGCGCATAATGACGTATTCCTCTCCTGTATCATCTTGGAAGGTAATAGAGCCTCCGAGCTGCCGAAGCACATTCAGGGCTGGAACAAGTTCATCGCGAAGTGGATATTGAGACATCATAGAAGCCTATCGCAACTACTCTTCTAGTTCAAGTACTTGCCAATCAGATGCAGCTTAGGTACAACTCGACATACGGAGAGCGTTCTTTTTCTATCAAGGAGATAGCTCCATGGATCTATACCCTGGAAAGCTGCGCGGGCTGAAAATCCAGCCGTGCACTGAGGCGGAGAATGCCTTTGAGCAAGTGTGTGCGATGGCCGACCACGTCTTGCAGCGTCGGCTGTCAGAGGTGCAAAACACTCTGTACACGGAGGATCTCTACATTGTTGCAACCGACAAGGGACGAATCGTGAGTGCAGCCCTCGTCGAGGAGGGGGATGAGTTCTACGTGATTCAGTTTTTACTGTCTTCCCCCATGTACTCCTTGCGAGCTCAAGGGCAAGCGCTCGAGCAGCTTCTGCTGTGGATCCTCAAGCGCAACCCATTCAGGGAGTGTGCTGTGAGGTTGGTTGATCAGAAGGAATTGAAGTTGCAAAAGCGCCTGCTGAAAAAGTTGAAGTTCCGATTCACCGGAGTCAGCGGGCGGGAACATTCCGATGAGATGTGGGAAAGAGAAAGCCCTACTGGTCTGGATTCCCCCTGGCATCCAGTCAACCGGGTCGAAGGCTACTACACAACGTAACCCAACAGCGCGGACCCCGTGGGATCCGCGCCTTTTCATTGTTGTTTTCAGCTATTTCTTCGCTCCTTCTCCGACCAGCGCTTCCTGAATATTCTTTGGGACTGCCTGATAGTGATCAAATTCCATACTGTAGTTGGCGCGGCCCTGGCTCATCGAGCGCAGCTGCGTTGCATATCCGAACATGTCAGCCAGCGGTACGAATGCATCCACAACCTTTATTCCAGCCCGGTCGCTCAGGTTTTCAATCTGCCCGCGACGTGAATTTAAATCTCCAACAACATCACCCATGTACTCTTCCGGAACAGTAACTTCCACTTTCATAATTGGCTCCAATAATGCTGGATCAGCTCTGCGCACTCCTTCCCGAAATGCCATCGCTCCCGCAATTTTAAAAGCTATTTCCGAGCTGTCTACGTCATGGTAGCTCCCGTCATAGGCAATCGCTTTTACATCAACCACCGGATATCCCGCTAGTACGCCGTTAACAGCCGCCTCTTCAACGCCCTTCCCGATCGCCGGAATATACTCCTGAGGAATAACACCGCCTTTAATTTCTTGTTCAAACTCAACGCCAGATCCGCGGTCAAGCGGCTCCAAGCGCAGCCAGACGTGTCCGTATTGTCCGCGACCGCCACTCTGTTTGATGTACTTGCCTTCTACTTCGACGGTTTTACGAATTGTTTCCTTGTAGGCTACCTGTGGTTTTCCAACGGTTACTTCCACGCCGAATTCCCGTTTCATTCGATCAACAATAATTTCAAGGTGAAGCTCGCCCATTCCTTTCATAATTGTCTGTCCGGTTTCTTGATCGCTCTGCACTCGCAACGTCGGGTCTTCCCCCAGCAGTGCCTTTAAGGCATTGCCCATCTTTTCCTGGTCAACTTTGGTCTTCGGTTCAACTGCGATAGAGATAACCGGTTCCGCTCCAACAATACGCTCAAGCAGGATTGGGGTTTCTTCATCACATAGCGTATCACCAGTAGTCGTTGACTTCATGCCTACGAGCGCCCCGATTCCACCGGCGCTAATTTCCTGCACTTCTTCTCGTTCGTTGGAATGCATCCGTAAAATACGGCTAATACGTTCACGTTTTCCGTTGGAAGAGTTTAATACATATGATCCTGTTTTCAGGGAGCCTGAATACACACGGAAGAATGTCAGCTGTCCGACATAGGGGTCGGTCGCAACTTTAAAAGCCAGGGCTGCAAATGGTTCGGTCGGATCCGGGTGTCGTTCGAGCTTTTCTTCTGGATTATCAGGGTTTACTCCGTCTATAGCGGGAACATCGGTTGGAGCCGGCAGGTACTGCACGATCGCATCAAGCATGCGTTGTACTCCTTTGTTCTTCAAAGCGGTACCGCAGAGAATAGGGACGATTTGGTTGGCGATAACCCCCTTACGGAGAGCAGCGTTCAGCTCCTCCACGGAAATATCTTCACCGCCGATGTATTTTTCAGTCAGCGCATCGTCTAGCTCAGCGATTTTCTCCACCATTTCAGCCCTCCGTGTCTGGGCCTCTTCTTTGAGATCATCGCGCACGTCCTTCTCTACAATCTGTTCACCCATCGGCCCCTCAAAGTGCCACTCCTTCATGGTAATAAGGTCGATAATACCTTCAAAGTTTGACTCAGTTCCGATTGGCAAGGTCAGGATAACGGTGTTTTTGGTGAGACGCTGGTGAATAGAATCAACAACCTTCCAGAAGTCAGCTCCAGTACGATCGAGCTTGTTCGCGAAACACATACGCGGAACTTTGTATTTGTCAGCCTGACGCCACACGGTTTCGCTCTGCGGCTCTACTCCAGCCACGCCATCAAATACCACAACCGCACCATCAAGCACACGCAAGCTGCGTTCTACTTCAATCGTAAAGTCTACGTGTCCGGGAGTATCAATCAGGTTTAAGCGATGATCTTTCCAAAAAGCGGTAGTAGCGGCGGAGGTAATCGTGATACCGCGCTCGCGTTCCTGTTCCATCCAGTCCATGACGGCTGCCCCTTCATGCACCTCTCCGATTTTGTGAGTTAAGCCCGTGTAAAATAATACACGCTCGGACATAGTGGTTTTACCAGCGTCGATGTGAGCGATAATTCCAAAGTTGCGCACCCGTTCAATAGGTACCTGCGGAAACTTGTCATCAGCCATAGGGAAAAGAGCGTTACGTTACGTTAAAAATTATGAAGCAAAATGAGAGAAAGCTCGGTTGGATTCAGCCATGCGGTGGACATCTTCACGCTTTTTCATGGCTCCGCCTTCTTTATTAGAAGCATCAATCAGCTCAGCAGCCAGTCTCTCCGCCATCGTTTTACCTCCGCGAGATCGGGCAGCATCGCGCAGCCAGCGCATCGCCAACGTATCTCGACGATCAGGTCGAACCTCTTGAGCGATCTGGTAGTTAGCTCCACCCACGCGGCGGGCTTTGACTTCCAGGACAGGCGCAACATTGCGCATGGCAGCATCGAATACGGTTATTGGATCATTTTTGGTCTTGTCGGACACAATCTGCAACGCATCGTAGACAACATTCTGAGCCACGGACTTTTTCCCGTCGAACATGATGTAGTTAATAAATTTGGATAGCCCAACATTGCTGAACTTCGGGTCAGGCTTTAAGTATTTCTTATTCTTATATACTCGTTTCTTTCGTGGCATAGTAGTTATTCTCCGCCTTTAGGTCTCTTCGCGCCGTAGCGGCTACGGCCTTGTTTTCGCCCTTCGACTCCGCTGGTATCAAGCAGTCCGCGTACCACCTGATATCGAACGCCTGGCAGATCTTTTCGTCGTCCGCCGCGAATGATAACGATGGAGTGCTCCTGCAGGTTGTGTCCTTCTCCGGGAATAAAGGCAGTTACTTCCATTCCGTTCGACAGACGTACACGGGCTACTTTCCGCAAGGCAGAGTTCGGTTTCTTAGGCGTCATGGTCTTTACCTGCAGACATACTCCGCGCTTAAACGGGGATCCCTTTTTGTAGGGTACTGGTCGGTCCTTCAGCACATTGTAGGTACGCAGCATCGCCGGAGCTTTTGACTTCTTCGGCTTGCGCTTTCGTCCTTTTCGAACAAGTTGGTTAATCGTTGGCATGTATATTTAAAGAGGTTTAGAGACTTCTTAATGAGGTAGGTACTAATATAATGACACCGCTGTTTGCGGTGACAGTTCCCATACTATATGAAATACCACCCAAAAAGTCAAAAGTGGCTATCCGGCGAAGAATCGGACCAGCTGAACAGCTGGGCCAAATACGAAGGTAGATAGCAATCGACCGCCCGCAATGATCAGAAACAGCAGGACGAAAAACCCGTAACGTTCAAGCATATGAATGATATCTGGGCGTTTCTCTAAGAACAGGTAGAGAACCTTGGAACCATCAAGTGGTGGGACAGGGATAAGGTTAAATAGCATCAATATGCCGTTTATCATAGCCAGCGTCGTGAATAGGTATGGCAGGGCTGTTCCGGGGGGAGAAAATCTAGCAGCCAGTCCAAAAATAGCGAGAAGGATGAAATTTGTAGCGGGTCCAGCCAATGCTACCAGCACTGGTCCCCATTTTCCTTTTTTGAGATTGTAGTAGTTAACTGGAACAGGCTTCGCCCACCCGAATACGAATCCGGTTCCAGAAATAATTAAAAGGAGAGGGACAACAATCGTTCCCATCAGGTCTACGTGCTTAATCGGATTTAAGGAGAGCCGTCCAGCATACTTTGCAGTCGGGTCCCCCAAATACAAGGCTGCCCATCCATGGGCTACCTCATGTAAAATAATTGCGATTGCTAGCCCGAGGATTAAGGCTCCGATCTGCAGACCCGGATCAACCCCGGGTGGTAATACCTGAAACATCATACTGTGTAGCTTACCAAGGCTGCGTATGTGACGCAAAAGCCTCTTGTCAGAAATCCTCTTTTCTGGTACCAATTACCTATTCTTAAATAACTCCTATGGCTCGAGAATGTGCAATCTGTGGTAAAGGAAATCAGGTAGGTCATACCCGAAAGCTTTTGCGTGGTCATTACAATGTCACCTCAACGCGCCGGTTCAAACCAAATCTGCAAAAGATTAGTCACGACGGAACGAAAGTCTTGGCTTGCCAGTCCTGTATCCGCACCAAAGTAAAAGCAGCGAAATAGCTACAAGACAAAACAGCTCTTACGTGGAGCTGTTTTTGCTTGCTAAGTTAAGCATTCCCGCTAATGTGTAGGAGACGGGATGTGGTATATGGGTATTACACATGGCTGGGGGTCATGTAAACCGGTTTCGAGCACCGGCATCCCGACTAGTTCAATTTGTAGACTGAAAACACCTCCCCTTATACACTTCCACCATGTCTAGTAACACTTCTTCCCTCCAACAAAAACTAGCAGTCATTAAGAAGGTTTTTGACACCAGTAAAGTTTTGTCATTGCAACCAACCTTAGTGTCAATTGCTAAATACTATCAGATAAACAAGATCCCCTATTCTCTCTTTCACAGTCGTGATGATTTAATTTACATGGGCATCAGCCGAGACGGAACGTATAAAGATGAGGACTTATTAGAACATGCTAAGCTAGTAGAGAAATACATCCAACAAATACAGGCTAAAGAAGTTTTGGAACTTGCGACCGGTCGAGGTGCTTCAAGTTCATATCTGGCAAAAAGACATTCTGATGTTAAATTTGCTGGTGTAGATTTACCCAAAGGCCATATAAGTTACGCAGTAAAGAAGGCCAAACAACTTCCCAACTACCATCCAGTTGCCGGTGATTACCATGACCTGTCTCGATTCCCAGATGATACTTTCGATATTGTTTTCGTGATTGAGGCCTTGTGTTACAGCACTCGAAAAAACATAGTTTTGAACGAAGTAAAAAGAGTTCTCCGCAAAGGTGGTATTTTTATTGTCTTTGATGGGTATTCGGAAAAAGAAGAAAAACTACTAAGTGCTGAAGAGGCTACGGCTAAGGAATTAACTGCTAAAGGAATGGTAGTAGAGCATTTCGATTACTATACAGATTTTACCAGCCTCTTAAAGAAAGCTGGCTTCACTATTATCCAAGAGGAAGATGTCTCAAAATACATCATGCCAACACTGTATAAGTTTGAGAGGACGGCACAGCGATTTTTCTCGCTTCCTCAGTTTTTAGCTCAAATGCTCGTAAAGATTTTACCACCAGAATTCACTCACAATGCCATTTCCGCTTACCTTATGCCCACACTCGTTAAGAATGGTGTTTTTGGATATCAAATTACAGTAGGGAAAGAGGAGTAGGGCTCTTCTTCGATAAACCACGGATTAATGTCTCGTGGGGCTTCTTCCGGCTCATATACTCATTGTAGTAGGTATTTAAGTATTTTACTGCTTATTTATGGCTTTATTTAAGCAATTTAATTTTACACCATTGACACAATGTAATTTTTGTAGTAAAAGTAGGAAAGGATAGTTTTGACTGAACCCTTCTACCCCACAAGGAGAACAAAATGTTGAGTTTTCTTGCATACCTGTTGGTGTCTCTGTACATGCGGTCCGCTCTTCTGCTCGGCTGCCACCGTCACGTCTACCGCCTCACCTCAAAATGGGGTGGAAGCGGGCTCCGCATGCCAATCCGCTGCCGACTGGCAGGGGATATGCAGCCGCGGCTGTTCGCTCTGGGCTACCATCGTTGTCCTTCGTGTGATTGGGCAACCGAGAAGCCCAACGAACATGTTGAAGTTCAAGGCAGTTGGTGCTGGGAGCAAACGCTTCCAAAGTGCTCGTGCTGTGGTCTTCCGGAACACTATTGCCAAATGGCGTCGGAAGCTGATATTAAGGCCTACGACGAAGCGCAGCGACGAGAAAACGAGAGGGTGGAGGCAGAGACAGTAGCGGCCTGGAAGTGGTTCGAAGAGGAGCTCGAAAAGCAGAAAGAAGCTGCGAACGAAGCTCAGGAGCAGGCACTTCAAGAGGTAGGGTGTAAGGAGTGTGGCGCACCTCCTTCCGCTCTGTGCTACGGCTACTGTCCCGACTGTGAGCACGATGAGTTGGAGGCTTACGCCGCTGACGCTATGGAAACCGAAGCGGATTTCCAAGCATCGAGGCAGTAACCCACTACCTCACTCGCACACTTCGGCCCCAGCTTGGCTTCTGCCAACTGGGGTTACTTTTTATCTAAATACTTACTCCGCGTGGTGTCTAAATTTTCTTACGCCCCCCAAGAGGGATCATGGAGCACTTTGTCCATGACGGTCTGGTACTGATAGAGCTCTTCTTCGGTAAACCACAGACTGATTTCTCGCGTTGCTTCATCGGGTTCGCTGGAAGCGTGCATCAGGTTACGCACTGCTCGTCCGTCAGTATCTGCCTGAGAGAAGTCATCAATCGTAAGGTCGCCTCGAATTGTTCCGATATCGGCTGAGAGCGGATTTGTTCCGCCAATGATATTGCGCACGGTCTGAATAGCAGTATTGCCTTCCAGCACCATTGCCACGACAGGTCCGGTAGCCAGGTACCGCATATTAGCCTCACGAATACGGTCACCGAGCTCCTGAGGAGATTCCGTAAATTCCGCTCCGCGCTCTTCATCTCCCGCTTTAGCTTTTTCCCATACTGTCTTGTAGTACGTTTCGTCTTGCTGATAGTGCTGGCCCACAATCTCTTTGCTCGGCCACACCATCTTCATGGCAACCATTTTAAGCCCGGCATGCTCAAAGCGCTTAAGGATTTCCCCTATCAGTCCGCGTTGTACGCCGTCGGGCTTAATAATTGCAAGTGTTCGTTCGATCATACGTATAGTTATATATTAGCATTCAAAAAACCTGTACGGTCAATGTTTCATCTTGTGTACATGATTTTGGACGAAGACGCAACTCTGATTTCGATCCGCACGAAATAGTCCACCCTTGCTTGGCATAGGTAAATCTGATCGAACTCTGTAAATCAGTTCGCAAGATCGGTATCCCCCGGAGCCGCTCAAGTACATCTTTATGAGGGTGTCCATATTGATTATCCTTCCCAGCGGATATAACGGCGAAGGAGGGAGTGGTGGCAGCGAGCAACTCTTGCGTCGTAGACGTGTTACTTCCGTGATGACCTACCTTTAATACATCGACATCTAAAGTGCCTTGAGGAATAGTCTGAACAAGCAGCCGTTCAATTGGCGCTTCAGCATCGCCGGTTAGCAAAAAAGAGGTTCCGTGTATATCTGCCCGAATAACGGTCGATGCATTATTAACATCTCGTCTCGCAGCTGCGACAGTCGCCGGGTTATCAAACGGCGCTAATATCTTCAAATCAAATGCTCCTACTTGTAATTGTTGTCCATACCAGGCGAAGCGATACGCACTGCCTTCATCTTCAATCGCAGTAATCCACGCCTCCTGTAGTTGACTTTCATACGGCACATTCGGTAGCACCACAAGATTCACATCGTATCGCTGCAGTAAATGCACGAGCCCCTCCATGTGATCCTGGTGTGCATGAGTAACAACCACTACTTCAATTTTCCGATCGTGACTGGGCAGCTCTTCGGCTAATCGCTCCAACACCGCTGCTCCCTTGCCTCCGTCGATAAGTACTTGATATGACCCATCCTGTAGCAGTATCGCGTCTCCCTGACCGACATCCAAAAACACAACCTCAGCCGTCTGCGTCCTATCAAAGGTACTCAGTCCAACGATGGCGATTACGAGAAGAGGAAATACAAGACGCATATATAAAGGAATACTACTGCCACACCTCGCGTAGCGACCGGCCGCGCCAGCGCATGATACATATAATGCTGGATATGAGCAGAAGATAATATATCACTACCATCTGCCAAGAAAGTCTCAGGGATATAACACTAAACGGAAGATGAGCGACAGTTCCTGATACCAGATCAACCCATAGCCACATCCCATGCAGTATACCGCTGCCCACGTATCCGATTGGAAGAAAGATAAAAGATATAAGGAGAGTCACAATACCCACCGCAAGAAAGATTGGCACAAGCGGAACTGTTAACACATTCGCTATCAATCCGAATATCGGAACCTGCTCGAAGTAATACGAAACGAGTGGCCATGTTGTCAGCTGGGCTCCGACAGAAACTATCAATACCGAGATAACACTGGCATATAAAGTATTTGCATGTGCAATTTTGTCATACCAAGAACGCACCAGCATAAGCGCCACCCCTATCCCCATAACCGCCGCAACTGATAGTTGAAACCCGGCCTCCTGAACTATTACAGGATGCACTGTAACAATTCCGGCCAATGATACGAGCAAAACTGTCGGCAAGCTTACTAACGAATGGCTCGTAAGCGCTATAAGTGTAACGCTCCAGAACATTCCCGCTCGCACAGCGGAAGGCGGCGCTCCTACCAAAACCACATATATCCATAGCACAACGAGAATACCGAGGAACCGCAGTGGCCGTGACAAGGGCAGTCGTAAGCTGACAAGCAGGAGCATGGCCGCAATAAGAGAGATGTGTAAACCAGAGATGGCAATAATGTGTGAGATGCCGGATCGACGAAACTGCTCAGTGAGCGCATCGGAGATACCTCCCCGCTCCCCCAATAGCATTGCTTGCACCACTCCAGCTTCGGGTTCGTACAGAACAGTTCCAATCTGCCGTTGCATACGAACCTTTATCGATTCCAATAAAGAAACATTATTCGAAATCCTCTCCACCTCCACATACCGCGCAGTTGCAGCAATGCCCTGGCGGGAAAGATACTGAGCATATGAGGTATATGGCTCGGGGATATCCTCAACCGGTTGTAGTGTTCCAACAATACGAACCTGGTTACCCGTGTGATATTCAGGAAAACGAGCAGTCGTTAAAAGGACAACACAGTCTTCCACTTTGACACGATACTGAGCTGCTGACTCTTCTCGATTTTCTACGGCAGTAATAACCCCTTCCACGTCGCCGTTAGTAGGGCAGAGGGAGCGAAGCTTCAAAGGAGCCTCTCCTCCATATATGGATCCCAATAAAAGCAGGGCAACCCCAGCAAGTATAACGGGCACGTGCCACCGGTAGATTACAAGAATAAAAACTAGCGCAACAGCGATCAGAGCCACAAGAAGATGTGGTTTGGCAACCTGCCCGACACACATACCCCCTATCCAGCAAAACAGCAGCAATGCTATAACCTGCTTCATACGGTATATAGTAACGAACATTCCGCCAGAAGTGGCGGAATGTCAGTAAATATATTATCCCTGGCGGTTATCTCTGCGCTCTTTCATCTTTCGCCGAATAAATGTTGGAACTTCCAGATCTTCCTCCTCATCCTCTTGCTGCTGTGGAGCGGGGCTAGAGCTATACGGCGATCGCTGTGGCTCTGGCTTTGGACTCACCGGCTGTTGATATGGTCCTGTGACAGGTCGCTGATGCTGTGGTTCTGGCTGCTGGGGCTGCCCATACGCTGACTGAGATGAATATCCGAACGAACCCATTTGTCGAGGCGCCTGCTGCTGTGGAAATGGAACCGCACCACTGTACCGCTGCTTCTGAGTAGGAGCTGGCTCCTCCTTATCAAACCCGGTAGCCACAACAGTGATCTTAATCTCCCCTTCTTCAACCTGATCAGGATCCATAACAGCACCAAAGATGACCTTGGCATTAGGATCAGTGTGTTCAGTAATGGTGCGGGCTGCTTCTTCAACCTCATGCATTCGCAGATCCGATCCGGCAGTGATATTAAAGACAATGCCCTTTGCCCCATCAATCGTGACATCTAACATCGGACTTTCGATTGCAGCTCTGGCAGCCTCAACGGCTCGATTTTCTCCAGTAGCCCTTCCGATACCCATCAAAGCAGACCCCGCATTATTCATAATCGCTCGGATGTCAGCGAAGTCTACGTTCACCATTCCATGATGCGTGATGAGATCAGAGATACCTTGCACCCCCTGGCGCAATACATCATCTACAACGCGAAAGGCATCTACCAAGCTCGTCTTCTTATCAATAATCTGTAGAAGGCGATCATTGGGGATAACTACAGCAGCATCCACCCGATCCCGCAGCTCTGCTAATGCTTCTTCAGCAATCGTGCGTCGTTGCTGGCCTTCAAACGAAAATGGTTTGGTTATAATAGCCACCGTTAGTGCCCCGGTCTCTTTCGCAATCTCTGAAACAACTGGCAAAGCTCCGCTGGCAGTGCCTCCGCCGAACCCGCCAGTGGTGAACACCATGTCTGCACCTTTGAGTAATTCATGAATATCTTCTCTGTTCTCTTCAGCTGCGGCTTGTCCAACAGATGGATTCATTCCTGCGCCAAGTCCGCGCGTAGTTGTCTGGCCAATGTGGAGCTTGGTCGGAGCGCCTGAATAATGGAGGGCTTGAGCATCAGTATTAATGGCAATAAACTCGACTCCTTTAATTCGAGCTTCAACCATTCGATTCAACGCAGCATTACCACCGCCACCTACACCAACTACTTTGATGTTTGCGACGTTCTCAATCGAGGGTTTCTTCAAGGGCATATATATTGGTGGAGAAATTTAGATGGACTGTACTAAGCGTACGAACACAATCAATAATGTCAACCACGGATAGTGTTCATTCCGTACACACTTAGTGTACAGGTAATGCACAAGGCGCCTACTCGGCGCCTTGTATGCGTATTAAAGAGTTTCGTTTGTACTTACGGTAGGAAGGTTTTCATCCAATCTCTGACCTTCTGCACGCTGTTTCCTATGTTCGGAACTGCAATTCCTCCTCGAGGCGACACTATTCGCTCCTGTTCACTTGCCCATAATAACAACCCCGCCGCTGTAGCATAGGAAGGATCCTGAACATCTCCAACAACTCCCACAATCGAAGAATTAGGCTGGCCAATTCGGACTGGAAGGCGAAGCCGCTTTTTAGCCACTTCAATAATTCCCGGCATCTGCGCACCAGCCCCCGTTAATACAACTCCTCCTGGAAGAAGTCCTGATCGGCCAATTGCCTTTAGCTCTTTATCAACAAAAGCAAAGAGCTCCTCAAGACGAGCACCGATAATGTTCGCCACTTCATGGCGTGACACCGCATCTTGTTCATCTCCGTCTGCCTCGATCGTAATCTCTTCACTTGCCTTCACCTCTTCCGGCAGCGCTGTACCATGTTCAATCTTAATTGCCTCAGCTACATCAATTGAAGTACGAAGGCCAATCGCAATATCGTTCGTAATGTGAGATGCCCCTACGGGCAACACTCCGGTGTGAAGTAGTATCTTTTCTTCAAAGATAGCGAGGCTTGTTGTGCCTCCACCGAGATCAACCAACACAACCCCGAGTTCTTTCTGCCGTTTGTCCAGTACCGCGGTTGCAGCCGCTAAGGGCGCGAACACAAAATCTTCAATATGAACACCAGCCTGGTTCACAACCTTAGTCAGGTTCTTGATGAACGGCGCAGATCCTTCAATGATATGAGCTTCCACCTCTAGGCGAACCCCCGTCATACCTACCGGGTCATGGATATGTTCTTGTCCGTCCACTATATAGTCCTGTGGCAACACATGAAGGATTTCCCGGTTTGCAGGAAGCGAGATAGCTTGAGCTGCGTTGATAACCCGATCAACATCATCGGACGTGATCTCGCCATCTGCTCGGCTTACGGCAATAACGCCTCGTGAGTTTTGCGATTCTATATGTGACCCATTAATACTAACGTACGCATGTTCAACCGGAACACCCGCCATCCGCTCAGCGGCATCCAGTGCTCGAGTCAACGATCCAACAGCCTCATCCACATCGGAGATAATCCCCTTCTGTACCCCTGCTGTGGGAGCAGAGCCAAGCCCAACAACAGAAAATTGTCCGGACTCAGTATCCTGCTGTCCGATAATTACCCGCGTTGTTGTTGAGCCAATATCAATACCGGTTATATGCTGTGCCTTTGCCATGTCCTGTAATTGTACAACTAAGCTACCACTCCCAACAAGCGAATAAGGGGTGGGAGGAAAATGATCAACCCTATAACTAGGGCTCCCAAGCTCGCTACCAATACTACTGCCGCAGCAATATCTTTCGTAAGCTTGATGGAAGGATGGTATTCAGGATGAACAAGATCCTGGAGCAGCTCGAGAACAGTGTTCAACATTTCTAACACAATAATTAAAACAGTTGCCAAGATGAGAATCAGCACATGAGATACCGGCACCTTGAGCAAGAATGCAAGAAAAAAAGTAACAAACCCCAGAAAGATCTGACGACGCACGTTTTCCTCATTAAGCACAACGTATGTCAGACCAGACCACGCATAAGAAAACGCTTCACTAAATGTTCGACTTTTATGCCACTCCTTCATTGCACTAGAGTATAGCAGAATTTACAACGACGCGGCTGAAAATCCACATTCGGTCAATACATTTTTCTCCGCCTGCTCCATTGCAACTTGAGCATCGCTGGAAACCTCATGATCAAGTCCAGTCGCATGCAAGAAGGCATGCACAAGCAACAGAGCAACATAGTCACGATCAGTCATTTCCCGCGCTTTGCTTTCGCTTTGGGCAACAGATAAGCAAATTGCAATATCGTGGTGCTGCTCATCATACGAAAACGTCAGCACATTTGTTGCCTTATCCTTACCCCGATACTTCATATTTAACTGCTTGATCTCCTCTTTACTCGCACACGAAACTGCAACCTCGCTATCTTCTTTGGATTGATCGCGAATGACGGCGAGCCAAAGTGTGGAAACCTCCTCTGTGGAAAGAGGAAGCTTGCAGTGAAGTGTTACCGGCATATCCCTTACAACCTATCCCCTGGCGACGGAATAAGCGGATTGTATCCATTCTCAATCTCCTCTCCATCACTAAAACCATCTCCATCTGTATCGGGGTTAAATGGATCAGTGCCGAACTCTCGTTCATCAGGGTCGGCAAATCCATCGTTATCAGAATCCAACTTGCCAGGACCGAGCGGGTCAAACCCTGCCCGGACTTCTTCTCCATCGCTAAAGCCGTCTCCATCAGTGTCGGAGTTTTGAGGATCTGCTTGGTAAAATGCTTCTTCGGCGTTGGTTAGACCATCCCCGTCAGGATCAGCAATGTTTTGCTCAGCCTGATTGCCACCGGAATTCGAAAACGGTGTCGGTGTTGGCTGTGGGTTATCGGTTGGGCTTGATGTCGGTGTAGCCGCAGGCGATGGTGTGGCCACTCCAGCGCCCTCATTCTCTGAGTCCTGAGGGAATAACAAACGCATAGCCACCACGCCCATAGCCCCCAACAACACCAGCACGATAAATCCTCCAACCAGCAATACGAGCCCTCGCTTACTGCGGCTTCGAGGGGTTGGTTTTTGGAAGACAGGCGGGGCAAGTGGAGGAGCCTCAGCCGGCGCCTCGGCAGGTGATGTCCGTAGAGCACTACCTGCATCAACGGGCGGAATAGAAGTAGGTTCTGGCGAAGAGTTAATTGGAGCAGCCAGGGGACTCGTGTCAGATACAAAGGGATCTGGAATATCTTGTCCACCACCAGGAGGCATACCAGCAGGGGCAGAGGTGTCTGGCGCAGGAGACTGTGGTCCAGATATGTTATCCATAGACGGCTGTAGTCCGTCTGTTTCCGGAGATGATGGATCGGCCGAATCTGGCTCGTCGGAAGATAGTGGAAGATTAGGAGGCGGGGCAGCCATACGCATGTGTATATAAAGTAATTACAGCTTTTCTGTTTCTATTAGTATACGAGACATGCGAAAAAAACAAAAAGTCGTCCGACAAAAACCGGACGACTTTTTAATATATCAAGCTTATCGTCGCTTTCCAGGCTTGCCTGGATACGTAAACTCATCTATCTCTCCTAGCTTAATCAGTCGATCGCGCTCAGTTTGAAGTTCAGTCTTTCGCTGTGCCTCTTCACGCTGCTTGCGCTTGCTCTTTTTTCGTTGGTAATACTGCACCTTGCGCGCCTGAAGCAATACTCCGCTTTGTTGGACTTTACGAGAAAATCGGCGAATCAGGCTGTCGCTTGTTTCGTTATCTCGTTTGCGTACTTCTACCATGTTGTCTGGTTCTTTTCCTCGTATGTTTAAGGAAAAGAAAACCAAAATCACCTCCCTGTAAGATATAAATGACGGATAACATGATACTGTGGGCGCACGGCCTTATTAAGCCCTTAATATACAACCGGAAGCGTCTTCAGTACCCAACAGGCACCTTGCCATACAGTTGCAGCCTAGTCAAGAAAGTTTACAGCGTACCTGAATCGAAAAGCTTCGTAATTGCGTTATCGGTAAGCCCTAACAACCCCAGAAGCGTATTCACCACCACATATGCGGTCAGAATAATTACGAGACCAAAAATAGCGCGACGCAAAGTCAGCTTCGCGTTTGCCAAGTCGCTTTCCGGCTGCTCTCCCCATTGATATATCAGCATAAGCACTCCCGCCCAACCGAGCATCAGCATGGCTACGAGCGCAGCCGCACCGAGTAAGAAGTTATAAATACTAACCAGCAATTGAAACAAATCACTAAATTTGCACGGATTCTGATCTGGGCCGCCACAAGGCACAATCGCCGCCTGTACCACCACCGGCAGTATCAACACAATGAGCGGTGCAACAACACGTACTTTTAGATTCTTTATCGACATCGCAATGGACCTAGCGGCTCTCCTCCTAACATATGAAAATGCAGATGCTTTACCTCCTGGCCCGCATCGTTGCCTACATTGGTAATAACTCGATAGCCACCTTCAGATAGCCCCATCTGCTTAGCCACGATCGTAATATCTTTCATCAGTTTTCCTAGCAGCGCCTGGTCTTCATCTGTCATGTGATCAAGGGAAGAAATTTCCTTTTTTGTGATTGCGACAATATGAACCGGAGCTTTTGGGGCAATATCCCGAAAGAAAAGCGTATCTCCGCCGTCATACACAATATCCGCCGGAGTGGTTCCGTCGATGATGTTTGAGAAAATAGTGTTGCCTTCGCTCACCCGTATATTGTACACGCGGCACGAGCCGTGGGGCAACTTATTGAGCAACCATCAAGTTGAGTCGTCGGTGAAGTTCTCCCACTAGCTTTTCACGATCCACAACTTCTTGCATTCCGCTTTCCATATTCCGCAGAATCACAGTCCCATCGAGCACTTCTTTTTGTCCAAGAATAGCAGCCCAATCTACTTTAAGGCGATCGGCCATCTTTAGCTGAGCCTGCATGCCGTCACGATCAATACTTTCCGCAAATGGAATTTCAGCCTCCCGCAGCTCTTTCATAATCTGCAACGCAACTACCTTGGCTTGATCTCCAAGTTGCGCGATATAGATGCGAGGCTGGTCGGTAACAGTCAACTCAATCCCCTCTTCCTTGATGCGCTCAATCACGCGCTCTACCCCGATCGCAGCGCCAACGGCTGACGTTTCTCGGCCGCCCAACTCCTTTACTAGCCCATCATAACGACCGCCGGAAGCGAAGGTAGCCTGAGCTTGCTCGGGATTTTTGGGCACGAACTCAAAAACAGTATGAGTGTAGTAATCAAGACCGCGCACTAGGCCAGGTGAAACCTGCACTGGCACCTCTAACTGTTCCAGTGTGCTAAGCACATAATCAAAATGCTTCTTCGACTCCTCAGAGACATGATCAATTAACCGCGGAGCAGTATTAGCCAGCTGCTGGCATTTCTCTTCTTTACAGTCAAGCAGACGCAAAGGATTCGTCGTCAAACGCACCTTACAGTCCCTACACATCTTCACCTTATTCCGGCGATAGTGATCCTTGAGCAGCTTAATATATTCTTTGCGCTCTTTCGGTACACCCAATGTGTTAATGTGGATTACATAGTCCTCAAGCCCGAGCTGGCGAAATAGCTGGTGCAGAACATAGATAACTTCAACATCGGTAATCGGAGCTGCAGACCCAAATACTTCTAAATCAACCTGATGGAATTCGCGTAGGCGTCCAGCTTGCGGACGCTCATAGCGAAAGAAAGACCCGCTGGTAAATAGCTTTACCGGACGCGGCCAACTGCGCATGCCGTGTTCAATATATGCACGCACAAGTGAAGCTGTTCCTTCGGGCCGCAGCGCATAGTGCGCTCCCTTTCCGCGCGACTTAATTTCAAACATCTCCTTTTGAACAATATCAGTATCAGCCCCTACTGCCCGCTGGAATAAGGCGAGCTCTTCAAATGTTGGTACGGTAACCGGCTGAAAATGCCAGCCACGAAGAAACAGTTCTGAGGTTTCCACTACGTATTCCCAGTACTTCTGCTCCTGCGGCAAAACATCCTGAGTGCCACGTGGGCTGGATATAGGAAAGCTTGGTCCGCTGTCTTTTTTATGAGCTGTCTTTTTTTCAGGCATAGGTTTACGTCCCACCATATAGCAGAACTGACGATAAAATCAAATCTCCTTACAATACGCCTTCTTGGATATTCTGTTGGGGGATAGCGATAAAGCCAGGAACATTGAGCTCAAAAACATCCAGGCGGTCAAAGGGATATGCCCGCACCCACGAGCGTCCGATGATGCCGTCCTTTTCAAGCGCGCCCCAAGAACGAGAATCAGAGCTGGCTGGTCGGTTATCGCCTAACACAAAATATTCATCACCATCTAGCTGCATCTCTACCTGTCCTCCGGTCCGCACGCCATCGGTTAAATACTGCGATTCATCTAGAAGCACTCCGCGGGGATGGGTGTCGTTGAAAATCGTAACTTGTCCATCATGGATTGCTACGCGCTCTCCAGGCAATGCAATAATTCGCTTAATGAAAAACTGGGCGGGCTGCTTAGGATATCGAAAGACAATTACCTCTCCCCGACGCGGCTCCCGGAATCGATACGACAGCTGATCAATCACTAAGTACTCTCCGTCCAGATACGTTGGCTCCATGGACGCTCCTCGCACAAAAAACGGCTGCACTAAAAAGTAGCGAATCGGAACAATGATGACGACCGCGATTAAAAAAGCTTTAATAAGCTCCCAGAAAAATCTACCAACGGATTTACCTGCTGATGCGGCAGGAGAGGAGTCTTGAGGGGTCATAGTTATGCATTGTAATTGGCACCTTCGGTATTAGCAACCAATTTCAATTAGAGGTATACTTTCCCTCATATGCTTTTGACGTCAAGGGGGCACCTGCAGTACACAGGTACAGTACTATAAACCTATGGCTAAAACCCCCTCCAATTCATCGCCTGAAAAGCGCGTGCTCCGTGAAGTACGGCGCAGATATCAGCTAGACAAAAAACCAGACGCCACAGCTGCCCCCACGCCCGCAAAAACAGCTACTCGCGCTCCCGTACGCACCGTAAAAGCTGCCAAACACGGAGCAGGGGCTTCTCGCCACTGGGGCCGCAAGATCGCTCTTCTAGTATTTCTGGTTATCGCTATGAGCGGGGGTGTTTTTGGATACAAGATATTAGCTGCCGGCAACAAGATAAGTGCTACCGATCAGTCCCTGTTGGGCCAGCTAAAAGACCTCCTATTCAGCTCAGGTGAGTTCCTGGCCGGCGAACAGGATGGCCGTATCAATGTTCTCCTTCTGGCCGTAGGGGGCGAGGGACATTCCGGAGAAAACCTGGCTGACACTGTTATGGTTGCAAGTATTCGTCCTGAAACAAATGAGGTGGCCCTGCTCTCTATTCCCCGCGACCTATACGTGCAAGTTCCGGGCGAGAGCTACTTTACAAAAATCAACAGCGTACATGCGTATGGCGAACGGCAAAAAGAAGGAAACGGGCCCAAGGCAATGCAACAGAAAGTAGAAGAAATTACAGGGCTCCCCCTCCACTACTACGGCCGCATTGACTTTGAGGCCTTTAAGTCGATTATCGACACTGTCGGCGGCGTCACAGTCACAATCGATAACTCATTCGAGGATTACTGGCATAAGACTTCATTCCCGGCTGGGACCGAAAAGATGAACGGGGAGAGAGCGTTAGCGTATTCCCGTGCTCGATACGTTGAAGGAGCTGAAGGCGGAGACTTTAAACGGGCTACCCGCCAACAGCAGGTCCTCCTAGCGATACGAGAAAAAGTATTTTCAGTAAACACAGCCCTTGATTTCAGTGCTATAAGCCAAATACTTAGTGCGCTTTCTAACAACATTCGCACCGACATGCAGATCTGGGAAATGAAACGATTTTTTGAACTAGCCCGACAAATAGATTCGCAAAGCGTTCACTCCGTGGTACTCACTACCGGGCATAACGGCGTTCTAGTAGGAGGCACTGAAGTACTAGGAGGTACCCCCGCCTCAGTTCTTCGGACTCGCACCGGTGACTATTCTGAAATCCAAAGCATTGCAGCAAATATCTTCTCCCAAGAGGTAAGCAAAACGATCCAGCCCTCGCAACAACCAGCCGCCGAGGAGTCTCAAGCAACCCCTACTCCAGAAGCCAACAGCACTCAAAGCGCTACTGTTGAGGTTCGCAACGGCACCACAGTTCCCGGTCTTGCCAAGCAAGCATCGGATGAACTTGAAGCGGAGGGGTACACAATCCTTACAATTGGCAATGCTGATAACCAATCACAGGAATCTACCACGGTGTATGTATTGAGCAGCACTCAATCTGACGCAGGACAGCAGATCGCCGAAAAGCTGCAAGCATCCGCTCAATCCACGCTGCCCGAAGGCACCCGAGAAACAGAAGCTGACATCCTCATTATCCTCGGTCAAGACGCAACCTAAGCACCTATTCAGTAAGCTGTTGTACTTGTTGGGATATAACAGGTGATGCTTTTGTTAGAGCTTCTTCTACAAGCGCTCTTTCCTCTGGCGTAAACCGCTGCAGCACAAACGCATCAACCGGCGTATCGTCTAATGGCCTTCCAATACCGATCCGCACTCGACGCAGCTCATCAGTACCAAGCGCTTGGTGGATTGATCGCACGCCATTATGTCCGTGAGCGCTCCCTGTCTCCTTTACAGCTACCTCGCCAAGCGGCAGTTCTAAATCGTCATGAATTACAAGCACATTACTAGAATCAAGATTATAGAACGCAAGATACGCGGCAACAGCCTTACCGACATCATTCATGAAGGTTAATGGGAACATACAATCAACCCGCATATCGTTTACATGCGCAGATGCTACTTCTGAAAAGAAAGATGGCTCTTCCTTCCAATCTTCTCCTTCCATCTCCCGCACCCACGCTCGCAGAGCATCTATTCCCAGATTGTGTCGCGTACCTTTAAATTTATCGCCAGGGTTACCGAGGCCGATTAATACCATTCGTTTCATATATACATCATAGAGATAGATCCCTTATACAACAAAGCGACTCTTTTACGAGTCGCTTTGTATCTTCTTCATAACCCCACCAACCTTTACGGCATACGTGAGCTTGAAGCATAGGAGGGGTTGGCTCCAAACTCACACCGCAAAGATATGGCGGGGTCATACAGAAGATGGTCCTGCCTATAAGAAGGACTTTTAAGCGTAGAGGGAGCGAACAAAAATGTCAAAAAAGAAGAAGGCCTGTTACACCTTCAAGAGAGATAACGAGAGTTGTACGACCACTTTATGCTTTTTGGCACATGTGTGGGTCGAATCCTCGTTTAATCTCAATCGAGATGTAACAGGCCCAAGGGTGTAGGCCAAGGGGTTGATTCCCTGACCTACCCGTTGTATGTAGTCCTCGTTGGCAATACAACAAGGTTAGCTATTTAGAGTGCAACGCTAGTGCGAAGTGGCCTCACCGGACGCGACTCGGAGCAAAGCAGTTAGTAGTTTCGCTCTACGAGTCGCGTTCCCGGATGAGGGAAGAGGAATGGGATACCGTGCGTTCCCGGTCCATCCATCGGACCTTCTCCTTTCAACCAAACGCACACGCAACGGGGGTCGTCTGGGGCACCCTACCCCACTGGCTCTCGGTTAGCACATTGCAGTGCCTCCTTTGAGTCAAGACTGGAAACCCCTCGCTTGTCTGGGCGACAAACGACACCTCCTACGCAGAGATGCGTTTACACTATAACCAACCTATCTTTACTCGTCAATAGTTTCCGCCGCCATCCAAGCAAGTTCAAATAAACGCCGCATCATATTAGCCATCGGCTCACTTTCGATAACAACGCCACCCAAACGCCCGGCAAAAGAGCCAATTGCGATCCGATCACGGTAAACCGTCAACCCGCTGGTAACAGGCGATTTATCAGCAGACAAATACCGTTGTTCGATAAGTTTGTTCTCATACGCAGAAAGAATCTGTTTTTTAACCGTTGGAGATTTTGACAAGAAAATGGTTTTGCTCTTAATTCGCTTAGCGTTCCGTTGTTTATAATAGCTGTCCTGTTCCTTTTGAAGCACTGAATCCAAATAGTCAATTGGTGTAAAGTTATACCATGTATCATCTGGTTTGCTGTACATCAGCATCTCTCGCCGGATTGCATTTAAGCCCTCAATCCCTTCAAAATACCGCACCGAAGGCTTACCTTCGCCAGATTTCATAATCATTTGAAGCTCTGGTAATACATCATCCAAGTGATACTCCTTCTCCCCAAGCTCCTCCTTCTGCTTCTCCAAGAGTCGCTTGAGCTGCCGTGGCGGCTCAGCTGAAAAAAGGGTTTTCTTACCCTCTTTAAACTTCGTAACTAGTCCCATGTGCATAAGGGATTCTAGTATTACATATGTCGTCGCTCTAACTACTCGAGCCTTTCGAGACACCTGCTGTACTGGGGAAGGACCTAACTCCAAACATGCTAAATACACGGCAGCTTCCTTGTCCTTCAATCCCAGTTTCTTTAATTCTTTAACAAATTCCATATCTTATATATATCCTATATGGTATGAAAGCCAATTGGCGCTTGAATATACGGTAAGGATACATTGATGTCAAACGCAGCACACTTAGATAACTGTCAGTTTATATCAACAAAACTGCAAACAACCCTGCAGCCGTTTTTCCATGAAATTGAAATTGCTAGCGGGCACCCGTCCACTGCTATTCCCCTTTCCCTTACTCCCGAGCAGTTAGCCCTCACAGCCGCTTTCTATACCCCCAACCTCCCTCGAAAGATTGTTATTCCTTCCTCAGATTTTTCCGACATCAGCACTTTCCTCGAGCAAGTTCGCCTTTGGACGAGTTTTAGAAATGCCAACGAAAAGTGGCACATAATATCGGATTCTCTAACCGAGCAGGAGCAAGAAGGCATTGTTCATACCGAAACCAGTAACGCATACCGTCATCTTCTAACGCAAACCCCGAATCATCATTTCATCATCTCTCCAGGCGCACTTGATACTCCACTGCCAGATCCTGACAGTTATATGAACAATCATATCTCTTTCACTATCGGGGAAACGAGTAAGCTGCAGGATATTGTCACGCGTCTGGTTGATCGCGGATACACCCGACACACCACATCGCTAGAGCAGGCGAGCTTTCGAGTCCGCGGAGAGAGCATCGACATTCATCCGCCAACCACCCAGCATCACTTCACCGTAACGCTACACGGCTCAACTCTTGAAAAAAT
>JBBEDC010000027.1:0-5074 GCA_040881505.1 Candidatus Anderseniibacteriota bacterium
ATACTGCTCTCTTTTGTTATATCTAAGAGCTATGGGAGGTTTCTGGGTTCACGGCATGAAGTTATTGACATTTTATCAATTACATGCTAACATATTGTCTATGCCTGAAGACATTAATAAAATAACGGAGGAAATGCTGAGCGGCCTGGATGCCCGATCGAAGGATATTGTGGTGCGCCGTTTTGGCTTAAAAGACGAAAAACCTGAAACGCTGGAATCTATTGGCAAGGAATATGGAATTACCCGAGAACGAGTTCGTCAGATCGAATCGAATGCCAAGAAAGCCCTATCCGGTCTCGAGACTCTGTACCGTCCGATCTATAACCTACTGACGGATGTTTTTGCTGAGCACGGCGGCGTCTTAGCTGAAGAGCATGCCGTAGAGCTTACGCGTGAGCGCACTGGACAGTCGTACTCTAGCAACCTTGTGCATTTCCACCTGGATGTTCTCCCTCATTTTAAGCATGCAACGCGGGAAAAACTCTTTGATTCACACTGGCGTCATGAACAGCATATTCACGAGCGCATTGAAGATATCGTGATAATTGCTCGAGACATTCTAAAGAAGCACAACCACCCAATCCCGTTGGATGATTTAATTGCTGAAATCCAGTCTCATTTACTCGAAGCGCATCACCTGGAAGTAGGGCGTGAGCCTATTTACGCCGCCCTTGTCGCCAGCAAGCATATCGCACCAACCGCCTTTAACGAGTGGGGCCTTATCGGCTGGGCAGAGACTTCTCCACGAGGCGTGGGTGATAAGGCATACGCGGTACTACGCCGACATGGCAAACCAACACACTTCCGTGACATCACCGCAATGATCAACGAAGCTAGCTTTGACGCTAAGCAAGCCAACCCTCAGACGGTGCATAACGAGCTGATTAAGGACAGCCGATTTGTATTAGTCGGTCGCGGCCTCTATGGACTGAAAGAGTGGGGGTATGTCAGCGGTACAGTTGCTGATGTCCTCGAATCTGTTCTTCGTACCGCTTTGACACCTATGACACGCGAAGAACTCATTGATGAAGTGTTAAAACAGCGGTTGGTAAAGAAAAATACTATCTTGCTTAGCCTGCAGAATAACAAGCGGTTTAAGAAAACTGGGGAGAACCGATACACTCTTCAGCAAGTAGCCTAAATGACAAAACAGCTCGCGGATAACGCGAGCTGTTTTATACCAGCCACATTCAAAGTACAATAAGCAGTACACCTGTGTTGCAACTCATATCCTTCAATCAAACAGCCGAGGGGCTCTCTATAAGCGAGACCCTGGTCGCTTTAACTCCAAGCCTCCTGGTGCTCGGATGGCTGCTCGTATTTGCCTTGATTATGTGGATCGCCTGGGCAACGTATAAAGTCCTTAAGATGATCGATTACGTCAGTTCGATTGAATGGACGTTCTTTCAGGTCACCGTTCCGCCCGAATCTGAGGAAACGCCAAAATCGATGGAGGTACTGTATGAAATTCTTGGGGGTGTTCATAAAAGCCCGGACTTAGTTGAACAGTATTTCGACGGATACCTTGAAGCTTGGTATAGCTGCGAGATTCAGTTCACGGAGGGAAGAGCTCGATATATTATAGTGGTTCCCACCGCGCACCGGCAGTTTTTCGAAGGCGCTATTTACGGACAGTACCCGAAAGCAAATATCAGAGAAGTGGAAGACTATACCCTCCGCTATGACTGGCATGACATCCGAAAGAAGTTTGAGATATGGGGTAGTGAAGTGGATATGCCGATGGATGAGATCATGCCCATTAAAACATACAAGGAGTTTGAATCGACCTTTGCCGAAGAAGATACATATGTCGATCCACACGCCGGCATGATTGATGCGCTTACTACAGTCAGTCCCGGAGAGGAATTCTGGTTTCAGTTGCTTATCCGGCCTGAAAGCGGAAAGGACATGAGCGCCTTTTCGGAAAGAGCACAGAAGGAGGTAGCCAAGATCGCCGGACAAGCTCCGGAGGAACCTGATACCATTTTTGACAGATTCAAGAAGATAGCCACAGCTCTACCCAAGGAACTGTTAGATGCCGCGACAAAAGGACCGCTTGAAACAGAAGAAAAGAAACGGGAACAACAGTTACGGTTCTTTAATCCTGTCGATGAAGCAAAAATGAAGGGTATTTTACTAAAAGCGTCCCAGTCAGTGTTTAAAGCCAAAATGCGCATCATTCACATTGCTCCGATCGGACAGATGAGAAAGCCGAATGTCGGACGAGCCTTCGGTGTATTCAAGCAATTTAATACCTATCACTTAAACGGCCTGCGTCCGGAACCAACAACGAAAGCCAATGGACCAAATTACCTAATGCGCGATACGCGCCGGTATTGGCGGGAAAAGCGTATCCTGCTGAACTTCCAATGGCGAGATTTCTGGGGTCGAGGCTCAGGTCAGTGGTTTTCCTCAGAAGAGCTAGCGACGCTGTATCATTTCCCGGTAAAGTATCTAAGATCGCCTGGAGTAGAGCGCGCCAAGGCTGGACTTACCAGCCCGCCTGATAATCTACCGTACGCGTAACTTCGTATATGACTGAAGAAATAACAGTAGTAGGACAGACGAACTTCCGGGGCCAACACCGGCCGTTTGGGATATACCCCGATGATCGCAGACGGCACGTATACATCATCGGTAAAACCGGCGTTGGTAAAACGACCCTGATCGAAAATATGATTATCCAGGATATTAAAAACGGTAAAGGAGTAGCTTTGGTTGATCCGCACGGAGACGTGGCTGAGAGCCTGCTTGAGATGATTCCACCAGAGCGAACGAATGATGTTATCTATTTCGATCCGGGTGACGTAAACCATCCCGTTGCCTTTAATGTTCTGGAGGCAATTGATCCGGAATACAAGTACTTAGTCGCTTCAGGCTTGGTCTCAGCATTGAAGAAAATGTGGGCTGACTCCTGGGGGCCCCGATTGGAATACATTCTCCGTAATACAATCCTAGCTCTCTTAGACTACCCGGGCAGCACGATGCTGGGGATTACCCGCATGTTAGCGGAAAAGGATTACCGTAAAAAGGTAGTGAATTCAATTTCCGATCCCGTCGTAAAATCATTCTGGATCAACGAGTTTGCCAACTACAATGAGCGTTTCCGCTCTGAGGCAATCTCTCCAATCCAAAACAAAGTTGGGCAGTTTCTTTCATCCTCCATTATCCGAAACATCGTAGCCCAGCCAAAGAGCACTATTGATATGAAGGATGTGATGGATAACGGAAAGATATTAATTATTAACGTATCTAAAGGGCGTATCGGAGAAGACAACTCAGCCCTTTTGGGAGCGATGTTGATTACCAAAATTCAACTTGCCGCCATGGATCGCGCTAAGATAAAAGAAAAGGATCGCCGCGATTTCTATCTCTACGTCGATGAGTTTCAAAACTTCGCTACCGAATCGTTCGCCTCCATTTTATCTGAGGCTCGTAAATACCGCCTGAATCTCATTATCGCCCATCAGTACATCACTCAAATGGAAGAGCCAGTTCGAGATGCGGTGTTTGGCAACGTAGGAACATTGATCACGTTCCGCGTTGGAGCGTTCGATGCTGAATATCTGGAGAAAGAATTTATGCCAGAGTTTACTCAGACCGATCTGGTTAATCTTGATAAGTTTAACGCATACGTCAAGCTCATGATCAATGGCGTAACCAGCGCGCCGTTTAGTATGCAGACTATTCCGCCGGCGGAGGAGACATACGAAAGCGCTGCCAAGGTTACAGCTGTTTCTCGGGAGCGGTATGGGCGAAAACGAGAAATTGTGGAAGAGAAGATCGCTCGGTGGAGCGGTGTGACTCATGAGGAAACCGGTAAGGCCGAACAGGAAGAGCGGCGCGGCAGCTACAGTGAGCAAGGCAGGGGCAAACCGCAGCCACGCAGGCAGGAGACGCCAAAAACTCCGCGCAAAGAAGAGCTCGCTGATATTATCATTGCCCCGCCACAGAAGGAGATTATTACTGACCTAGCCTCGATTCTAGGCGGCGAGCGCAAAGCAAACCCAGGTGAGAAGCAGGAGAGGCATCACTCAGATGAAAAGCCAAAGAAGCAAGCAAAGTCGTACGCAATAACCTGTGATCGCTGCGGAAAAGCTGGAGACGTTCCTTTCAAGCCTGATCCGGAAAAGCCCGTATACTGCAAAGATTGTTTTGCGATCATGAAGCGTGAGAAAGATACGGCCAAAGACGAAAAAGTGCCGGCTCAGCCAAACAAGATCAAGATTGAACGGCCCGCTCCGGATACTGAACCCGCTTTTTCCGGACCGAAACCGCCGACACTGTAGCAAACTTCTGGTATACTTACTCCAGATAGTTATTCTAACTCCTTGTCATGCGCTACGACGATAAAGACAAACATATTCCGTTAGATAAGCCGTTTGATTTTGAGGGCGATGCGAACTGGCGCATTTTTAGAGTTATGTCGGAGTTCATCGAAGGCTTCGAGTTTTTGTATCCACTGCGTCGCGAAATTACGTTTTTCGGTTCAGCCCGTTTTCCAGCTGGCAGCAGGTGGTATGAGGAATCGCGAAAACTTGGACGACTGCTGGCAGAAAGTGATTTCACGGTCATCACTGGCGGAGGTCCCGGTATCATGGAGGCTGGTAACAGAGGGGCATATGAGGGTGGGGGAGAATCAATTGGACTGGATATTGAGCTGCCTGAGGAACAACGACGAAACGCGTACGTGAAAAAAGGAATTGGATTTCATTACTTCTTCACGCGTAAAGTTATGCTTTCAGCGTCAGCCCAAGCATACGTGTTTTTCCCTGGCGGATTTGGAACAATGGATGAGTTTTTTGAAATGATTACTTTAATTCAGACTCGTAAAATGGAACCAGTGCCTGTGGTGTGTGTCGGTCGAGCATACTGGGATCCGCTTCATGATTGGATCCGCACTAATATGCTAGAACAGCACGAGGCTATTTCACCTGAAGACCTAAGCCTCTATTCCGTCGTCGATACCGCCGAAGAGGCATATGAACTTGTTAAAGATTCCAAGGAGCGAAAGTACTTCTAGCCGTGAACCCAGAAACCTCCCATAGCTCTTAGATATAACAAAAGAGAGCAG
>JBBEDC010000028.1:0-5065 GCA_040881505.1 Candidatus Anderseniibacteriota bacterium
GATTGTCGGAGAGGTTGCAGAAGATCTCTTTGCCGCCGGTCAGCAAGTCGACGTCATAGAAGGTGCAACTGTTGGTCAAGACGCATACCTGGCCGGAGAGATCATTACCATCAACGGAACTATATCAGGTACGCTCCGCGCTGCCGGATCTACAATCACCCTCGGAGAGCATGCTGTGATCGAAGGCGACCTTATTTCCTACGGCTCTAAGCCCACCCTGGCAGAAGGTGCTACTGTCTTGGGCAGCCAAGAACACCGGGCTGATCAAAAGGTGACAAGGCACGAAGGCAATCCGTTAAGCGGATGGGTGCGCGCTACTCTTACCACGCTCATAGTTGTCCTGCTCATAACACTCCTCATGCCAAAGACAGCTCAAATGCTGCTGGAGCAGGTGAAGGAAAACCGCGCCCGCAACGTCATCACTGGAGCAGTGTGGCTGTTGCTCGTGATTCCAGTCGGCCTCATCCTAGCCGTCACAATAATCGGCCTTCCGATTGCGCTCACTCTCGTTGGCGTAACTGTCGTAGCATACATTCTGGCGACCGGACTTGCCGCTCTCTTTATCGGCCAGTGGGTGTATGCCAAGCTATCCCCAGAAGCTGCCAAACAGCCCCTTTCCTGGATAGCGGCAGTCATTGGAGCGGCTATCTATCAGGGGATACAGATGTTCGGCTTCCCTGGAGCGCTCGCTATTCTCATCATCGTCCTGTTCATGTTCGGCACAGTGATTCAAACAATCTGGCGCAGTAGGATATAGCCCATGGCTGACGAATTACTGGGAAAGACTCGCGCCCAGGCGTGGGAGCTGCTGAACGAATACACGAAAAATCCCAACCTCATAAAACACGCTCTTGCCGTAGAGTCCGCCATGCGATATTACGCCCGGCATTTTGGCGAAGACGAAGAGGTGTGGGGTATGGTGGGCCTGCTTCACGATTTTGATTACGAGCAGTATCCAAATCTAGAGGAACATCCATATAAGGGCCAAGCAATTCTGGAAGCCGCGAACTTTCCTCCCGTTATTCGGCAAGGAATCATGGCTCATGCGCCGCATACAGGCACGCCCCGCACGACGACCATGGAAAAAGCGATCTTTGCCGTTGATGAGCTCTGCGGTTTCACCGTCGCAGTCACGCTCATCCGTCCATCTAAGAAAGTCGCTGACGTAGATGTAGCGGCCGTGAAGAAAAAATTAAAACAAAAGAAGTTTGCCGCAAATGTGAGCCGTGAAGATATTTCTCTAGGAGCGCAGGAATTAGGCTTTTCATTAGAAGAGCATATTCAACATGTACTTGCTGCCATGCAGCAGGTGTCAGACGATTTGGGATTGTAAAGCGGGAATGATATACATAGAAGTATAGATACCTTAGTTCCTTCACGAAAGATAAGGAGGTCTCGTGTTTGGCCTACAGCTTTCAACACTTGTTCGCAGAAACGGTCGCGTCGAACCACTCAAGCTTGATTTCGGACGAGACGGAGGCGGGTTCGTTCTCCTGGAGTTCAGAAATGGAGAAGTCTTCTGTCTGGACTCATGCGAGACTACCAATCACAAGGAGAAAATGCGACTGACTCGGGAGTGCATCAAGCTTCAGACACGCGCTACCAAAGATGTCACATACGCATTCCAGTGGATTCCTCCGCAGACGTACGAGAACATTCACCCCAACTGCCCGCCGCCGTTGTAGAGCCGCATTCCGGCTCTCTTTTATGCCAACATTTCGACTCCTTGTCGGACAACCTGCCACTTGCCTTCAACGTGCCGCACAATCGTGCTTTGCTTATCTGGCTCCAGCGTGCCTCCGTCGAGAATAGCAGCGAGGGAAAGATCATATGTGGTTGGTCCAGCTCGCTGAATGAGCTTGTCAGAAGGATCCAGCAGCCAGGAAAACGTATCCTGAACTTCCTGTGGACTTGCGCTGGGTATGCCTCCAGCAATGTTCGCACTCGTAGCTGTCAGCGGCACCTGAGCTGCGCGTACAAATTCTTCCATAGTTGGATGATCAACCATCCGCAAACCGACCCGTCCATCTTGAGCTAAATGCTTGAGCGGCTCTTTGGGAGACAGTAGGAGCGTGAAAGATCGACCGGCATGAGTTGTAAGAAAGGCTCGCTCATCTGCAGATATCTCGAAAAATTCATCCCATCTGTCTTCATTCAAACATACCGTAAAGGTTTTTTCCTCCGGGCGCTGTTTCAGGTTGCGCACGCGTTGGAGCGCATGCCCTTGAAGAGCGTCAGCTGCCAGGCCGTAGCTGGTTCCGGTCGGAAACGCTACAACGCGCCCTTCCTGAACTAGCCGTACGGCTTCCTCAATATCGTTAATAATTTCTGGCTTCATGATATGCTTTACGGTAGCAGTCATATACTCTAAAGAGCAATGCATAAAAGCACAATTATCCTGGCTGGTATCTGTTTGTCGTTGGCCGCTGTCACCGGATTTTCAGTCTGGTTGCTGGCAACGCATGAGAGCGAACGACCAAGTACCCCGCTCGCCGGGGGAGCAAGTATTAACCTTGGCCTGCCCGGACTTGGCGAACCAGATGGTAAGGAGCGGGTATTCACTGCCGGAAGCGCTCTGCTCTACGACACGACGTCTAACACTATCCTGTTTGAGCAGAATGCGTTTGAACGCAAACCGATCGCCAGCATTACCAAGCTGATGACTGCCATAGTAGCGCTTGATATGGGAATTGATTGGGACGCTCCCGCAACAATCCAGCCCGAAGAGTATGTTCAGGGCGGACGACTGCTGCTGCATCCCGGTGAAACTGTAACAATGCGTGACCTCTTTAATGCCTCGCTGCTTGGGTCGGCAAATAACGCAACCCTGGCCTATGTTCGAGAACTCGGTGTCCCTAAAGACGAATTCCTGCGGGAGATGAACCGGAAGGCGATTGAATTGGGACTGGAGCAAACTGAATTTGCGGATGTAACCGGCCTTGATACGGGCAACGTTTCCACGGCCTACGAAGTGGCGCGGATAGCGCAGGTAGCATTTGATCAGTATCCGGAAATTGCCGCTGCGACTTCTCAACAAGAATATGTGTTTGTCGTGGGAGAAACTCGGCGAGAGCATACCATTCGAAATACGAATAAGTTGGTATCGCAGTGGGATGAACAGGTAAGCGGCAGTAAAACCGGATACCTATATGAGGCTCGATATTGTCTCGTTGTGCAAGGAACCGGTGAGCAGGCTGGGCGCATCGCCGTTATTCTTGATAGCCCAAGTGAAGTAGAGCATTTTGCGGATATACGGAAGCTTCTGTACATGCACACGCAGTAATGTCATACTACGCCCTATGAACGAAGAACAACCTCAAACACCTCAGGAGCCCGCGGCTCAAGAGTACAAACCAAATATTTACCCGATTATGTATTGGGCGCTTCTGTTTGGCCTGGCTGCCGGCCTTATCCTATTCCTCGTACTCATCCTCGCCCGGTTTATAACCCTAGTGTGGGTGCCGGTATTCCTCCTTGGAGCTGCCTGGGGCGCCTACCGCAACTACCGCAAGCAAAAAGATGAATGGATGAACGCTCAGGGAGTTGCTCCGATTAAAAAGTCTGCGATGGAAGAGTTTAAGGATGCAGCTCGAGATATTGTTAGCGCTTCCCGTGAGATGATTGCAGAACAAAGAGCGGAAGACCAGCAAGCTGCTGCAGAGCAACAAGCAGTGGAAGAAGAAGCTACGTATGCGGAGACGCCTGTACAAGAACCTGACGTGCCGCAAGAGCCATATACTCCAGAGCCCCCAGCTGCACCGCAGCAACCGCCGGCTGATCCAAACGACCAGCCGAGATTGCCAAATCAGTAAGACTCAAAGAGGTGCTGGTCAGTGCAAGAAGAGTGACTAACAGTCTCTTTGGGCCAAATTTCTTTTCTACACCCTCTCGCCTAAGTTCGGAAGACATCCTGTCTGCGAGCCATTCGACAAGCTCATGCCTTATGCAGTCCGTAATGAAAAGTCGTACCGTTATATTACTTCACCAATACCAGGAGCGAATAGCTGGACGCGTTGTTCTTTTCGCCATTGATCCACCTTGCTGCGCTTAACACATCTTTTTACCAGCAGAAGGTCCTTAGACAGGACAAAGCGATCGCTATATGCAGCTATGCGAGTATTAAGATCTTTTACCATCTGTCTTGGCATTTGATACGACATGCGTCTGGTACCAGGATCACCCATGATTAAGCAGAGGTTTGGAGCAAGTGACAGGACCTTCTCACACCCTGGAACTAATATTCCAGTGCCCCTAAAGCGGTTATTTATGTTGGGCTCTTTGGGAGGCATCACAAAGAATGGATTGTCGGAAGTTATGAATGGCGTTTTACTTGTATCACTGTAGGCGAAGACCCAGTCCAGTTTGGAAAATATGGGGGCAACCTCCACGACAAATCGAGTCATGTACTGAAGGCTTAACACTCGTGAAAATTTGATATCGTATTTACCTCCTTGAATATAGTCGAACATCTCTTTTGCTGTATAGCCCTCCTTGTTTTCGTCAACTCTCATCTTATTCATTATTTGTTGCACTCGTTCGACGGAGTGGAGATTCATTTGAGTCATCATTTTTTGCATTTTACCTGCTGATTCATGAACGCCTTTTTCGTATTCTGGCACTCGTGTCATTTGAAAAGCGGCGTATATCGTGAGGTTTTCTACTTCTTCTTGAGTCAGGTTGGTATTGCCTGCTACCAGCTTCTCAATTATTGGAGCTCCAACCCCATCTATAGTTGCTAGAAGGTTCTCGATGTCGCGATTGTACCGCCCAGTATCCTCGTCCTTGAATGAGTAGTATTCTTTGTGCAAGCCGGCATGACTTATGGGAACATGACGGTATTCCCCATCCTTCCGATCAAAAAGCCAAATCATGTTATCTGCATCGGCGAATCTACGCAGGTAAAATTGCGGCAGATAGTGATGTCTTTTGCGTGCTGTTCCCATGTAATTAATATTGTATACGGGAGACAGGTGTCGGTTTGCAATATAGTTCTAACGTGGTCCCTAACAGACTGACTTCAAGAAACTAACGCAATCCTCCGCTTCATAATTAAGGAGTAAAACTT
>JBBEDC010000029.1:0-26296 GCA_040881505.1 Candidatus Anderseniibacteriota bacterium
TCAAGCTCGATCCTAAATACGGCAAAGCACTGTTTCTTATCCCCCGCTTAATCGGAGCCGCTGCTCATGTAGTAGAAGAAACCAACAACTCTAAAACATACCGCCGCTTAAAATAAAAACTATGGGCCAAGATATCCTCATGATCGCTAACCCCAGGGAGTATGTAAGTCACTCTTCTACTACTTCCACCAAATGGTTATCAGCCGAAGAATTTTGGCACCAAGAAGACTTAGTAAAAAAACACGACCAAGTACTGTGGCAATCATTCAATACTCACAGCAAGTACCAGCGCACAGTACAACAAGCCATGCGGTTTGCAGTAGCAGTCGATGACAACACATATTACCTAGGGTCTGCTTTTGTTATCGAGGTCGGGCATAAATGGCTCGTCGAATACGTCATGACTGACCCAGAGCAACAAGGTAGGGGCATAGGCTCTGCTATCATGGATCGAATAATGTCGGAGGCGAAAGCGGCCCAGGTAACATGGGTAATCCTGAACTGTAATCCTACAAAAAATAGTGGCCAGCTTCCCGCATTTTATACCAAGTTTGGTTTCAAGAAAGTCGCCTGATTTAAACCTTCCTTGCTCCCCGACAGCGCGTACACTTGATGTACAACAAAGTTGTATATTGCTTTCTTCGTAACCTTGTCCACATTTCCACACTTTCTTTTAAATGCCCCAGCCGATAGAATAATTAGATTTTCACACTTAACCCATTTTCATGGCACTCGCCGAAACTCAACAAGCCCTGCAGGTCCTCCAAAAAGCCAGAAATGTCTTACTAATCGTACCCGCAAAACCCACAGTCGATGCCTTTGCCTCTATGGTAGCCCTCTACGTAGCACTGCTCGAGCAACACGGGGGCGCAGTTGATGCCGTTAGCCCCTCTCACGTCCCCTCTCAGCTCCAATTTCTTGCTGGGTCCTCTCAGGTGCAAATGCAGCCGAATATCACCCCCGAGATTGTTTTAGATATAGCTGGGCCCACCGAAATACTCGAAACTCGCACCGAAGGCCTTCGAGGAGGGGTTCGTCTTCATATTACCCTCCCTACGGCACAAGGTCTGAGCCGGGAAGACATTGAAGCTCACGTACGGCAGTTAGCATATGATGTGGTAGTCGTTTTTGGGGCCTCAGACTTAGAAGGCTTGGGAGATATATTCAACAACCATGCTGATTTCTTTTACAACACGCCGATCATCAACATAGACCACCGAGCGGATAACGAGCACTTTGGCACTGTGAATCTCCTTGATATCACACGATCTTCCATTGCAGAAATTACCCACGAGCTTATTACGGAGCTTCCTAATGTGGAAATTTCCGAGAACATTGCCACCGCCTTGTATGCTGGCATTGTTGGGGCAACGGAATCATTCCAGCGGCCGTCAACGAATCCGCATGCCTTTGAACTAGCAGCAGAGCTAATGGAGAAAAAGGCAGACAAAGAAGCCGTCATTCAAAACCTAGTCAAAACAAAACCGCTGCACCTGCTCAAACTGACCGGCCGCCTATACGCTCGTCTCAGGCACGACGAGCATGGAAAGTTATTCTGGAGCCTATTGCGCCCGATTGACTTCCAAGAAAGCGGAGCTGAGCCAGAGCATATCCCTGAAGCCATGCACGAGCTCACCAACAACATCTCAGGGTATAACGTTGCGTTCCTCATCTACGAAGAAAGCGCTGGATCATACAGGGTTTACACACTACTCGGCAAAGGACTCATCAAGCGCAAGCGTGAGATTCAAGAGCAACTGAGTGCTCAAAAGGAAAACGGCGCCCTTACCTTCATGCTACAATCGGACACCCTAGACGAAGCGGAGCAGGCAACGCTTCAGCAGATTCGCTCAATTCTTCCCTGACCTCCACTTCCCGCAACGCAAATTGTCACTCTTCAGAAATACGCGCCACCTCTTCGACAGTAGTGATGTGCTCGATTACTTTTAAATAGCCATCTTGGGCAATGGTTGTCATGCCCTGCTTTAACGCCTCTTCCTGTATTCTTCCTGCATCAGCTCCCTGCAATACTAGCTCTTCCATCTGGCCGTGAACGGAGAAGATCTCAAAGACCCCCTTACGTCCCTTATAGCCCGTACTGCCACAGGCAGAGCATCCAACCGCCTTAAGAAATTTAGATGAGCTACTACTTAAAATTCCCGGGTCGAAAATATCTTGCCGCAACCCCCGCATTGTTTCTACAATCTTTTCCTTTTCCTCGTTAGTCGGCGTGTACTCTTCGGCACACTCCTTGCAGACAACACGCACTAGCCGCTGTGCAATAACCATATTAATCGCTGGGCCCAACACGAAAGGCTTGATACCGATATCAACAAGTCGAGGAACCGCCCCAGCCGCATTATTCGTATGCAATGTCGAAAAGACTAGGTGCCCTGTTAACGCAGCGTGAATGGCCGTTTCTGCCGTCTCAGCATCGCGCATCTCACCTACCATAATAACATCGGGATCTTGCCGCAGGATCGAACGTAGTCCTTTGGCGAACGTGTATCCCGCATCAGCATCGATCTGGGTCTGCTCCACTCCAGGCAGCCGATACTCAATAGGATCTTCGAGTGTTATTACCTTGAGCTCTGGTGTATTGATCTCTGATATAAAAGAGGCAAGGGTAGTTGTTTTACCAGACCCAGTAGGGCCGGTTACAAGCACCATTCCATTCACCTTCTTTAACTCTTCCGTCACAAGGCGGAAATCTCGCTCCTTCATTCCCAAATCTGTTACCCGAACTGCCTGGCTTTTTCGATCAAGAATACGCATAACAATATTCTCGCCATATCCACCCGGAAGAACAGACAAGCGCATATCATAGACATCCTCGCTCACGCGCAATACAAAGCTGCCATCCTGAGGCACCTCACGCACGTTAAGCTTAAGCTGTGATAAAACTTTTACGCGAGAAAGGAGCAAGGCCCAGCCTTCACGGTTAAAAGTAGTAATATCCTGCAAGACACCGTCAATGCGAAAACGCAGCCGAGCTTCTTTTTCCGCAGGCTCTATGTGAATATCGGAAGCTCCTACCTGAACCGCCCCTATTACAATAGCGTTGAGGATTTCAGTAGGCGGCAAGGAGGTGATTCTCCTCCCCAGCTCCTCTAGGTTTTTAAGTGCTGTCTCGAATTCCGAGATCTGTTCCTGGTTGATACGAACTTCGCCTTGCGGCACATGTTCCTCCTCGTGTTCCCGACGGTAGCGAGAAAGAGCCCCATTGAGGCTACGGTGGGAGATAACATACAGTTGAGGCTCAGCGCCAAAACGGTCAACCAGCTCATTAATAATCTCTTTCACCTCCGGCACAGAGGGGTTCACGGTCGCGAGACGGAAATCCTTACCCTGTTTGTAAAACAACACAGCCCCGGCAGCCTTCGCCTTATTCTTCGGAATAACTTCCAACACCTCTGAGTTAATCGGAAATACTACTAGGCTGACATATGGAAGCCCCGCCTCCTCGGCACGACGCTGCGCCATTCGCTCTTGCTGCTCATATTCAAGCTGATGCAGCTTCGCTGATAGCTCTTCGTGTCGATCTTCCTCACTAACGATAGGATCAATGGCCATACCCTTCCTAGTATGACACAGGATGGCTATCTATGGGACTGCTTACACTAGTAGTGGATTAAGAATATCGTGTACCTTTTCTGAATCATGCACGACGATTGCCCGGGGCACGGAGTCGCCCACCTGCGCATGCTGTACTTCCGTACTAACTAGCTTGGACTGTATAAGCTGGTAAGGATGATCTTTCTCAGCGAAAGAAACCCAAGTCTGGCCCTCAACCAGCTCTAACAGAGGCTGGTCAGTATTAGCTACTACAGTATCTACGTTTCGGCCAAGATATCCTTCGTACACCCTTACAAAATCTTCGCCACTCCATCTTTCCGTCTGACCTGGAGTGGTTAAGAGCGTCATAACAACGACTACCTTTGCAGATAGACTGCTAAGAGAAAAGCTAGGATCAATACCTAACGAAGCTAGGGCCGGCAAGATAGTACCGTATGTATGTCCAGGAGCAATAATAATGTGAGTGGCTCTTTCTAGAACCTCCCGCGCCCGAGGATTCAGGGAAGCATCCTTTTCTCTAAAAATGCTTTTTACGTCGCCCGGCTGCAGTCCGTCCCCCTCCATCTCTATGTTGTGAGCAATAAAGTGCTCTCCTTCTCCCAATACCTCCCCCTTGAGCTCCACCTGCTGTGTGAGGGGGGTAAGTGTCGTTGGGACTACCCCCGCATATTTGGGAATTTGCAAAACCCGAGCAAATGTTGCGATAGCGCTATCCAGATCGCTCGTTAGCTCCAAGGCCGTCATGAGAGCATTTCGTAGCGTATGCCCCTTAAAGTCACCATCAGCAAATCGATATTCTAGCGCTGCGAGAAACTTTTCACCCCGAATATCCTCTCGTAGACCCGACAAGGCCAACATACAACGAGAAAGATCACCCATGGCTCCCACGGCATATTGAGCCCGCAGTCTTCCCGTTGATCCACCATCGTCTGCCATTTGCACCAAAGCATGCAAAGATGCGATTTTTTCTGCTTGAAGAAGCGGTATTAGTCCTCGCAAGAGACGAGAAGTGCCATTTCCTCCACCGAGCACAACTACTCGCGCACCGGGAGCCTGTGTATCTGCTATAGCCATTACCCTTTTGTATCAAGCCTGGCGCGCCTTAGCAATGGCTCACCAGCACCCACCGCACCTACCACCTGCGTCAAAGCTGCCCCGACACCAAAAACAACAAACATGTTCTTCTTTGCGTCGGCGATTCCGGATGAGTTTCTAGCATTAAATATACTACGAGTGACGCTTCCTTCTTCAAATACATCAGTGCGAGAGGAAAGAGCAGCCGTAGTCTCATCGCCCACAGAAGAAGAGGTATCAACCCCCACCACACGTCTTGCAGAAGACGCTGCGCTCGACGCCACCGCTCCAACTACTAAATCATCAGAGAAGCGGGGCAGGATACGGTAGCCGCTTCTGGTTTCCGAAACCACGCCGATAACTCGAACAAATGTTCCTTTAGTAGTTCTCGATTTTTCAATCTGAGTTGCCTCTTGCACTATAATACGAACCTCACCGCTACCATCATCGATGTAAAACGTTGCTCCACTAGAACGAGTTACTCGACCACTCACTTCAACCAGAAAACCTTCTAAAGGTTCCGCAATGTCACCCGTAGTAGCGCGATGAGCTTCGGGCGCTTCCTCAAACTGCATCACTGCAATGTCTTCAACTTTAGAAATATTAATTCTTTGCTCTCCCGACACAGAAGATATCTTTCCCGCAACTCGTATTCGATCACCGAGATTAATACCTGGCCATTGCGCTTTACTGAAATATAGCTGGATGCCAGAACCCGAAAGGTATGCGACGGTTTTTCCCAATACGCCTGGCGGAGCGCTTACAACCCCCTCCACTACAACCGATGTCCCCACCTCTAGTTGCCTAGCCTCCTCTATGCTAAGCGACAATGTTGTTGCACCAACAACCGTCCCGCCGACTGCACTATTGTCGACTGAAGTGATGATATTCTTCTTTCCTTTCGTAACAGTGGTAGTAGCTGCATACGAACCATTCTCCATACGAGCCCATGAGATCTCTTCCGACAAAGTGCCTGTAAAGCTAGTGAAAGACTTTACAGTTCCTACTGGATCAATTAAACGAACCTCCTCATCGCTGTTGTTAATTGCAATCTTGGTTTGCGGCCGATCGAATATCATAAACTGGCCGGCGTCTATGACCGTACCGAAAGGAATAACGTATGACTTACTGCCACCATCGGCAACATCATCAAGTTGCCACCCTCCCAAATCGACTGCGGTATCACCGTGGTTATACAACTCAATGAACTCCAACTCAGTGTCAGGCCCCATGGGGTTTGCCAGGAACTCGTTGATAACAATGGCCTCTGACAGCTGTCCAATATTCTCCTCGTCGTCCTCTTCTTCGTCCTCCTCTTTAGAAGGGTTTGAGGT
The DNA here is from genome assembly GCA_040881505.1 of Candidatus Anderseniibacteriota bacterium. Taxonomy (GTDB): domain Bacteria; phylum Patescibacteriota; class Andersenbacteria; order UBA10190; family UBA10190; genus JBBEDC01. Next base: position 5,985 of record JBBEDC010000029.1, read on the forward strand.
ATGCGGTATTGTGAATTGATTCTCTTTACCTGGGGTTGGAGTTGCGGTCTCAGCGTATACCAATGAATCATTTTCGCGAGCGTATGAGACACCTTCAGATGAAGCGTCATATGATATGCTCGACTGAAGAGCCCCCTCTGGAGAGAAGAGCCGGACATCGTCCTCGGTATTATTCAAAGCAATTTTCGTTTCCGGGCGACTGAACACATATAGGGCACCGGGTTGTAAAACTATCCCCGGCGGAATTACAAACGGACTACTGCCGCCATCCTCATCATCCAGCTGCCATCCTTCAAGATCAACAGGTTCCTTACCGCCATTTTTCAGTTCTATAAATTCACCCTCAGCATCAGACCCAGCGGGGTCTGGCAGAAGTTCATTGATATACACCTCAACAGGCTGGGGCGCTGGGGTGGGACTGTTTGGACTGGGAGAGGCAGAAACTGACGGAGTTGGCGAAGGGGCAGTATGCGCCACGCTATTCTCCTGCCTTGGCGTGCCTAAACGACCAAAGACCAGCTCTTCGCTAGCAAACGCCTGCCAATTATCAGGGTCCGTTCCTGAGACAGCCATATCAATCCTTTCCATTGAAGGACCTTTAACGTTCACAAACCATTCACCAATCTGGTTGACTTGATCCACCAGAGCACCATCAGTGTCCCTTAGCTCCAGATACTCCCCACTATCAACAAGATTAAGGGACGAGCCAGTAATAATCATGTCTGTATCGCTTTCTGGAAGCGTAGTTGCCTTGGAATTCGTTACTCCACCCACAAACCGCTCCATAATGAAGTAAGCCCCAGCAGCTACTCGATCATCGGGCCCCAACTCAACCACCCCAGCAATGTTCTCAGTGTCTGTCTTATAACGAACAAGCTGCCACCCTTCTAGGGGAATATCTGTGTCACTAGCGTTAAAAAGCTCGACATATTCAATCCCGGACCACATGACTTCAGAGATCACTACCCCACTCTCCTTCTCAGCTGTCAAAACACTAGGTGTGAACAACCCCATTCCTGAAACAAGCAGGAGAGCCCATATACTTGCCTTAGATAGGGTATCTCCAGATTTCCCCATTCGATCCACAGGTTTTCCACAACCCCCCATGGGTTGTGCACTGCCATTGTTCATACCTTCTTAACCAGATACCAACCGGCTCCTACCCCTCCTGTTATTGCTACCAATCCAATCGCTACGTCTCCATAAGGAAATCCAGCTAATAGCCATGCCACCGCAACCCCTTGAAAGAGCGTCATTCCCTTACCAAACACCCCTAACCCCTGGGTCCATATGGGGGACTTACTGTGCAACACCAATGCGGGCAAAAGAATCGCCTCCTTAGTCAGTAAGAAGGCTGCAATGGGAGGGAGATAGCCGGCCAAAATTAACGCAATCACACCAAACCCAATTATGAGCCGATCTATCGTTTTATCGACAAGGGAGCCAATCTCACTCTCTTCATGCCAGGCACGCGCAACCCACCCATCTACCGCATCCAATGCCCAGGACAATAGCAGTAAAGTAACAGCAATAAGAGGGCGCTGGGCAATCAGGTATACAAGAAAACCGACAAACAACCCCAACCGCACAGCTGTGATTATGTTTGCCGCGGTCAGATATCGTCCCTGCATAGCACGCTTAGTTAGACTCCATTTGAGCCTCTTCAAGAGAACCAATATGTTCGAATCCAGCCGTGGTCACCTCACGTCCTCGCGGGGTCCGCTCAATAAGCCCCAGCTGCAACAGAAAGGGTTCAATAACTTCTTCTAGGGTCTGCTCTTCTTCCGCACTTGTTGCTGCCAATGTTTGCAACCCCACAGGTCCACCATTGAACTTTTCTATCATGACCTGCAAAATACGGCGATCAGAGGCGTCTAGCCCCAGTCTATCAACTTCCAGTAAAGCTAACGTTTCTTCCACAACATCAGCTGTAATCTGTCCATGTCCCTGCACCTGCGCATAGTCACGCACGCGCTTGAGTAACCTATTCGCAATCCGAGGCGTTCGACGGCATCTACTTGCAATCGCAGTGAGGGAGGGATCATCTATGGTTAGTTCGAGTAGTCTGGCCGATCGTCGAACAATTTCCTGCATCTCCCCCTTATCGTAAAAAGAGAAGCGGTACGTCATACCAAACCGGTCCCGCAACGGAGAACCTAACATACCGGCACGAGTCGTAGCCCCAATGAGCGTAAACTGCGGCAGATCGATACGAAGCGTTTTAGCTCCCGGGCCCTGACCAACTACCAAATCAAGAGCAAAGCTTTCCATCGCAGGATATAAGACCTCTTCAATAGCACGGTTCAGTCTATGAATCTCGTCAATAAACAGCACATCTCCCGGCTGGAGGCTCGTGAGAACTGCGGCCAGATCAGCCACCTTAGTTAGCACCGGGCCCGCCGTAATACGAATATTGGTCCCTAATTCACGCGCAACGATATGCGCAAGACTTGTTTTGCCTAACCCAGGGGGCCCTGCGAGCAAGACGTGCTCCAAAGACTCACCTCGCTGCTGAGCGGCTTTCAAGAATATAGACAAACTCTCCTTCATTTGTCGCTGCCCAATAAAGTCAGCGAGACGACTCGGGCGCAGAGTAGCATCAAGAGACGCATCTTCGGGAATAACTGAAGGAGCTACAATTGAGGTCTTTGCCTCTTCAATGGCCATGAAATGTATAGTAAAACGAAAACCAAAAAGCTGAAAGTGTTATATGTCATATTTGTAAAATCTTGTATTACCGCTCGCGAAACACTTTGGGGCTAGGGGTATTGACTAAACGTATACTTTCATGCTATAATAGAAACATGCGATAAACACTCTACATTAATAGGGGTATATCACTTCTGCACCCGCCCACGTGGCGGGTGTTTGTATTTGACCCGCCAGCCAGGAACATATATAGTGTTCTGTTCCCCTCATAGAACTGTAGGCGTTGCTTTTGTGGGGTATTGGCCCAGATCGGATTGCGCGGTTCTCACGAACTACGCTTCTCCTCGACCTTTACCTTTCTCACGCCTACAGCTTTGTGCGGGGATTTATCTATTCTGATATAGTGATGCCATGGCTTATTACCCCACCATCCTCACAGCCGTTGCTGCACTTGTCCTCATTCCCACAGCAGTATGGCTTGAAAAGAACGAACCGTCTCTGTGGCATGAGAGACTTGCTTTGCCTCTCTTTACGGAAGAACCAAATAGGCATACGCCCCGCTTCCCACTCGCCACGTATCTGCCTCCCAGTATTACCGAATCCATAACAGTTGGAGGACCAAACACCATACTCGCAATAAGCAACACAACCCATATACCAACAGGAGTTACCGTAACGCTTGCAGAAGGCACGACACTTGCCTTTCACGAACACGCCAAGCTTATAATCGAAGGTACTCTCCATGCCGAGGGGACGCCTACAGAAAGAATACAATTTGTGTCCAACGAGACACACCCTGAAAACAAAACTTGGGGCGGGCTGCAGTTCAGCTCTACGGCCAACGGAACTCTGAATTACACAGAGCTTCAGTATGGCAATCCTGCAATCAGTTGCCTTGGTGAAAGTAACGTAGAAATCACAAATAGTATCCTCCGCTTCGGAAACGTTGGTCTTTACAGCGAAAGCGCTTCCTGTGCCTTACGTAACAGCAGCATCGTAGGCACTTTTAGAAGCGTTATTGCTCGAACTAATACTCCCACCCTCATCAATAACCACTTTATCGCGTCTCGCCCTCCCCTTATCCTAGAATAACCATCCTGTATGTCTGGACATTCTAAATGGCACAAAATCCGCCACCAGAAAGCGGCAAAGGACCAGAAAAAAAGTAAGGAGTTTGGTCGAATGGCGCGAGATATAAAAATTGCTGCCCGGACTGGAAGAGACCCTGCTAAAAACGCCTCGCTCAGGGACGCTGTTGAGCGTGCCAAGAAAGCTAATATGCCCCAAGCAAACATCGACCGACTTCTTCGAGACCGCGACGATGCTACCCTCGCAGAGATTCCTTATGAAGGATTTGGGCCGGCTGGGGTGGGTATCATTATTCTTGCTCGTACCGATAACCCAAATCGTACCGTCTCCGAAGTTCGAACCGCCTTTAAATCACATGGATTTGAGCTGGGTGGGGCCGGAAGTGTGCAGTGGAAATTCGGAGAAGATTTCTCTCCTCGTTTTCCTGTTTCCATTACGGACGACGATCAAATTAAACTAGATGCCTTGGTTGTCACCCTGGAAGAACTTGAAGATGTTGATCAGGTTTTTACTGACGCTGCCAGATAGACTGCCCGAGAAGCGCAAGAATTGATATACTGCTCGTATGATCATTCTAGGACTTGACCCTGGCATAGCTCGAACTGGGTTTGGCGTCCTCGACACAAACAGTACTGACTTGTTTGTGCGGTGCGGTTGCTTGACCACGCCTCAACACGAAACAGAAGAGGATCGCCTCCTTATGCTGGGAGAAGATTTGGAACAGCTCGTAACCGATACCCGTCCCGACTTAGCGGTGGTTGAGAAAATATTCTTCGGCAATAACAGCAAAACAGCGATCATTACAGCTCAGGCGCGAGGTGTTTTACTCTATATCCTTCGCAAACATCACATCACAATAGAGTCCCTCACTCCCCTTCAAATTAAATCTCGCTTGACCGGCTACGGCGCAGCAAAAAAAGAACAGATTCAAGCTGCCGTTACTCAACAGCTTCATCTGTCTGCAATCCCCCAACCTGATGACGCAGCTGATGCTCTTGCAGCCGCCTTATCCGTAGTATAACGTTGACGCCGTATGCACCCTTTCCGCCTAACCATACTTATTCTTTTCCTCTTAACAAGTTTCACTAAGCCTGCCCTGGCGCAGGAAGAATCAAGCGAGGAAGAAGAGCAGCCACAACCCACTGCTAATGTAACTATTAGCAGTAGCCAAGTTATTGTAGGAAAGGTCGTTTCCTTTGACATCGGCGGATCCTTCATTCCTGAGAACGATAGTATTCAGGAGGTAGTTTGGAACTTTGGAGATGGCATTCGAAGCACCGGTGAAAGAGTGACCCACGCATATAACAACCCCGGCAGTTACACAGTCCAAGCAACGATTCGAACCGAACAGGGAGTGGCAGAGGATACAGCTGAAATAACAGTCTTTGAGCATGCCATGGTTTTACTAACCGATGGCAGTGCTCCCGAAGACCAGGTGGAACTAAAGCGTCGCCAGGCAGCAGACAATGACCTCCTTCTCCTTGTATTACGCTCTACCGGGGGACCTGAAGTGGTGGTGGAAGAAGAGCTAACTAACCAACTTATTGATGCACGAGACACCTTGGCCCGATCGGAAATAGTTGTCACGTGGACTTCCGGCAGCGTTGGTCCCACTGTCCTGTCAAAATTTGCTCAACGCGTTCGTCAAGCTGAAGAAATATCATTCTCAAACCTCAGCATGGCCGAAAAGGGAGTAATAATTTTATCTGAAACACCGTTCGGGGTCTTAGCGCCTTCTGCTCAATCAACGTTTAACCAACTTGCTCCCAGCTATGTTCTTTTAACTCGACCAAGGGGTCTAGACCTTCTTCTTGATCCATTGTCGCCAGAGCAAGCACGTCAAGCAATATTTGACTCTCCTATCTCTCTTCGCCTCCTGGGAACATTCAGCCAACGCGCTATTACCGATCTCAGCCCCACAAACTTTATGTCGTTCGGGATCAATTACCTTATCAACCAAGGTGTTCCGGTGAGCAATATCACGCTGATCCTTATTCTGCCAGTGATCGCTACAATTCTTTCTTTTGCACGACAAGTGATCGGATTAAAAGCATTTGGAATAATTACTCCAGCAATGACAACCCTGAGCTTCCTCGTCTTAGGGCTGCAGTATGGCCTAGTAATTTTCTCTGCTGTGCTCCTGGCAGGAACGCTCACGCGCCTCGTCCTACGTAAACTGCATCTACTCTACTTGCCTCGCATGGCACTAGTGCTGACAATGGCCAGCATATCGATGTTGATATTATTTGGACTAGGCATCGCTGTTAATAACACCGCTATCCTCTCCTTCTCTATCTTCCCGATTCTAATTCTCGTTCTCCTTGCTGAAGAGTTTATCGCAGTTCAATTTAAGTCGGGTGCAAGACGTGCTGCTACAATTACTGCTTGGACCCTTGGCCTTTCGATACTGTCCTACTTCATTGTTAGCTGGGAAATCGTGCGATCCATCATCGTGTCCTACCCCGAAATTGTGCTGCTAGCTATTCCTATCAATATTGCTCTAGGGCGCTGGAGTGGCCTTCGCCTGACTGAATACTTCCGCTTTCGTCGCCTCCTACGATACGTTCAATAACATCCCTCCTGTATGCCACTTTTAAGCAAGCAATGGAAAAATGTGCTTGGGATGAATGCGCGCATGTTGGAGTATATCGCCAAGGTTAATTCCCCGAGCGCTATCCGCCTGGCTAACAATAAGCTAGGAACTAAAAAGGCGCTCCAAAAGGCAGGCCTTGCCACCCCTCGTCTTTTTGGCGTTATCCGCACACGCCAAGAACTAAAAAGATTCCGCTGGACAAAGCTTCCAGGATCCTTCGTTCTAAAACCAAACTCCTCCTCCGGCGGTGGCGGCATTATCGTTATATTCGGACGCAACAAGAAAGGAAACTGGGTGAAGGGCGATAAAACTGAGGTGTTCATCCCAGAGCTCAAAAATCACATTATCGATATCCTTGATGGAAACTTCTCACACAGCAACGTACCGGATGTAGCGTTTTTTGAGCAACGGGTAAGGGTGGACACAGTCTTAAAACAATATAGCGTGCGAGGCGTGCCAGATATCCGCATTCTCTTGTACAACCAAGTACCCGTGATGGCTATGCTACGGTTGCCTACTGAAGAATCTGGAGGGAAGGCAAATCTCCACGCCGGAGGCATCGGCGTAGGCATTGACCTCTCCCAAGGCATTACAACCACAGCAGTCCAACATGGCCGTCTTGTCGACACTCTGCCTGATAAACGAATGGGCTTATCAGGAATCACCATTCCCCACTGGAATGACATCCTCTTGCTAGCCGTGCGCACCGCTGCTGCCTCGGAACTTAACTATGTCGGCGTAGACGTTGCTATAGATCGAGAAGATGGGCCGCTTGTTCTTGAAATAAATGCTCGTCCTGGACTGGATATACAATACGCCAACCTTGCTCCCCTCAGATCTCGCCTTCGTAGGGTGGAGGATTTAAAGATGAGCAGTATTGAAAAAAAGATCCGGCTAGCAAAAAATCTTTTTGGAAGCGATATTGAACAAGGAGTAGAAGATATGACCGGAAGATCAATTTTGGGCATAGAGGAAAAAATTATCATTATTGATAATGAGCAAGTCCACCACCCGATTTTAGCGAAGGTGGATACAGGGGCATACCGAACTACGATCGACAAATCACTGGCCCAAAAACTCAAGCTTGATAAGCCCGTAATTGACCACAAAGACGTGCGCGGGGCCCTTGGTGAGCAAACTCGTCCAGTTATCAATCTATCCATGCTGGTACACGATCGCTTAGTGAAAACCGAAGCCTTTCTGGCCGACCGAGGGCACATGAACTATGACATGATTTTGGGCCGACGGGACATGAAAGGATTCCTAGTAGACCCTACAAAAACACCTAATGGGAAAACCATTAAATAGCATTGACAGGCAACGATTAGCTCTTCATGATATACTCTCTTAGGTATATTGTCTGAATACTATCTATGGCTACTCGCCGCTACATTCGCCGCAGCTCGTGGCTTTATAAGCTGCGTACTCGAGTTTTTACCCGCAAAATAATTCCCCGCCTCCTTGTGGTGGCTGGGGTTGGCTTCTTGTTTATAGCCGGAACGGTGTTGTGGTGGAGCCGGGATTTACCCGATCCCCAAAAGATAGAGGAATCCCGCCTAGAGGAATCAACCAAAATCTATGACTCAACTGGCACTCACCTTCTTTATGAAATAGGCGAAGCAAAACGCACGTTTATTTCCATTGAAGAACTTTCGCCTCTCCTTGCACAAGCCACCCTTGCTGCTGAAGATGATCAGTTTTATGAGCACCACGGACTTGATTTTCTCGGCATCATTCGCGGAGTTATCTTAAAACCCCTCAGCGGACAACGCGCCCAGGGAGGATCCACCATTACTCAGCAGCTGATCAAGAACTCTATTCTCACCTCCGAGCGCACTATCCAGCGAAAAGCCAAGGAAGCAGTGCTCGCGATTGAACTCGAACAGCGTTTTGAAAAAGACGAGATTCTTGAAATGTACCTAAATGCTATTCCTTACGGCAGTCGCACCTACGGCGCAGAAGCTGCCGCCCAAACATTCTTCGGAACCTCTGCAAGAAACCTATCACTAGCCCAAGCAACGACCCTGGCTGCCCTCCCTCAAGCACCTAGCTACTATTCCCCCTACGGGTCTCACCTTGAAGATATGAAGGCGCGTCAAGAACATATTCTTAGCCGCATGGCTAGTTTGGGAATGGTAACCCAAGCGGAGGCTGACGCTGCTAAAGCAGAAGAGCTAGCCTTTCTCCCCGCAGCCGAGAACATCACCGCTCCTCACTTCGTTTTTTATGTCAAAGAACAGCTTGAACGAGAATACGGCGAACGCGTAGTTGAACAAGGGGGATTAAAAGTTCTAACCACGCTCGATTTTAGGCTCCAGCAAATTGCCGAAGAAACCCTCAAAGCAGAACAAGAAAGCCTAAAAAGTAGAGGGGCTTCAAATGGATCATTAGTAGCCATTCACCCCTCCACCGGAGATATTCTCGCCATGGCGGGTTCAATCGACTACTTTAATGAAGAAATTGACGGGAACGTGAATGTGTCAATTCGCCATCGCTCACCCGGATCCTCAATTAAACCCTTCATCTACACCGCTGCGTTTGATAAAGGATACACTCCCGAAACTATTCTCGTAGACGCTGTGACAGATTTTGGACAAGGGTATACCCCTAAAAATTATGACCTATCTGAGCGCGGACCGGTCACTATGCGTACCGCCCTATCTAACTCTCTAAACATTCCAGCAGTTAAAACGCTGTATCTTGCCGGCGTGAAGGACGCAACCGAGCTGGCTCAGAAAATGGGAATGGAATCACTTAATGATCCAGATCGCTACGGACTGTCGCTCGTGTTGGGCGGCGGTGAGGTGCGCCTCCTCGATATCACCTCTGCATATGGTGTGTTTGCGGCTGAAGGAGTGCGTCACCCCGCTCGTGCTATCCTAAAAGTGGAGGATGACGGACAGGCAGTATTTGACGCAACAGAGGAGCCCCCCAAGGGAACCCAAGTACTGAGCGAACAAGTAAGCCGCATTACAACAGATGTTATATCCGACAACAACGCCCGTGCGCTCGTATTTGGAACCCGCAGCTCACTTCAACTGGGTAGTCGGCCAGTAGCTGCAAAAACTGGTACCACTCAAGACTTTCGCGATGGATGGACTATAGGCTTCACTCCCTCCTTAGTGGCCGGTGTATGGGTTGGTAATAACGATAACTCCCCAATGTCTCAAGGGTCCGACGGCGGAACTACGGCTGCGCGGCTCTGGAACTCATTTATGCGCCAAGCGCTTGACGGCACTCCAATTGAACAATTCACGAAACCAACACCTATCACTGATATAACGCACGGCATTCTACGAGGACAGTTAAAGGAAGCGAAGGGGAAGTGGGTAGATGAAACAAGCACCTTCTACACCGCTGATTGTCCTATCGCCGAAGGACAAAATCGAACCTTTAAGGAACTGCGAAGTATCCTCTTCTACGTCCAACGCACCAACCCCCAAGGAACCCCGCCCGCCCGAGCAGAGGCAGATTCACAGTTTACCAACTGGGAGGCCGGGATTGCTGCATGGCGTGACAAGCACAATGAGAAAAATCGCACTAACGCCGAAGAGGTACTGTACTTCGACTCGCTGCCTGAGCCTAGTTGTGACGTGGGCGATCCCGAAGATCTGCCAAAGGTTTCTATCGTAGAGCCAAACACCACAATCTTGCGTGATAGTCCGACCGATATTACCGTCGAGGTTGACTCCCCTCATAAGCTACGAGAAGTGCGGTTCCTGCTTGACAACCAGGAAATTGCCCGCAAGGGACCAGATGGGGCGCACACTGCGACAATTACATTTGATAGTAATTTCTCAGGAAGAAAAACGCTGTTAGTCTTAGCAATCACTGAGAATAATCTTATTGGGCGTGCCCATCGCACCTTTATTATCAATCCCGACGATTCAGCCCCTGCTGTCACCTTCCATACCCCCCAAAATAATGTCACATTATCTGCACTCGACTTCCCCTATACCGCGAAGGTAACCGCCAAAGACTCTAGTGGGATCGACTTTGTAGATGTTCTGTACACCAAAGAAGGTCAATCAGGTACTCAACGCATTGGCCGCACCAGCACCAAAGCATCTACCGCCGCTGACCGCTACGAGGTTACTTGGAATGATGCTCCTGGCCCTGGTACATATACAGTTTACGCAGTGGCGTACGACACGACAGGAAACTTTACTGAATCCGATCGTCACACAGTGACAATTAAGTAATTAAAAAAACACCAGGTGGCTTGTGTACCTGGTGTTAATAGCCCTAGCTTCACGTCCCCATCATGAAGAAGGTTAAGGTATTGTAAACCCTGCACCACACCCTCGTCTCTGGAACAAGGCGCTGAGTGAGGACGAAGTGGACCCTCCTCAAGACACGACGACGTTGCCTATCCTTTGTCCTGCGGAGCAGCGCTTGTGTGAGGCGTAGCGCCCTACGCCATTCTCCCTTTTTCGCGCACGTGATCACAGCCTCCACTGCGGCGAAAAAGCAATTATCACACTGCTCACCACTCATCACAACCCTCACAATCACAGCCCTCAATTCATTATCTCGAAGAGGGATGAAGGGCATTCCCTGCAGCAAGGGCTTAAGCAGCCGCTCACACTTCAAAGCCTCCCTTGTGTCTAGCACGTGCAGTAATCCTTTCTCTGTGCGTGACCAACGTTTTACCTAACCACACTGGCAAGGAACAAGCAAATTATCAAAAGTTAATCACATAAAAGACACCCTTGCAAGGGTGTCTTTTATAACTTACATACAAACATCACAACGTCACGCGTATGGTGCTTACCTCGCGACCCGATTCTTGTTGTATTACCCCCTTTAAGTCATGAATCCCTAGACACACCTCCTGGTACGCCAAAGGGGTTGACACTCGCACAGTAAGCGTTGAGTCATTCACCACCTGGCAGTACACCCCAACTTGCCTCACGCGATCTGTTATATATTTTTCTACAAAAAAGCGGATATCGTCATCTTGCCAGGTAAGAGATTTCTTATCAGAAAATATCGTTGATAGAGATTGGAGACTCATGCCTGTATCGCAACGGTTTCACCCTGCTCCTCCTCAACCACATCAACGTGCCCGTCAGTAGACCCTACCCCACCCCCTACCTCGTCCTTAGTTGCCACAATAGTATGTAAATCAAGCATATACGCGCCCTCTTGTTGCTTCACCCCTTCCGGAACCGCGGTGCAGGTGAGAAGGATTTGAGCGTCTGGAAGATGTTTGAGTAGATTTTTCTGGCGCACCTCATCTAACTCACTTAATACCTCATCAAATAACAGGATTGGTGTCGTGTTGAGGGTTTGTCGCACATACCCAAACGCCGCCACCTTTAATGCAATCACCAGACTGCGCATTTGTCCTCGTGACAACACCGAGGAAACTTCGCGCCCATTAGCCATAATACGAATATCGTCTCGGTGTGGACCATATAGTGTGTACTTATACCGCCGCTCATACTCCCACGACTCCTGTAAGAGATTTTGATACTGCTGGGGTTCGGGGGCGCCTGTTATAAGCTCAATCGTAAAATCATACTGCTCGTTAAACAGGGAGTTGTATAACTCGTTTATATGAGTATTCATATACTGAACCAAAGCCTGACGACCCACCCAGACGTCTTGAGCATACCCAACGAGTACATCACTCCACACAGACACGTCCTCGCGCTTCCCAGCTGCCTTCAGAGCGCTGTTACGCTGCCTAAGAGCTCGTTGATACTGAACGATAGCTGAGAGGTATTGTGGAGAGGATACGAGGGTTGTATTTAGAAGGTTTCTCCTCGCAGCCGGGCCGCGATAGAAAATAAAGGTATCTTCAGGAAGAAATAAGATAACTGGGTAATGACTGTAAAATGTTACAGGTGATACAGGTTGTCCATCCTCTTCAATTCGTAGTTTTTTAGTGGGTGCGTGATATTGAACTGCTAATGTCTTTTGCCCACCATCTCGATCAATCAACCCTTTTACTAGAAAGTATTCCTCACCCCACCCAACACACTCCTCGTGAGAGGCGCGGAATGACTTCCCGCGCAATAGGACTATAAGCGCTTCTAGGAAGTTTGTTTTTCCAGTTGCGTTAGGGGCGGCGGCAATAAGAAGATTCGCTTCAGGGAACTCAATCGTCTGAGATTTTAGGATATTTCTAAAATTATGAATTGTGAGTTCTCGTATCTTCATTATTGTGATTGAATTGGCATAACAATATAAAGATATTGAGCTCCTTCTTTAGGCTTAAACACCACAGGATCCATAGAACCTGAAAATTGAATCTCACAATCAGCGCTTCCAATATGCTGCACCCCCTCTAGAAGGTAGTTAATATTCACAAGCACCTGCACGTCCTTTCCCTCACCCTCAATCGCAAGCACTACATCTCCTTGCCCTGCCTCACTCCCAGCCACCTGAGCCACAATCTTACCGGCGACAGGGGCAACCTCTAACTCAACCCTCCTAGAATCTCGCGGAAGGAATACTGTTAATGTTTTAAGGGCTCGAGACAACTCATCTCGACTCACTGTAATAGCTGTTGTGTGAGCACTAGGGATAATCTGCTGATAGTCGGGGTATTTACCATCCACAAGGCGAGAGGAAAGCTCAATACCATCACCGTAAAACAATACATGATTATCATGCGGGGATACTTTTATGGATTCCTGGTCCGCAAAGAGACGTATAACCTCTTGCGCAGCAGTGAGAGGAAGAAGAAAAGAGAAATCTTCAACTTCGCCAACCTCGAGAATCTCCTCCGCTAACCGAAAACTATCCGTCGCTGCTACAAAAATACGCTTCCCTTCCCCTTTGATAAATACACTCCGTATTTCAGGTCGAGTTTCCTCCCTCGCTGCTGCAAATGCAACACGAGATAAAGCATCACAAAACAACCCCGCTGGAAGCTCTAAAGCTTCATCCTCATTACCCTCTGGTAATAAAGGGAATTCTTCTGATTCCCCACTAAGAAACTTTGCCCTAAACCCTTCCGTTTTCACCACTACGCCAGATTCAGTAGCATCTATAACTATAGGATTCCCTTTAGGTAATTGCTGTACGTATTCCAACAACCCGCGAGCCGGCACTATATAAGATCCTTCACCTTCTAACTTTCCACCCACGGTCGTATGTACACCAACCTCTAGATCGGTGGCAGTTAAGTGAAGCGTTCCACCCTTCCCTTGTATGAGCACATATTTTAGCACCGGAAGTTGAGACCCTCTTCCAGCGATAGGGGCAACTGAACTTAAGCCCCGCAGCAAGTTTCCTTGTGTACATGTAAACTTCATACGTTAATACAAAAACAACATAATATATTTTGTTGTTGCTGTTGTTGGTAGAGGCATATTGTGGGTAAAAGTCTTATTACTAGCTATATATACTTATTATCATCTGTGGGGATATTGTGCAGCTCGTGTGGGGAATGTGTGTGTTGGGTGTGGGGTTTTAGTGGAGATATACACAGGAGTGTAAGTTTTAATTAAGGGGTGTGTAGAAGTGGTGTGGTTATACACGTCTTTTCCGTGAGATTCCCACACCTTATCCCGCCCACTTAGGCGTATAGGCGCTCTTTAAGGAAGTTAATTTCTTGGGATAACTCTTCGTCGTGTTCGAGGAGTTTTTCAATCTTTTCACAGGCGTGCATTGCGGTTGTGTGGTCTCTTCCTCCGAAATAGTCACCAATAGATGGAAAGGACATACTACTTTCCTTGCGGAGGAGATACATAGCCACCTGGCGTGGCCGTACAATCTCCTTATTACGCCTCTTTCCACAAATCTCTTCTGGTGGGAGGTTGTAATACGTGCTAACAGCTTCGATAATCTCCTTGATATTGATCATCTTCTTTTGGGATTGCTCAAGGAGGTCGTGGAGAATCTGCTTCACGAAATCGACCGTAATCTTCTCGTTATGAACCTCACTATGCCCTATTACTCGATTCAGCGCCCCTTCTAATTCTCGAACATTGCTTTGGATGTTTTTTGCAATAAAGGAAAGCGGTTCATGGTCAATAGATGACCCTCGCCTACTTACCTTCTCCTCTAAGATTGCGAGTCTAGTCTCGTAATCAGGCTTTTTAACATCCACAACCATACCAGCTCCTAAGCGGGAGCTTAAACGCTCTTGAAGGGCGGATATCGCGCCTGGTGGGCGATCACTACTAAGGATTACTTGCTTACCTTCACTATGAAGGGTGTTAAAAGTATGAAAGAGCTCTTCTTGGATTTTGTCTTTTCCGGCAACAAACTGGACATCGTCGATAATAAACATATCAATATCGCGGTATGTTTTTTTAAACTCATGCATTTTCTTGTGACGAAGAGCCTCAACGAATTCAGTCATGAATTTTTCAGAAGCAACATACAGAATGCGGAAATTAGGGTTTTTCTCTAAAAGCGCATTCCCAACTGCTTGAAGAAGGTGGGTTTTCCCTAGTCCTACTCCTCCGTAAATAAAGAGTGGGTTATACGCCTCCCCTGGATTATCAACCACTGCCCTACAGGCGGCGTGAGCTACTTCATTACTCGGGCCAACCACGAAGTTATCAAATGTATGTTTTGGGTTAAACGGAATTGGTGACTGACGAGAGGTGAAAGACGACTTAAATGATGGTGGATTAATAGGTTGGGCGACGGAGGGGGTTGGTATAGGTTGGGGTACGCGCTGTTTTTGAGCAATTACGCGCAGGTTTTTACGAGCTGTCTGTTTGCCTTGTACGTGGGATGGAACTGAGAACTCTACTTGGATAACAGATGAGTCGAGCTCTTTTAGAACATCTAGTATAATCGGACGGTATTTCTTTGATAACCACTCATATGCAAATGGGTTATCTGTTTCAATAACAACTATTTCCTCTTTCCGTTCTTTGATCTTTGTATTTCGAAACCACGTCAGAAAATTTCCTTGGCTTACTCGAAGCTCAAGTTGACCAAGGGCTGCTTTCCATAACTGATCAGTCTTCATGGGAGGGGTATTGAGCGTTTAATACAAACAGAAAGATAACGCAAAACTGATAATATCATAGTTATCCACAAGTGTGTACGGACCCCCGCACATATTTTGTGGATAACATGTTTAAAAGATGTTGATAACAAAAAAATACTCGTTGTGGGGGGTCCGCACTTGACGAAGATACCCCCTATGGGGCATTATCAGTGCATTGTATATAGGAAAATCCGTATATGGCTCACAGAACTAAACGCACTTATCAGCCAAGTAAGCGCCGCCGATCGCGTCGCTTAGGGTTTTTGGCACGTCAGAAGAAAAATGCCGGAGTGATAGCGAGGCGTCGGAAGCGTGGACGAGCTCGTCTTGTTCCTGCCCAGTAAGGCACGGGGTATGTCTAGTATTGGCAGAATCCGCCATACGGCTGAAGTATTGGCGGTCATTAGGCGTGGGCAGAAAATTCGCACTCCCTATCTTCTCCTTTACCTCCTTCCTGCAAAGCAGTGGCGCATGGCCTGTGTGGTGGGTAAAAAGGTTTCAAAGTCGGCGGTGGTTCGGCATCGCATTCAACGCCAATTGCGAGAAATTGTGCGGGATGTGGTAGTTGGAGCCTCTGGCGGTCCGTATGACGTGGTTGTGGTTGCTCTCCCTAGCGCAGTGAAGGTTGATTCCCACCAGATCTTGCGGCAGGCTGTCATCTCGGCCGTAAGCAAACTACAATAAGGAGCATGACAAATATACTAGTTCGATCTTTAATCGTCGCCGTTAAGGTGTATCAGAAAACACTTTCGCCTGACCATGGAGTATTTCGGTCGGTGTTGGGCCCGGTGTGTAGATATGAGCCAACCTGCTCCTCATACGCCAAGGAGGCGCTGCAAAAACATGGAATACGTGGTATTTTTTTAGCCATTAAGCGTATTGGCCGATGTCATCCTTTTGCTGCTGGGGGCGTTGATCCTGTACCTTCTAATAAGAGTCACTCACTATGAATCCCTTCAGCTTTGTATATACCGAGATTTTATACCGCCCCCTCTTTAACTTATTGGTGGGGATTACGAATGTGCTACCCGGCCACGGTGTGGGGTTTGCGATCATCCTTGTAACCCTTATTGTTCGACTTGTTCTGCTGCCATCCTCCCTCCACCACGCTCGTCAGATGCGGTCGAACCAGGGGAAAATGAAGGAGGTTAAAAAAGAACTCGACGCCATCAAGAAAAAGCATAAGGACGATAAGGGAAAGCAGGCGGAAGAGACGATGCGAGTGTATAAGGAGGCGGGTATTAATCCGGCTAGCGGGTGTTTGCCGCTCCTGATCCAGCTCCCTATTCTTATTGCACTGTATCGAGTGTTTTTAGTAGGCCTTGCCCCTGAGTCTTTCCAGTCACTATATAGCTTCGTAGCAGAGCCCAATACAATTCAGACAATATTTTTAGGGATTCCTTTAAATGAACCCAGTTTACTACTTGGGGTGATAGCTGGTATTGCGCAGTTTTCTCAGATGAAGTGGCTTAATCCCGCACAAACAGCGGCCCAGTCTGGTGCAAACGAAGATGCGGCAGCGATGATGGCTTCTATGCAAAAAAATATGATGTATATTTTTCCGGTGATGACGATCTTTATCTCGCTCCAACTTCCAGCCGCGTTAGCGCTGTACTGGGCCACCTCAACAATATTTGGCATGGCACAGCAATATATTCTCAAGCGCAGTCTCCACCTACAAGACAATCCTCCAGCGGTATAAAAGAGAAGGTGGTCAATATTGCTAATTGGACGGCCTTTGCCTAGTATTAACCACATGGATACACCGCAGCGCACCCAGGAAGCGACGCAATTGGATGGGCCGGCTATCGTTCTTCTCGAAGAGCATGTGCGTCGCGTACTGGAAATGATGGGATTTGGAGAGGCTGAGGTGGACTGTGGGCGATCTGATAGTTTGATGGTTTCTATTAACATTAACGCCGGAGATGCTGGAAGAGCTTTAATAGGCGTACGGGGATTACACCTTCACGCCCTACAGCACACACTTCGGTGTGTTTTGCGCAAACAGTTGCCGGCCGGTATGAGAGTTTCGGTGGATGTGAATGGCTATCGTGCAAGGCGCGAGCGTAGTTTGTTAGGGCTTGCTGAAGAGGTTGCCCGCAAAGCAGCGAGAACAGGCAGGACTGTGGTTATGCAGCCGATGTCGGCTTCTGACCGACGCACCATTCACACCGCCCTAGCCGGACATAAAGACGTTCAAACTGAAAGTTTGGGAGATGAGCCTGATCGCAGGGTAGTTGTTCGACCAATTTTTCTCTAGGGTTTCTATCCAACCATAGCGGTCTTGTAGGACCCTATTCATAAATGGCTCAGTCGATTATTTCCAATACAGCTATTTCGGGCACGGGGCGTGTTATTACTATTCTCCTTGGGGTGGCAACCACGGCGGTTGTAACTCGATACCTAGGCGTGGCTAGTTTTGGTAGCTATACTCTCCTTCTTTCAATTAGCACGATTCTCCAGATTGCGGCTGATTTTGGGTTGTATCTAACGCTTACGAGAGATATCTCCAAGCCCGACGCACAAGAACAGCATATTTTCGGCACTATTTCTGCTTTAAGGTTGGTGTTAGTGGGAGGATTATTTATTCTAGTGGGAGCCGGGATGGCAATAATACCCCAGTACCGTCCCCTCCTTATCCCCTTTATTGTTATCACCGCCGGCATCACCGCCCAGTCGCTCAGCCAGCTCTTAATGGGGGTGTATCAAAAATACAAAGAGGTGTGGAAGGCAACGATTGGGGACGTGGTGGGCCGAATAGCTCAGCTTTTGATTATCTTAGCAGTTGTTCGTGCAATACCTGCTAATACCATACCGCAATCTACGGCCGTATTGTGGGTAACGATTGCCTTCTTTGTGGGTGCGGTGCTGGCCTATATCCTCCATGCCCTATTTGTGCCCAAGATTAACGCGTGGCGCTGGAATATCTCCGTTGGGCAGTGGAAGGTGTTAGCAAAAAATTCCTGGCCTTTGGGATTACTGCTGCTACTGAATGTCGTGTATTTTCGCACCGACGTTATTATTATTTCCATATTTCGTCCTCAGGTTGAAGTTGGCTGGTATGGACTGGCCTACCGTATTATTGAAAGCGGACTCTTTTTCCCAGCGATGTTTGGTGGTTTGCTCTTGCCGCAGCTTTCGTTGTTGTTTGCGAAAAAGCATATTCCCCCGATCGCTGAGCTCTTGGAGCAAGCAACTCGGCTGGTGGGCATAGCTGGGTTCTTGGCAGCTGGCGCGCTACTGGTGTTTGCGGAAGACATCATTGTGTTCTTGTCTGGTGTGGAGTTTGTCTCAGCTGCGCCACTGCTACGGGTGTTAGCGGTTGCGCTTGGTATAATGTTCGTGGGAAATATATTTGGGTTCGCGTTAATTGCTTTTCACAAGCAGAAGCAGTTACTGACGCTATATGGGTTGCTTGTTGTTCTTAATCTGACAACTAACCTTATCTTTGTTCCGATATGGGGGGCGGCAGCTGCGGCCTGGACCACGCTTATAACGGAGGCAACTGCCACGCTTGGGGCTGGGTATTTAGTCTCTCGAATGGTGCCTCTTTCGATTCCTACAAAGCCTCTTCTGTTGTGCGGGGCAGTACTCCTTTTTTCCGCTGGTATCGGCGGGATACTGCCAGCATCCTGGCATGTACTCCTGCGCCTCGCTATTTTTAGTAGCCTGTACATATCAGGAGCTGTATGTGTGGGGCTGATTACGCGAGATAATATCCACCTTTTATTGAGCAAGAAACTCCCCCATGAAGCTTGATATTATTATTCCCACTTACAACAGCCAGCAGGTATTGCCATATGTGCTGGAGGCCTTAGCAAATCAGGAGATTCCGTCTCACTGGCAACCTCGCGTTGTTGTATCCGACGATGGCTCTAGCCAAAGCCCCGAAAAGGCAGTGAATGAGTATGAATGGGGCTCCCCGTGGCGCAGCCCGCTCGTGCTTTGCAGTAAGCACGCAGGGCCGGCGGCGGCGCGCAACGTTGGTGTCAGTGGCTCCGATGCGGATGTGCTGTTGTTGCTTGGTGCAGATATTATTCTGCGCCCCGGAGCGGTATTCCATCACTGCACATTTCACGACGCCAATCCGGATGCGTTGCAAGCTGCCCTGGGAATGATTGTGTGGGATCCGCGATTGTCGCCCACGCCTTTAGTGGAATGGATGACCCATGGCGGCCCTCAGAATAACTTTGATGATCTCTTAGGTGTAGTAGAGGCTGATCCTGCTCACTTCTTTAATGGATCGCATGTTTCAGTAAAGCGTAGCTTGTTAGTTGAGCACCCCTTCCCTCCTGAATATACGCAGTATGGGTGGGAGGATATTGATTTGGGGCGGATCTTAGCAGCTCGCGGACTTGTGCTTTCAGTGCTGCATAGCGCTCGCAGTCTTCATCGACATGCATATACAGCTCGCGATATTCGTTTGCGCCAGGGGTATGCTGGTATGGGCGCGCAGACATACGCACGCAGGTATCCCGATGTTCACATTTTCCCTGAGCATAGCCTGCGGCGATATATAAAGGTGAGAATGTATGCTCTGCCTGGTATTCGGTGGATACTTTGGCGGCTCGTAGCCTATATGGGGCGGCGATATTCGCTGCCTCGGCTATTTCTTTTGGCGACATCAGCTGGGTTCTGGTGGGGATGGTATAAAGGAGGAGGGCGCCGAAAAAGTACGGAAAAGGCTACATAAAGGTTCAGTCGTTTATCAAATGCTCACTTTTGCACATTTTTATCCACCTTTTCCACAAGGTTATCCACAATGATTCCACAAATACCGAAACTTTTTGTCATTCTTGTCCACTATGGAGATGTTGAAGCTACTCGAAGGGCAGTAGCCTCATTCCAAGAAGGCTCTGTTATTCCCGATATGCTCCTTATCGTCGACCATGGAGATACGCCTGTGGGCAGCAGTATTGAAGGCGCCGGAATCGAGACCTTCCGTCCCCCTACAAATAGCGGGTACAGTGGGGGAATTTTAGCAGGAGTAGGATTTTTATCAGCGCGAGGAGCGCAGCC
>JBBEDC010000029.1:26306-31305 GCA_040881505.1 Candidatus Anderseniibacteriota bacterium
CAGCCGCACGATATCGTCGTGTGTGTGAATAACGATGCGGAGGTGGCGCCAGAAGCGCTGGAAGTAGTTCGCGATACATTACGAGCGCAAAATGATCCACAGCTGCTTGGAGTGCAGGCAGGGAGTGTGAACATGGTCACTGGGCGCGCTGACTTAGGCGAGTCGATGCATCATACTTGGTATCAGTATCCATATTTGCATGGATCATTTTACGCCGCTCCCTTTCGGGTGTTTGGGATGGCGCAGTTGCCGAGTGAATACTTCTTGTATTGGGAGGATGTTGTATGGAGCTGGCGCTTGGCTGATCAAGGCGTGCGCCTAGTGTTATTACCGCCTGATTTGGTGCAGCACCCCGATACACGCTCTCCTTCTGAGCAGCAACAGTATTATCTTGTGCGTAACGGAGCATATACGCTGGCGCGTTACAGAGGCCCTTGGCGTCCGTACTGGCGCATGGTAAATGCGCTGCGACTGCTCTACCACAGGCTCATTTCAAGGAAGGCGGTTGTTGTGCAAGCGCTATCTGATGCTCGCGCAAGTCGCTTGGGAAGGAGAAGGATATGAAGTCGGTAGGTGCGGTCATAGTGACGCACAACAGCGAAGAGTATATTACTGAATGTGTCCAGTCCTTAATTAAGCGCGGTGTACAGGAGGTAGTGGTGGTTGATAGTGCGTCGTCTGATAAGACGCAGGCGGTAGTTTCTTCACTGCCTGTACGTTTGATCGCCTTGCCTGAGAACAAAGGGTTCGGTGCCGCTGCTAATGTGGGCCTGTCGGAGATAGATTCACCACACGTCATATTGCTGAACCCTGATGCTGTACTGCAGAGCGGAAAAATTCAAACTGCGGCGGAATACATGGACAAACATCCAAGCGTAGCTGTGCTGGGATTTCTTTTGCAGGGAGAAGCGGGAGACATAGAGCGCAGCAGCTGGGGCCAGCGGGTATCTCCTCTTTCGATGTTAACCAGACATATATCAAAAGACGCGACAGTGCCAACGGTACCTCAGCCTGTTGGCTGGGTTTCTGGCGGAGCGATGATGCTTCGTAGATCGGAAGCCTTGGCGTTAGGCGGGTTTGATGAGTCGTTCTTTCTGTATTGGGAGGACGTGGATTTATGCCGGAGGCTTGAGGAGGATGGTAAAAACATCGTGCTGTATCCTGATGTGTCCGTAAGGCATATTCGGGGAGCCAGCCTGACAGATCTGTCCCGCAAAACCCGACTCTACGATGAATCAGCTGACAGATACTTCCGAAAGCACTACGCTACACCTATATGGCTATTGTATCGACTGCTGCGGCATACCTACCGCTTGTTCTCGCCACAAGCGCGTTAGCGGTAGGCGCTAGCTGGTGGGCGCTGGTTTTTCCGCGAATAGCGATTTGGTTTTTGGCCGTGTCGGTTATAGTGGGACAGCTCGTTCGTGTGCCCGTATTGGGCCAGGGTGGAGGTGTTCTATTGAGCGATATCGCAGCGGTCGTGGTAATTGGCGCAGGTTTGTTGAAATGGAAGCAGCGGACAGCTCCTTTGCCTTCAGCTGTAGTGCTCAGTATATCCCTTGTAGCCCCCTTTATTATCTGGAGCCTGGGGTCGCTATTGATCAATGTGGATTCCCTGCCGCCGTCCGGTTCCTCCGTTGCGCTGCTGTATTGGCTGCGGACGAGTACATACATACTGCTTATTCCTGTGCTGGGATTTCTCGCATCTGACACAAGATACAGGCGTGAGTTGCATCGAGGATTGGTAGTTGTGGTAGCTGTCCTTATAGGCCTGGGCTTTTTGCAACTTGTACTAGCTTCAGACCTATCTTTCTTGTCCCAATACGGCTGGGATCCTCACCAGCGTCGTCTCGTATCTAGCTGGCTTGATCCAAACTTCATGGGAGCATTTTTCCTTATTGTGCTGCCGTGGCTAGCGGTGCAGGCAAAAAATAACTGGAAGTACGCTGCACTAGCAGCAGTAACACTAATAGCATTGCTTGCAACTCAGTCTCGAAGCAGCTTAGTTGCTCTAGCAGCGGTGGCCGGCGTTGCGTTTCCGTTCATTGTCTGGGCGCTCCCCCAAAAGTTTCCGGCTGTGTGGCAGCGTATATCAGTTATTGCTGTGGTGATAAATCTCGTAATTATGATGTTTGTAGGCGGTGTGTTCCTGCTTGGTGGTCGAGCTGGAGGATTTGTGCGGCACGACCCTACTGTGGTGCTGCGCACGGAGTCGTTTTCTTTAGCCTGGCAGCGTGTTGTGCAGCCAAATACACTTTTAGGGGTGGGATATAATGCCTATCAATTTGCGGCAGCTGAGACCGGGTTAATTGGGGATTTCTCTCTACATTCTCGAGCGGGGGCTGATAACAGCTGGGTAACGCTGTGGGCTACAACGGGAGTGCTTGGAATGCTTTTGTTTGCTCTGCCGTGGGCGGTTGCTGCGATGTATCTTGGCTTACGTGCTGTTCGAAGGGCAGACTGGATAGCTGGCGCAGGGCCCCTCGCTATTCTAGGACTATTTGTCCACTCGCAGTTTGTGAATAGCTTTTTATATGCTCATTTACTGATAGCGCTTGCGGTAGTAGTTGTGCTGTCTTTTCCCTCGTATGTCACTGCCGACTATTCATAGGGCGCTGCTGATTGTAACTGCTGGATTGCTGCCGGTATATCTGTGGCGGTTTTCTATACTGGGTCTACCAACGAATGCGCTTGAGGTGTTGATTGTTGCTGCATTTGCAGTAGGCGTATTGAGTCCGCGTATTAGGGCCGATTGGAGACAATCTGTGCGCGCGTTGGGGTGGGATATAAAGATATTTGTTCTTTTGTTTATTCTCGCCTCGGTTATCTCCACTCTTATTTCCCCTCATCTCCATACAAGCTTGGGGGTTCTAAAGGGCTGGATATTGCTCCCCATTCTATATGGGTGGATGGTGCACGGGTGCGTTCAGGTAGAAGCGCGAGCGCAAGTCCATATTCTTAACACGCTCATATTATCAGCAGTTGCAGTTTCACTGTTCGGACTTACGCAACTGGGGACGCTTGACCGCATAACGAGTGTATATGACGTGCCGAACTCTCTGGCACTCTTCATTGCCCCTGTCTTAGTTATGTCGGTGTTCAGAGCGCTCTCAGAACGGTCGTCGTGGCTATGGCTTGCATCTGGAGTGATGTTTGCAGCCGTAATAGGATCGCAGGTTGTAGGGGCGTTTGTGGCGCTTATAGCCACGTTGCTCATCGGCGGTATCTGGCTACGCCCTATATTCCCCTCTGTGATTAAAAGGATGGGGGTTGTAGGGCTGATAGGCGTGATAGGCATCGGAGGGGCGTTATTGTGGGATAGATTCGAGTATCTGGCCTCGCCTCAGAGTAGCGCAGCTGTGCGGTTACAGCTTTGGAGCGTTTCGTGGGACCTTATTCAACAGCATCCATTCTTAGGGGTGGGCTTAGGCGCGTTTGAGCCAGCGTACCAGGAGAAGCTCCATGAGCGATTTGCAGAGCATGATAAGGAGCTACACACTGCTGAGCCACTTCCTGAATTTGTTTTTCGTGACCCACATAACTGGATCTTGTCATTTTGGTTGAACGTAGGAGTGCTGGGGCTATTGAGCTTCACTCTCTTGTCTTGGAGGAGTATCGTTGCTTCATGGAAAAATCAGCCAGAGGTTTCTTTAGCCCTCATATCTATATTGTTGCTCGGCCTTATTGATACTATTTATTGGAAGAATGATCTCAGTGTTAGTTGGTGGCTACTAATTGTTTGTATGGTACAAATGGGACGTACTAGCTCGATACTCAGGAAGTAAGACAAGAGGCATTCTAGTATTAGTAGACTAAAGGACAAAATGACCTCACTCGCAATCCTTGTAAAGTGTATTTTTCTTAGTAGTTAAGGAGTTTAGTTTATTCCTTTCACCCTCCAGCAGCGTTTTTACGTTATGTATTGTATTTGGTCGTAGTGGGGGTTCTCCTATCTCGAGAACCTCGGCTAGCCGACGTTCCAGGCGGGCTACCTCAGCTTGACCTTTCTGGATTTGCTGGTTGAGTGTTGGTAGGAAAGTGCATATTGGATCCTGTGCATTCTCGGTAAACTGAGGGCTGATGGTATGAAGGATTAGCCATGCGGTAACCGCTAAGGTAATTCCCAAAAGAGCAGAACCAAGCCATTTTTTTGCGGATCCAATTCTGTCGGCACTTCCGCCTGCCACCATATAGATATAGCCTCCAATCAGAATTGAAATAGTGCCAATTAATATAACAACAACAATGACAAAGTTAATAACTAGATTTACCAGCTCTAGCCACCCCACACTTTCAATACAAGGGCGGTTGGGTAGGCCGGGAAAGTCAGCTTCAAAAACCCCAAAAAGACATACACCTGGCCCCCCAGGGCCCGATGTTGCCTGGAGTGATACTGCCCAAGCCGCTTGTGGTGTCCCTATAGAAAGCACGAAAAAGGCAAGGGCGATAAAAGGTAAAAGAATAAACCATCGCGATGGGCTGGGCTTAATAAATAGCTGGATTTCTTTAGTCATACGTTGGGGTTAGTGAATGTGTGCTGGGTCAGCACTCTACAAAAAGCAACTAAGCCATTAACTGTTGACTTGGGTATCATATTTGCGAACGCGACGCTGAAATTATAATAATCAATAGCATGGGTACAAGAAAGAGCCCGAACATAAGCAGCAAAGGAAGAAGAGTGATAAAAACCGTGAGAAAAACTTGCCCTCCAAAGGCCATGAGCTTTGCAGCTGTTACAGTGGTTTTTACTATTACCTTGCGCGGAATACGGGATTTGTCATCTTTATTCTTTAGGAATGAAATTCGGGCTTGGTCTATCATGTTTCGCATATTTGCAGCCTTGCCTCCTATGTCCTTTCCTTTCTTATACCCCTCCCGCCCCCCACGAAAACCCCCCCTGCCTGCACCTTCAAGCGCTCCTTCGGTAAGCCCGCCAGCCGCTCCAGCGAGCCCCCCATCTTTGGAACCTCCAGGTATGGGGGCTAGAGCCTTAGATCCC
>JBBEDC010000030.1:0-30205 GCA_040881505.1 Candidatus Anderseniibacteriota bacterium
GTTGAATCTACGAAGTTCATTATCGGCAATTACCTCTATTTTATGCCGTACTAAGCGCTTTTCTTCATCCATTTCAAACGCTCCCCGAAAACACTTCCCTTCTAGCAGCATCGGCAGCCAGTATGCATCATCCTCCCACATTTGATCATATGGAATATTATCGAGGGCAAACCACGTCGGCTCCCCCATTTCTAGCGTCGCTGTTGGCGTCCCTGAAAACTCCGATATTTCAAATACGTGTACAGCAATCGGCTTGTCATATGCTTCGCCCGAAAACGAGAGGATGCCGCGATGAATCGCTGAGTCAGCTACTACATTGATTTCCTCCCGGCATTCTCGAATCGCAGCTTCTTCAATCGTTTCTCCAGCTTCTACTTTCCCACCAAATCCGTTCCAATATCCAGCCCCGATCTTTTTCAGCTTCCGAGCTAAAAGAATCTGATTTTCTTTCCGTATAAACGCCAGGGTAAATACTTGCTTCACAATTTTATGGTAGCACGCTACTATTTGCCCGTATATTACCTCCCTTCTTATGTATCTCATATTCGACATTGGCGGTACAAACATGCGCATCTCCGTATCAGAAGATGGCCAGAATATTAGCGAGCCTAAGATCTGTAAAACTGTTCCGGAAAGCTTTGAAGACAGCATGAAATGCTTCATTGAAACAGCTCAAGAATTAACTCAAGGACGACCCATAACCGCCATCGCTGGTGGGGTTCCCGGACCTATGGATGCTGACAAAGCCGTTGTGGTAACTGCTCCCAACATGCCGGACTGGCAGGGCAAACCGCTCAAAGAGCGACTCGCACAGGAGCTTAAAGCGCCCGTGCTACTGGAAAACGACACTGTCATGATCGGCATGGGAGAAGCTAGCCAGGGCGCCGGCAAAGGACACGACATTGTCGCCTATCTTACAGTCAGCACTGGCGTCGGCGGAGCTCGCATCGAACACGGCAAGCCCAGCGCCAATGCTCTCGGATTCGAACCTGGCCACCAGATTATAGACATCCGCGGGCCGGAGTGTGGTTGCGGCTCCCTAGGGCACCTTGAAGCCGTCATTTCCGGTGCGGGTATAAAGAAGCAAAACGGGAAAAGCGCCGAGGAGGTTACTAATCAAGACATCTGGGACACAGCCGCCTACCAATTAGCAATCGGACTGAATAACGTACTCGTATTCTGGTCTCCAAATGTTGTCGTTATTGGTGGATCGGTTATGAAAAGTATCGACATCGTCAAAGTACGCACCTATCTCCAAGATATCATCACTATCTATCCAACCATTCCTCCAATTGAACGCGCCGCCTTGGGGGAAACTGGGGGTTTGATCGGAGCGCTGGCATATCTTAAACAACAAGGGTACTAACCAGGCCGGCTTTGTGGCCGTATTTTCCAATAGAGATATGCACCGCCGATAGTTAATAGTCCCCCACTAACACCAGCAGCAAGATCGCCGACTGTATCGATTCCGCTGCCAAGCCAGTATCCCTCGATTCCATATATTCTGTCCGCCACAAACTCTAGCAATTCGACTAGAACTGCCAAAAAAGCAAATGTAAACAGAGCAAAGAGTGCATGTACCCACAGCGGTATCTCCAAGGCATAATGAGTCGTAAGAGCATATAGGATCTGCCACGCCACTGCCGTTCCCACCAGTCCGCTGGAAGTGTGAACAACAACATCAAACCAGCGCCAGCTATCATACCAATCAAACATATTCCCCAGCGCATCAAGATATATCAGAGCTACTATGAGCCCCGCCGCCCATTCTGTCAGCCACATGTCTCCCCGCTGCCGCTGGCGCCAGCGAGCCAGTCCAATTACCGCCCACGATCCGATCCCGGTTGCCACCACTCCCAGCCATATCGGCTTATCAGAAATCGGCAGTACATTGGTAGCTCCCAGCAGCTCGACAATGAGCAGACCGATCATGAATACATGAGCTAATGGCAGACGCGATATTTTGGGTAGGGTATAGCTTTGGTCCATATACGAAAGAGTGCCGGCGGAATGAATTCGCCTCAAGTGTTCGCTGTCATGCGCCTAAGACAGTTTTAGGCCGATATTTTTTGTCCTTCCTCTTGGTGATGCTCGTGACTGATCGGACGCAGGTTAGCTGCGATGCCAATAGCTAAGGCAATGATAATGAGATTTTTGACGATATACTGTCCTTCCAATGTTGGAACAAACGGCGCAGTCCATACCATCTCCGGCAGCAGCACAACGGGTCCGAATGTTGTAAGCATATGGACTGCTAATAATATCAACGCAAGGCGTTCTGCTTTCGGAACAAGGAAGGTGATTCCAATCACTACTTCGAACAAACCGAACCAAAAAATGAATTCCTTAAAGGTAAAGAACGGTAATGTGCGCTGTAGCAGAGAGTCGACCAACGGATTAGCAGGGCTTTCGGTAACCACCTTTAAAATCCCAAACCAGAAGAATACGATAAACAGCGCAATGCGAGCGAATACGCTATTACACCTAATGCAGGTGTTAATAATTTTCTGATCAGCTACTTGAACAAATTCGCGAAGATTCATATCGCCAAGTATATGACACGAAGGTGTCGGCCAGCAAACGCTCTTAGCTTACCAAAAAGCTTTTCGCTACCTTAAGCGTCCCTGTCAGTTTCATTGACACTGCCCTTCGCCTTTCTTAAGGTTGTTAGTAGCACTTAGACACAAATGATCACCCGGCAGACAACAATATCCCTCTGCAGTGAGAAAGGAGCCCGCACTGCGCAAGAGGACAGCTACGGCGTTTTTCGAGTTGGCGACTGGGAGTGCTTTGCTGTTGCCGACGGATACGGCAAAGCACTGGCTGCCGAACCATCCATCAGCAGCGAAGTTATCTCCTATCTCCTAGAGGCGACAACGTTTGCTTTTAAGGAAGGGCAGTCTCTAGACGCTATAAACTGCGAGCAATTTTTTGCTACAATTTTTGATTTCATCGACGGGCAAACTCATCATTTCATGAACGGATCAACGTTGGCTGTAGCTTTTCACAATCGCAAAACACCCGCCTTCCATACTGCTGTTCTGGGGGATTCTCTGGCTATTCATCTCTCCCCTTCAGCTATCAAAACAAATCCCAACGAACACCTTCATCTTGAAAATGATCAGCTCTGGGGATCATTCGGCGACCGCTATCATGCTCATCTGCATGAAAAACATCCGGAATGCCACACGTTCACCCTTAAACAAAGTGAGGCGCTTCTTTTATGCTCCGACGGACTATTCAGCAGCCACAACCCTGAAGCAATTCAAGCTCAAGCCAACGAATACACCAGCTGGATTCTTGATGAGCATAAAGACGCGGACTACCTCGTACACTACGCGCAACAAGAAAAGCCAGCGCACGATAACGCTACAGCGATTGTAATCCGTATTTAAAAGGTATTCTGCTTTATCTTCAGCTTGTACCCGACAAAGTTTACCAGTGGGTGCAGAAGTCCGAAAAGTATGATGGCGGTCAGTGCAGCGCTAAACGGTAACCTAACTGCCAGCAGCACAAACAACACCGCTCCAATGATCCAGTCGATCTGATCCCAAGGTACCCAAGGTTTCCCGGGAGCGATATTCTGGCGCCGTTTTACAAAGCTTTCAACCGCATCTCCAGCCATAGCCCCAAACCCTAAGACAAAGCCCAGAGCCCATACATTCACAGTACGGTAATCAAGTGGGGCGATCGCTTCAAAGGTTTCGGCGAATAGCTGTTGCAAGGCGACAGTTGCGATAGCTGCGATAATGCCGATGCAAAACCCGCGCCAGGTCTTGTGATCTCCTAAGATCCGCTTGCCGCGCCATTTCTTTTTTGCGTCCATGGGATAATCAAGGAGCGGAATCCATTTGAATATAACCGGTGCCATATTGGCCACGCCAGCGGGCAGGAATAACCAGAAGGTTTGTAAGATGAGATCAATCACCTTTTGATTGTAGCACTGTCCGCTATGCAGCAGGAAATACGTTTAGAGCATCTGAAATCATATATAGCGAGCCGGTAATTACAATCGTGCCGTCTTCTCCGGCTAGCTCTTGGGCACGCTGCACCGCATCAGTAACATTGGGAATCTCTTCTAACGAAATTGCTAGCGGCGTAAGGCTTTGGGCAACAGCGTCAGTTGCGAGCGGCTCGTATGATCCTTCGGTGATTATAATATGGTCAAAGAGGTGGGCTAAAGGCTCAATCACCTGCAATGGGTCTTTGCCTTGTTTGAATGCTACTACCAAGGCACGACGATTGGGTAACTCTTTGACAAACGCCGCTAAAGCTTCCATGCCGGGTTGATTGTGAGCTCCGTCGATGATTATGAGAGGCTGTTTAGAAACAATCTCCATACGCCCCTTCCAGTGGTTTGTGCGAATTCCTTCTCTGAGCACTGGCCTGCTTACGTTAAATCCCAGATTACCTAACAACGTTGCTGCAGCCACTGCCGTGCAAATGTTGTGTACCTGGTGTGACCCCAAAAGGGTTGTTTCTACCGTGAACGTATCTTCCTTAGTACGAAGCTCAATTGTCTGACTATCTAACGACTGAGATATCTGTATACCAGACACAATGTCTTTTACTTGATGGAACGGTGAGTGTTTTAGATTCGCTTCTTGCGCGAAGATATCCAGAATATGTTCTTCCTTCTCGTTGGTGAGTATCGGGATGTTGGGTTTTATAACCCCCGCTTTGTCCCGCGCGATCTCTTCTTTGGTGTTCCCTAATACATCCATGTGATCCAGCCCGACGTTGGTAATAATGGAAAGAAGGGGGGTAATAACATTGGTGGCATCAAGCTTGCCGCCAAAGCCGACTTCAACGATGGCAATGTCTACTTTTTCTTGCGCAAAGTATTGGTACGCTAAAGCGGTTGTGAATTCAAAAAAGGTTTGCTGGATTCCCTGTGCTTCTGACTTTGTGCGAATGTCGGTAATGAGAGTAAGAAGTGTTTCATCTGGGATAGGCTGGCCGTTAATACGAACGCGTTCGTTGAAGGTAAATAAATGGGGGCTAGTGTATAGCCCTACTTTGTAGCCTGCTTGTTGTAAGATATTGGCTAAAAAACTGGCGGTACTTCCTTTTCCGGTTGTGCCGGTAATGTGGACGCTTTTGAATTTAGTTTCTGGGTGGTCGAGTATATCCATCAGCTCATGCATCACATCAAGCCCAAGTTTAATACCAAAGCGTTCTAAGCCGTACAGATATTCGATTTCTTGGTGGACATCGGTCACGCTCATTATCCTGGCTGAAGGGAGGGTCTTCGTCAAAAAGAAAACCGCCATACGCACGATGCGTGTAGCGGCAGAAGAACTAAGACCAAAGGATCCAATAGATCACAATGATCTATATGGCCAGGGTTCTACTCGCGAAGGCCGGCGCACCACCAGTTGCGATGCGGATCAGGGCCGAGGTAGTTGACAGACACGCGACGCTCGCCATCCCACTCGTAAAAAGCGGCGGAATACCACTTGCCGCTAGTATCTTTCCAGTGAGTGACGTTGGGATGGTCCACAACGAAAGATGGATCGTCCTCGTTGACGGCGGCGAGAGAGTAGGGATCAGCTGGCACAAGACCACACAATGCATACTCCTTCTCCACCTCAGCGTCGCTGACGAAGGAAGAGTAGAAGAAGTAGACGTCGATCTCCTCCTCACCCTCGCCCTGCGGCATCAAAGCCACCACAGCAGGATTGGTGGCGTACTGCTGATGACCGGTGGCGTCGAGCGCCTTTTGCGGTGTGCGCAAGCGATTGACACGCACACTGCGAACGATCACCCTCTTCATCGCCCAGACGCGCTTGCTCAGTGCCGCGACCATCTCATCTGCGATGGCGCTACCCTGGGTTTCCAGCGCCCATTGGACCAGCTTCGTCTCGCTGGGGAAACCGAACTCGCGCAAACGTGCGGACAACAGCTTTTGCAATTTGCGGATCTGTTCCGCGGTCACAGCAGTGGATACCAACGGGGTCATAACGTGCTTCGTCATGGCACAATCTCCCACTTTCAACGACCCGCTGCTCCCGAAATAGGATTTTCAGGCCTTACCAGCGTTGGTATTTGCCACAGCAGAGAAAGCCCGTAAAGACACTCTCCACTATGACAAAATTTGCACGCCACGCCTTTGATTTCAAAGAACAGTATTAAACTAATTCTTTACAATAGATACTTCTATAACTTTGTCAAGTTCCCTTCCCTCCCCTCCTATGAGATGCTAAATGACATGAGAACACCTTCCATCGAGGCGTTTGAGCCTCCCTTTCAAAAAGATGAGTATTCACCAGATGAGGCATATTGCCTTCGTCCGTTCTTCACGAACAGGGAAGAGAAAAGAAAAGTCCCGCAAGATCATGAGAAATCGCGGGAGCGTGTATTGCTGTAGTTCAGTTGCGCTTGCTGGGGCCCAGCTTCTTCAGGAGCCACCTTTGGGCTGCGAGCCAGTCTTTCCTGATCTCCTCAGGAGAAAACTTCAGACCCGTCGAGATTTCCTCGAGGGACCAGCCTCCCAGCAAATGGAGCTGGAAGACGTACGCCTCTCTCGGCTTGCGTTTTTTGAGTTCAAGCAGCGCCTGCCGCAAACCATGAGCCTGGGTCACCAACCTGCAAGTTTCCTCGACCAGCTTGGCAATATCGCTAAGGCTGGCGGGCTTGGGTCGAGGCGAGAAATTCTCTTTCGAGAAGAGCGCCCTACTCAGCATGGCGTAGGCAGGCAACCTCGAATCCAGAACTCCGTTGAAGAGGGCTGAGACCCACAACCTGAACTCTTCTGTAAAGAGCCCACTGTACCCCTTAAGGAGAGCCGCTTCCGGCTGCGTGCACCAGCTCACACACTGCTGGAAGTTTTCTGAGAGGCGTTCCCAAGCCTTCTCTTCCTGCTCACGTGCCTGCTTTGCCTCCATCTGTTTCCTGAAATACATAGCACGCGCCATGAGGAGTTCATTGTAGCTTGTAATCTCCTTCGTCATCGGTACGCCCTCCAGAAAATGAACTGACCGAACCTGACTCGCACTATAATGTCACTATAAATCTGTTCCGTCAAGTTCCCTTCCCCTCCCTCCTATGAGATGCTAAATGGTATGAAAACACCTTCCATTGAGGCATTTGAGCCTCCCTTTCAAAAAGATGAATATTCAGCAGACGGGGCGTATCGTCTGCGTCCTTTTTTCACAAATTTAGAAAAGTCCGTCTACGTTCCACTGATCTTCTCTCCGGAAGTTGTCGGGGCGCTGTGTTCTCGCACCAGCCGCGCGGCGGATGACCTACGGAAAATCTTTTTGAATGAATATATCAGTCCATTCATGGATGCGAAGGATGATAAGGAGGCAGAGGAATATGGTGCGGAGTTAGCTGAATTCATTGAATTTCTACACAAGCATCCGATTCAAGATATTTTTTCTAACCCTCGAGCTCGTTCGTTCTACAGCAAATGGCTGGCGCAGTATGGGGACGACTCCATTGCGCAAATGGCCGGTATGCACGTGGTGTTTTCCAGTCTGTCACAGCTCGCTATAAAACACTTTGAAGATCAACGTATCGGGTTAGCTCCGCTTGAAAAATCAACCCGCTACGTTGATTACTCCGATAAAGTGAATGGAGAGTATAAGTACTACACTGATCCGAATTTAAAGAACTGGAAACTGGAGAAAGAATACCGGGAGGCTATGGATGCCCTCTTTGATACATATGTTGCCCTCCGTCCGAAGTTAGAAGCGTATCTTGCGGAAAAGTTTCCGGAAGAAAAACCTGGAGTAGTAGAAAAGAAAGCCTTCGATACCCTTCGAGGATTACTACCGGTTTCCACTCTCTCTCAGGTAGCCTTCTTTGGAAACGGACAAGCGTTTGAGTACGCCGTAACGCGCTCCCTTAAACACCCATTAGGAGAAGTCCGTTGGGCCGGGGAGCAAACATACGAGGAGCTATATTCGGTCACTCCTTCCTTCCTTCGCCGTGTTAAAGATGAAGGAAGCAAGCATATTGCTGACTCATATCAGGAATATATCGCGGGACGCAGTACACGGATGGCTTCTATTGCAGAAGATGTCCTACCAAAGAAAACGCGAGCCGGTAAGTACTTTGATGCGCCTAACGTCGAACTTATCGAATATGACAAAAATGGAGAGGATAAGGTTATAGCTGGCATGCTCTATGCGGCTGATAACAACCATGCCTCCTGGAATGATACGCTCACTGCAGTTTCTAAGATGAGCGATGAAGCTAAACGCCAGGCTATTGCAACGTACCTATCTGGTCGTGAGCAACGCTGGCAGAAGGTCGGGCGAGCATTTGAAAATACCTATGTTCGCTTTGATTTAGCAATGAATATTGGCTCTTGGCGGGATTTACACCGTCACCGCATGCTAACCCAACAACGACAATTATTTACCACCGCTCACGGATACGACCTGCCGCCGGAAATTGAAGATGCAGGCCTCACTAAAGAATTCACAGCGGCAATTGATAAAGCAGCAGCAGTGTTTGAAAAGATAGAGCAGCACGATGTATATGCAGCGCAGTATGCTATCCCCATGGCTTACCGCGTTCAGTTCCAGCAGTGGAAGAATCTGCGCGAATGCTTCTGGGAGATGGAGCTGCGCACCATTCCTGAAGGCCACCCTGATTATCGTTTAGTCGAACAGATGAAGTTTAAACTATTAGAGCAGGCCTTCCCCCTTATTACCGAGCACATGCACGTCAATCTCGAAAACTACGACTTCGCTCGCCGAGGACAAGAAGAGAAAATCCAGGCTAAGCTGGCCGAATTGGAAAAGATGGCGGTGAAATAAAACCCCCGTTTAAGGGGGACCAGCCTATGCCC
This sequence comes from Candidatus Anderseniibacteriota bacterium, assembly GCA_040881505.1. Classification (GTDB taxonomy): domain Bacteria; phylum Patescibacteriota; class Andersenbacteria; order UBA10190; family UBA10190; genus JBBEDC01. The sequence continues at coordinate 8,804 of JBBEDC010000030.1, forward strand.
TTGCGGGCCACCAACCCTGGCTCTTTCGAGCTTCACCCAGACATGTCAGGGATAGGGAAGTATTCGGCTGCTTCTTTACTAAAGAATATACTCTAGATGGATAATAAACGAGTCCACTTGCTGCAGAAATATATTAGCCCCCTGTAAGCTAGGTGCTTTCGCACGCAAGGCATAGAGCCTACTTTCACTCACAAAGGACTAATTCTATACAAACAGGTTATACTGATCGCTCGATAAAATCCGTTACCGCTTTAATATATCCCGGGAAATACTTCGTTATATTCTCCAGCGACGCATAAAACTTCTGCATATCCAAGTCATCATATTCATGAACGAGAATATTACGGACTCCAGCCGCTGGTGCAACATTTCTCGCTAATTCGTCTGATAGAACACCAATCTTTGCGAGTAGCAGGAAAGAGTCTGTATAGGTATCAGGAGGCGCGTTATTCGTTTCTCCCACAATATGAAAATTAATATCGATTGATCGGTTGACTACTCGTTCCAAGTACCGCTCAGCTGCTGTTCCCTTTATCTCATCACTGGCTAGTTCTTCATATGACAGCTCGTCGAGCAACATCCTAATCCGCTCGATATCCTGGATAACGTATTTGCATTTCTGCAATACAAGCTGTTTATCGATTGACATATTTTTTCACAAATTTCTCGGTTGCTTTAAAAAGCGGGCGGGCATCAATATATTGTTTGAATGCTTGTCGACGCAATGCTTCGTACTCACTGGCACTGCCATATACCAGCTGTCCTTTCCGCGCAACATTATACAGCAACAAAGGCGGAATATGGCGAGTATCAACTAAGTCGATCTTATCTTGAGACTGATTGATTGCTTTACCTATCTTCTCTTCAATTACAAACATTTCCTCGTAAGAAAGCTCCTTATCAGCAAGCACCGCAATATCAACATCGCTTTCGGCATGCGTTTTCCCAGCCGCTTGAGAGCCATATAGGACTATTAGTTTGAGGCCATGCTCTTTCGCAACTGTAGCAATGGTATTCTGTTGTTCTTTACTTATCTGCATAGTATTAGTATGTCGTAAGCAGTAAAAAAGAGAAAGAAGGACTTTATTCCCTCATTTCTATGATTGCAATTATTGCCGCACTCGATGCCAACGGGGTTATTGGTCACAACAACTCAATCCCCTGGGATATTCCGGAAGAGCGAAAACTCTTTCGTAAACTCACTACAGGAAACGTTGTTGTCATGGGCCGAAAGACGTTTGAAAGTATCGGTAAACCCTTGCCTGATCGAATTAATATCGTTGTAAGCCGCACGGTTTCTTCTATTCCGGGAACTGAAGTGTACCCGTCACTTGAACAAGCATTAGAAGCAGCCAAGTCTTACCAAAAAGATATCTTCATCATTGGTGGCGCGCAGATATATGAGCAGGCGCTTGAAATATCGGAGGTGGATACGATGTATTTGTCGTATCTTCATGATTCTTACAGCGGAGATGGAGATAATAACGATCTCGTTTCTTTTCCTTCGTTTGCAAAAGATACATGGGAATTGGCAGACACAAATCCTTATCAAAGCTTTACCCTTAAAATCTACAAGCGCGTTCAGGCAGTAAATAACTGAAAACCCCTTAGTCTTCTGTCTCTTTTAGTAGCAAGTAATTGCTAATTATTTCTTTGGACAGTTTCTTAGCATTTCCGTGTTGTAGGAGCCCCAAATATGACTGAACCGTTTCTCGTTTTGGATTCTCCCACACTCGCCTTTGCATTCGCCTTGCCGTGGATGTTCGTAAGACTCTGTGAGTTGGAAAGTGAACCCAGCCGAGAAAATCGACGCCCGAAGCTAGTGTCTTGATGAATACCTTATCTGGATGAAGGGAGAGACGAAGAACGCTCCAAAGGAAATGATTAATCAATGGGATTTGCTCAGTGAGCCAATCCTTATCTTCTGATAACAACACAAAGTCATCAGCGTAGCGAATGTAAAATTTGGCTTTTAGAACGTGTTTTGCATACTGATCAAACTCATTCATATACACATTGACTAGCAGTTGAGACGTGAGATTACCAAGTGGCAGTCCTTTGCCTCCTTTGACGGAGTGAAAACTCAATACAATACGTTGGATCAACCAGAGAATGTCTTGCTGAGGGGTATATGTCGATAAAATATACAGAAGAATATGCTGGTCTATACTGGCGAAGAACTTTTTAACATCACATTTTAGCACCCAGCAGGTGCGTGTGTTGTTTTTGCTAACCGTTTGACTGAATATTTTGAATTGTTCCAGCGCTTTGTGAGTTCCTTTTCCTATACGGCATGAGTATGAGTCATGGATAAAAACATTATCAAAGAATGGGTACAACAGACGATACACAGCGTGGTGTAAAACACGGTCCTCAACCGTGGCTTTATGAATATCCCTAGGCTTGGGATCAGTAATAGAAAAAGCATAATAGCCACCATGCTTGTACCGCTTGCTCGATAAACTTTCATGCAGTAAATTAAGACGTTCTGCCAAATGACGACTAAAGAGCTGAACATCAGATTTATTGCGTTTACCCTTACTAAATTCTTGCCAGGCAACTAGTAGATTATCTAAAGAAATAAGTTCATTAAACGTATGAGTCAATTGAGTACGCATAGAAAAGCATTTAATAGGAAGACCCCCCCCCAGCGCAAAGTTATCCACAGGTGATTTACCCTTGTTAAAGAAACTAGGTGATGGCTATAAGGTGTGGCACGTCACATTACAGCATATTCCCAAGCTATCTCGATTTACGCTTGGCACAAAGATAGACACTTTGTTTGTTGAAACTGTTGAGTTTGTCTTAATGGCCGGCTACGCACCGAGAAGCCAGAAGCTATCTATCATCAAACGCGCCAGTAGCAAGTTAGACTCGCTTAAGTTTTTCTTGCAATTAGCTTGGGAAATAAAGAACTTGGACGACTCAAAATATCTTGCCATTAACGATCCGCTCATAGAAGCAGGCAAGATGTTAGGCGGCTGGCAAAGACAGCTTGAGAAAGAAAATAATCGATAACACCATCAGAGAGTTGCGGAAGAGGAGGAAGCGACAGTTGTCATTCCAGTCATTGTCGTACCAGTTCAGGTTCAGGTTGCGCTTCGAATCGTTCCTGTTGAGGTAAGGCACGTTCCGCTTGCCATTGATGACAGTGGAGGACCCCTCTTTATACGGTAGCGCATCTACATCACTGCCGCGCGAATACTCGCATTCGGCTGTATTTCATTCGAGAGGATGATAACTCTCCTACGCCACCATACCAAGTATCTTTTGGTGGAAATTACCGCCGCACGCTAAGGAAAGTCTTGACCGCCCTCATTCTGGCTGAAACGAATAATTCCAGATTTCAACCGCCCGAAGCCGTAACCGCAGACTGTATCGTTTACTATCCAAATTTATTGTAACCAATGTATGTAAAATTGAGCAAGAAAAAACTCCTGCTGCAAACCGTAGTTTGTTGCAGGAGTTGCGCGAGGCCAAGGGACCAAGGGCACGAAGCGCCAAGGGTTCAAGGGTCCAAGCGCTAGGACTTGCGGAAGAGGAGGAAGCGACAGCTGACAAACCAGTCATAGTCGTACCAGTACAGGTACAGGTCGCGCTCCGAATCGTTCCCGTAGAGGTAAGGCACGAACCGCCTGCCACCGATGACAGCGGAGGACCCGAGAGCGATGACGGGGAATTGCCGTTGCAATTCCTTGTACTCGGGATGGGAACCGACAGCCAGAAGGTCGTCAATCAAAGCGACCTCATAGCCGTTGTTGGCTGCCCACTGCTCGACTTCCTGGCTGCTGTTGACCAGACGTCCGAAGTGGACGACGGCAAGCTGGCGAGGACCGCCGGGCAACGACAGCGGAAACCGTTTCTCCGTGATGTCGTCGTTGATCCAATCGTACTTGCCATCGGCAATCCGATCGCCGAACGTGATGGACGACTCGGGCAGAGCGACACCCGTCAGTTCCGTGACGGTCGGGTAGAGGTTACCCAGACCGAGGAACTTCCGGAACGCTTCCCGCTCGAGATTGCCGTTGGCCTCGAGCAGGTCGGCAATGAAGCCGCCTTCCAGCAATCGCTGCAGCTGATCCGAAGAAACCTTCTTCTGGGCCAGCAGTTCGAGAACCTTGTGCGCTTGGGGCAGGGTTGCGATTGTCATCGCAAGTCCTTTCTTGTTGGCGGGGGTATATATAGTGGACGACAAGTCCTACTTCTATATACGTCCCATAGAGAGAACACTTGTCTCATTATATCACACATAATCACGTTTTGTCAAGTTCCACTCTCAGCTCTCCTATGCGATGCTAAAAGACATGAAATCCCCTACCCAAACTCAAATACCAACTGAAACATCTCTCCAGCAATCCGACCCAGAAGTCTTCACCCTTATCAAACGTGAAACAGAGCACCAACAGACAGCCCTCAACATGATTCCATCCGAAAACGCTGTCAGCGCAGCTGTACGCGAGGCGACCGGAAGCGTGCTGACAAATAAATATAGTGAAGGATACCCATATAAGCGGTACTACCAGGGCAATGCGCAGGCTGATGATGTTGAGCAATTAGCTATCGACCGCGCTAAAGAATTGTTTGGCGCAGAACACGTAAACGTCCAGCCTCACTCCGGTAGTCCCGCCAACATGGCCGTCTTTATGGCGCTGCTCAACCCCGGGGATACCTTTATGGGATTAGCGCTGGATTCCGGGGGGCACTTAACGCACGGCAGTCCGGTGAACTTTTCCGGGACGCTGTATAACGCGGTGTCATATACGGTGAATAAGGAAACGGGGTTAATTGATCTGGATGAGGTGCGAGCGCTGGCCAAGCAATACAAACCGAAAATGATCATTTCCGGCTGGACTGCGTATCCTCGTCAGTTCGACTTCGAAGGATTCCAACAGATAGCTGATGAAATTGGCGCCTACCACTTAGCCGATATTTCACATATCGCAGGGCTCGTAGCTGGAGGTGTTCACCCTTCCCCTGTCCCACTCGCAGACGTTGTAACCACGACGACACATAAAACTCTCCGCGGTCCGCGAGGCGCCATAATCATGTCGAAAGAAGAACACGCTAAGGCCATCAACAAAGCAGTATTTCCTGGTATCCAAGGCGGACCGCACGAACACTCAATTGCCGCTAAAGCCGTGGCGTTCAAAGAAGCCCTATCAGATGATTTCAAAGCATACGCCGCTCAAGTCGTATCCAATGCCAAAGCTTTAGCAGATACGTTAATGGAACGCGGAGTGAAGCTTGTATCCGACGGCACCGACACCCACCTGCTCCTTATCGATCTCACCCCAAATGGAATTGGTCTCGGCAAACAAGCCGCTATATCACTCGAGGCTGCCGGCATTGTTACCAATGCCAATACGGTTCCGTTTGATCCTTCCACTCCTTTTAAACCAAGCGGCGTACGCCTAGGTACTCCAACGCTGACAACGCGAGGCATGAAAGAGCCTGAAATGAAACAGGTTGGGAATTGGATTGCGGACGTGCTCGATTCTCCCGAAGATGCAAATGTACATCAGACAATTCGCACGCACGTACAAGCACTTTGCCAACAATTTCCACTTTAAAAGGAGAGGAGAGGGTGGACAAGAAAAAACGGCGCCCTTTACCCATTCCCGACAAATGGGTTGATCGAATTATGACGCTGGCTATCGCAGCAGTTGCTGCTCTGTACGGAATGCTCATCTGGCACGTTTTCCACTGACTGCAAACAACCTTCCGTTTGCAGTCTCTTTATTTATGAAAATCCCGCGCTGGTGAAACGCAGGTGTGGCTTGCTAGTGAAGGAGATCTTCTTGAGCAGGTTGCTCGGTCCGGTCGACCGAGTCACTCCCCCTTCCCTGCCGACGCGGGGACTCTTCGAATCCCTTCTTGCCTGTTTTGGCCGTCTCCTCAACGGCCCGTTGTGGCTCCTTGTTTGGTCTCTCGACATCTGGATCTTGGTGCTGACTCATGTTGCACATCCTCGAGGTAGGTGGACTCCCTCACATACTCACTCTATTCCCCAGTATTACCGCAACCCACAAAACTTGCAAAAGTTGCTCAAAATCGGTTTACTATGCCTTGTATGGAATACCTCGTTACCACATTCTACAAATTCACTCCGCTTCCAGAAAAAGAGCTTTCGAATATTAAACAAACGCTTGAAACACAAGCGGAGAGCCTCGGTGTTATCGGCCTCACCTTAATTGCCCCTGAAGGCATAAATGCCACTATCGCCGGGCCTCCCGACGCCCTTGCTACATACAAAACATTTCTTGAAAATCAGTTTGGAGCGCTGCAGTTCAAAGACAGCCCGAGTGACAGACAACCATTCCGTCGCTTCAAAGTGAAAATCAAAGAGGAAATCGTTCAACTCAAGCGCACTGATATTCGACCAACGGGCAGTGAACCGCATCTATCACCGGAAGAATGGGACGCTATGCTTGAGAGCGAGGACTCAGTCGTAATCGACGTTCGCAACTGGTACGAAACAAAACTGGGTACATTCAAGAAAGCGATTGATCCCAAAACCTGGAAGTTCAGCCAGTTCCCCCAGTGGCTGAAGAAATCCGATATTCCAAAGGATAAGAAAGTGATGATTTTCTGCACTGGTGGTATCCGCTGCGAGAAGGCGGCTGTGGCAATGAAAGAAGAGGGATACGACCAGGTGTACCAACTGGACGGAGGAGTCTTAAACTACATCGAAAAGCGGCCTAACAAGAACTTTGAAGGGGAATGTTTTGTCTTTGACCACCGCACCTCTGTAACTCAGGAACTAACACCATCACAGGTAATCGCTCGCTGTCCGCATTGCGGCAACGGCGGAGAGCTTCGCTTATCCTGCCTCAACTGCAGCACTGAATATGCCTGCTGTGACAACTGCCAACCTGCAAAGCTGCAAGTCTGCTCTAAAAACTGCGCCTACATATATACCCGCGACCATGCAACAGAAGGTGCGCGAAAATAATCAGGTAGCAATTGGTCAACGACTCACCCTGACATTCGACAGCCTAGACCCATCCGGCCGTACCCGAGGACAATTTCAGGGAATACCCGTGTTGGCATATGATGTCCTGCCGGGAGAACGCGCTGATGTAACAATCACGAAACGTCGACGAGGCACTCTTCTAGCAGAAGTTGATACTGTGATTGTTCCTCACCCTGCCAGACGTACCGTTCAAGAGGATCACTTCCCCACCTGCAGCCCCTGGCAAATTATGGAATATCCATATCAGGCGGAAATAAAGCAGGGGTGGATTACTGCCATGATCGGCAAACCGCAGGCCTTTTACTCTGCCGCACAAGAATGGGGCTATCGCACCAAAATTGAATATGGCTTTATACAGCACGAGGGGCAGCTCGCGTTAAGCTTACGCGGACATACAACAAATATCCTCGTACCAACAGGATGCAAGCTGGCCAGTCCAACCATGAACACTGCAGCTCTCGAGATCCTCCTTCAGCTGCAACAGCTAACCCTAGAGCCTTCCCTATTAAGAAGCCTCGTCATCCGCGAAAGCAAAACCACCAATACCCGCATTGCCACGCTGTACATACGAGAAGTCCATAATATTCCACTACGGCTTAAGCAACTTACGTCCGTACAAGGATTAACCATTGCCGTAGCGGTTCCGAATGTTTCAACTGGCATTCCCGACCAAGTGTTAAGACAAGAGGGGCAGGGATATCTTGAGGAAACCATAGCGGGACTTACGATACGCTATCCGTTCGATGCCTTCTGGCAAAACAATATGTCGTTATTTCCGACAGCCCTACACGATATACATGATCTTGTTCCCGAGCACAGCACAGTAGCAGAACTATACGCCGGTACCGGCGTTATCGGCTTATCCCTTCACAACAAAAACGTATCGATCCAGGGATATGAACACGGTGAATCCATGGTGTATGCCGCAACTCAAAACGCTATCCGAAATGGCATTACCGATGCAGCGTTTACACAACTCTCCGATGAATCATTCGGCTTGCGACACCTCCTTAATGTAGACGGTCTCATCGTTGACCCTCCCCGCAAGGGATTATCAAACCGCGTTCACGAGATAATCCAAATCCATCCGCCTGAATACATCATCTATCTGGGATGCAACATCACCACCCTCGCCAAAGACGTGGAGCGGCTGAAAGAACGCTACGTCGTAACCCACATATCAGGGTATGACTTCTATCCCAACACCCCGTACGTTGAAACACTGGTAAAACTTGAGCGAAAAAAATGACATATGACCTCGATACTCGATCTTCATAATGTGTATTACTACCCGCGCTTTGAACTCGTCCTGCGCGAGGATGGCACGGCCGTACCCGAATCAGACCCCTATCAGCTATTTCAACCAAAAAAGCAGCCTCACATTGATGCTGCTGCTCGCGCTACCTTGTCAGGTGCCCATACAATCATCCGATCGCTCCCTCGCAGCTATTACCATCAACTCGTCGAATATATCCCCCGCCTACTTTCTCTTCCCTCCAATCAACCACTTCACCTTCTCCACTCATCCCCGCTCACTCCTGCTGAGGAGCACTTCTTCCCGCATTTTCTTCCGGAGAATACATCGCCTCAAGCCGTTGCAGTTGATACCCTCTACCATGTCGAGCGACTCCTGCTTCCCGTACTGCCGGCGGGCACCTCGGATGGAGATATTCCTCGACCGCATATAGATGCACTGCGCAGTGTCAGCATCCCCGTCCGTCCCCCACAAAAACAAAACCGCATATACATCACACGCAGGTCGCAAGCATATCGCCGCAGACGCCATGTTGTGAATGAAGAAGAACTGCTCGCTGCCTTGCGCCCCCATGGCTTCAAAGCAGTAGCGCTGGAAACACTCAGTATTTCCGAGGCAGTTGAGTTGTTTTACGATGCCGAAATTGTCATCGGCGCTCATGGAGCTGGGCTCACCAATATGATTTTCTCAAACGATATAGATATTATTGAAATCCACCCCCTGCCTGAAGGCGAAAACCACTTCAATACATTGGCAGACATTTGCGGCCATCGCTTCTATCAGTGGCGTGGGAAGCAGCCATATATCCACTGCAACTTTTCAGTTGAGGTTGCAGCCGCTCTCAAGCTGGTTGAACGTATCAGCTCTCCAGTAGGGCAAGGAGCTGCTCTTTAGCTGGCTGCTTTTCAACAACAACCCTGCCAAGCATGTCGATAATAGGGTAGGAAGCGCGGGTGTGTTCCAGTAGCCTCAGCAAAGCCGGCAGCGACATCGCCCCTTCGCTGACCGTAATACACTCCCCCGACTGCACCAGCTCTTGCCCTGCTTGGCAGTTACGAGACAGGGGACTAAACCCGGTAGCCACCAGGTCGCCCAATCCCGCTTGCTCAACTGCCGTGTTCCGACTTCCTTTTTGCGCTTCAATAATATCAGCCATTTCCTGCACTGCTTGGGATACAAACCAGCCTCGGAAATTACTGCCGAGCTCCATAGCCGCTGTCATGCCCAAGCCGATCGAATACACGTTCTTGAGTACGCCCGCCAAGGCAGTGCCATGCACGTCTTCACTTGGCTGCACGCGCAGGGTCGTTCCGGAAAAAAGGTCAATTAATACATCACGCGCGCTCGCGCTGTCACTAGCTACCATCGCGAATGACGGCTGACCGTCCATCATTTCCTTGGATAGCATAGGTCCGTTAATGAGCGCTACTGGATGCTTAGGCAGAACGTCAGCAATGATTTGATCAACGGTGTATAACGTATCGTCTTCTAATCCTTTAATAGGGGAAACAACGACCGCGTCCGCTTCCAGGTGGGGTGCAATAGCTTGCAGTGCTTCCCGGGCAGCCCAGGAGTTGCAACACAAAAATACGACCTGGGCGCCGGCGAGCGTTACATCCAGCTCCTGCTGATTTGGAACTTTCTTTATATCCGTATCCCAAAGCCGCACAGAAGTGCCTGCCCTCGCCGATAAAACATGCGCTAAGGCCTGTCCAATATGGCCAGCCCCTATAATTGCCACGGTATGCTGATTTGTCATAGTATAAAGAATACTTCTAACTCCATTATGCACAAGTTACTCTTCATTATCGCCATTCTTGGCCTCCTGGTTTCTGGGTATCTCTTTGCTACCTACACCTCACCCATTCCGCTCGTCTGCGGAGAAGGGGGAGGGTGTCATACAGTTCAGGAAAGCCAATATGCCGCCTTCTTTGGTGTACCCACACCAGCATACGGCATGATGTTCTACACTGCCTTAGGCATCCTGGCGGCAGTATGGAGCCGCGAAAATACCAAAAAACTCTACTGGCCAATTCTCATAGTAGCCTCAAGCGGCGTGGCAATTTCCGCTTTCTTGTCCTATCTCGAGGCATTCGTCATTGAAGCTTGGTGCAAGTGGTGTATAGCCAGTGCGATCCTGACCGTACTTGCACTCCTGGTAGTATGGATGCACCCTATACGAGAAAGATCCGTAACCTCTTAAAAAAGTATGCCTTTATCATCAGACGCAAAATTCGGTATCGGGGTCGTTGTTGCTACCCTTGTGATTATCGTCGGCGGAGCCCTGTATGCCAACCGCAATGCGGCCGTATCACCTAACGAAACGACCCGCCCCATTACCGCACCCGAGCGTTTAGTCCAAGCGCATAGCCCTTCGGTAGGACCCGAGGATGCGCGCGTGACGTTTGTTGAATTCGGTGATTTCGAGTGTCCATCCTGTGCCGCGTTTCATCCCACGCTCAGTCAGCTAAAAGAACAGTACAAGGACCAGTCCGTACGATTCGTATATCGCCACTTCCCGATTCGATCAGCTCACCCCAACGCTCAGCTCGCAGCTGAAGCTTCTATGGCTGCTCACGCTCAAGGAAAGTTCTGGGAATACCACGATCTGCTATTTCCAAATCAACGAGCATTGTCCCAGGAAGATTTGGAACGCTATGCGGAGCAGCTAGAACTGAATATGGATGAGTTCCGCACCGACCTGGATGAAGGAACGTATAAAGATGTAATTGAGCAGGACATGAGCGATGCGCGAGCCGTGAATGTCTCCGGTACACCCACCCTATTCATCAATGACGCAGAATATCGCGGCCTACGATCAGTTGACGCTCTCTCCTCATACATCGACTCTCTCCTGGCTGAGTAACAGCTTATCGGCTCAATGTCTGAATATTGGATCGCATCAGCTCAACGTAGCTGCTACCGCCTTCAGGATCTAACACCCTAACTTCTAGCCCAAGCCCGTCGGAAAATAATCTATTGGCCGCACTCGATTGCTTTTGAGGTTCGGTATAGAAGGCGGTGAGGGAATACTCCTGAATAACATTCTCCAGTTCTCGGATATCAGCAGGGGACGGTTCCCGGCCTTCAACCGGTTCAAACGTTCCAACCAACTCGAATCCATACTGCTGCGCTAAATACCCCCAGGCATCATGGACGGCAATAAAGTGTTTTTGTGGGGCATCACTGGCTACGGCCTGCAACTCAGCTTCAAGCGCATCTAGCTCTTCTATATACGCTGCAAGATTCGCCGCATATACATCACTGTGTTCCGGATCGATATTTTGCAAATACTGAGCGACATTCACAGCGATTTGTTTGCCGTTCGGCACTGATAGCCAGTAATGAGGATCAAATCCTTCATCTTCATGCTCCTCCTCTTCTTCATCTTCGTGTCCATGCTCTTCACCGAACTCCCGCAGCATGATCCCGCTGTCGACAGTCGCCGTATCTGCCTCAGGCGCTATCCGGCGCACGCTGTCAATGACCTGATCATCTAGACCATGCCCAATCATAAAGATAGCCTGTGCTCCCTGCAGCGATCCGACCTGCGCCGGGGAAAGGGCGTATGAATGAGGGGATGCTCCGGCTGGGACAACCGGCACAACTTGCCAAATGTCCCCTGCAACGTGCTGAACAATGTCAACCAGCGGCGGTATGGAGGCCGCCAATACAGGCCGAGTATCACGAGCGGGGGAGGTAGGCGAGAATACCGCCCAGACTCCAAGAGCCGCTACAACTAATATGCCTGTGATTATAAAGAAGGTGTTTTTCATATGCTCACCATATTCTACTTGCAAATTGTTTGCAAATAGGGGACAGGTTTTAGTGGGAGTGCCCTACCGTTTTTCCGGTATTATCCGACTTTGGATCAGGCGGGTATTTTGAGAGAATATTAGCTGCCAGGAATGTTGTAATAGGGACGGCAACCATCAAAGCCGTGCTGCCAACCAGCGTTCGCACAATCTCCTCCGTGATTGCCTCGGTGTTCGCTACCACCCACAATGGACGCTGATACACCGTGAACAGCAGCAGTGCCGGCAAAGCTGTTCCCGCATATGCCAAAGCGAGAGTATTAATAAGGGAAGTAATGTGCTCCCGCCCTACCGACATCCCCCGCTTGAATAAGTCAGCTGCAGTAAGCTTGGGATCAGCTTTTCTAATTTCATCCACGGCCGCAGCTTGAGCGGTGGTAATATCGTCCAGTACGCCAAGGGCTCCGATAATAATTGCGCCCAGCAGGAGTCCTTTAAGATTGAGATTTTCAATCGGCGATGTCTGCAAAAAGTATGCTTCCTCTGATCCTGATCCCGATAATCCCAGGAATGACACCGCCCCCAGCGCTAAGACGATGGCGAGTCCGATAGTAATCAGCGTGCTTACTACAGCGACAGAAGTTCGTTTCGAAATACCATGTGCTAAATATATGGATATAATCGCGATGGCAAATGAGGCCACCATGCTCACCAGCAAAGGATTAGCCCCACCCACGATTTGCGGTACGACGTACAACGCTAAAATGGCTACGCTTACACCCAGTCCAACCATTGAGGTGATACCCCGCCAACCGGCGAATACCACTGCTAGAATTACAAACAATGCGAGCAGTATTAACACCAAGTTCAAACGATATTTTTCAAAGACATACACCTGGCCGCTTGTACCCGTAACTGCCGCAGGATTAACTATCACCACAGCATCTCCAAGAAGAAGCTTCTGATCTTCCTGAAGAACTCCATATTGAATAGTGACCTCCTCGCCGGCTCGAGGACCAGTTGTAAGCCGCACTCGCACTTCTTGGGTAAATGGCCGGGCGCCGTTCAGTCCAACTTCTTCCTCTTGTTGTTCAGATATAATCTCGGTTACTTCCCCGCGATAAAACTCTTCATCAATAAGCTGGTTCGCCGGGGGAAGCGATACCGAATCATCAAGGATTTCCAGGCTATCATCTTGCGCTTGTCCAGCCAAGGGAAGAAGCAAGAGGAAGAATATCAGGACAATCATTCGCATAGAAACACTATGCCACACGATCACAAGCTTTGCAGGTTCCAAAAAATTCCAGCGCATGCTCTTCGATCGACGCAAACCCTCGCTTGCTCACCACACTTTTCTCAATATCCAAAACTCGACAGTCCTCTACATCCTCCACTCTTCCACAGCTGCGGCATACGAGGTGGTGATGATGGGGACGACTCGCTAGCTCGTAATGTCCATGACCATACTGAAAATCAATTACGTGCACCAGGCCTGCCGTCTCGAAAGTATTCAACGTGCGATACACGGTCGCCTGATCAATCGCGAGTGACTTCATCTGTTCAATAATAGCTTGAACGCTTAGCGGCACTTGAGACTCCATTAATATCCGCAACACGCCCATGCGGGCTGGTGTCACCTTCAGCCCGTGTTCGCGCAACGATTCTTTGAGTTGTTCTTCTGATACCGCCATCAGCAATATCCGACCACACATGCAAATGAATTGCAAGTGTTTTAGTGCTTGTGATGCGGCAGTAGATGGTTCCGAATACTATACGCAATGGTGATACCGATAATAATGACCGCCAGATATATCCCCATGGCAGTGACATAAGAAAATGGAATACTCCTTAGAGACCCGAGCAAAAAAGCGCTGATCCACGACACCATAGAAATTACTCCACTCCCCAACAGCCATGGCCGCTTACGCATGAACTCATCACTCGATGAATAATGTGTGTCAGTGTGTCGACTAATACGAGGAATGTGCGAGAGGTGAAAGAAAAATCCATTGCTGATAATAATGCCCACAATCGTGACCTTCACCAGGAACTTTGGCGAGGCTAGATAGGTATCCATATTCATGAGGAACAAGCTCGTCCCTGTTAGAAGGATGATAATTAGGCCCGTCCATACGAGTTTGCTGCCCAGTCGCATAAAATCAAGCTCCACTTTAGAAATTACTCGATCGCGTACGCTCTTAAAAAACATTAGGTCGCTGGTGAATGCTCCACCTGCCCCCAGAATTACTCCGAAGAGGTGGCCAATTGTCAGAGCTACACCAAGATCAATCATGACTTGATTATACCATTTCTCAGTTCTTCGTCAGCCTTGTCTAACTCAAACTGACAAAGTGTGCAAAAATTCCTACAGTTTCACCTTTCGAAGCTACGGCGGCAGGCGTATAGTGGGAAGTAAGAAAGGGGCTACACTACACAATTTTCAGGGGATGATCTGGTGAGAAGGTTTTTCCGCGCAACCTCTTTCGAATCGTGCATATAAATACCTCGCCAACATGAGAACATATACAAAAATAAAACGGCACCTGCAGAATGGGTGCTTGTTTTTGTTTGCGATCGTTCTTTGTACAACTGTAGTGTTCACTGCTCACAGCCTGCGCATATACCGAAGTTATGCCATGAATTACAACACAGAAGAAATTATGAATCGGCGTGATACGGGCCTGGTCCTGCTTGACCGGGAAGGAGAACCCTTCTTTACCTTCTATGAGCCACGCTTTAAAACTTTTGTCCCCCTGCGCGAGATTCCACCCCAAGTCCAACAGGCAGTTATCGCCGCAGAAGATAAAACGTTCTACAGCCATCGCGGATACTCTCTGCGCGGTATGCTTCGATCGATATACATTAACTACTACAAAGGAGACCTCGTGAACGGCGGTTCCACCATCACCCAACAATTAATCAAAAATTCTTTTCTCTCCCCCACTAAAAGCCTGCGCCGCAAATACCACGAACTGCTGTTAGCCATAAAGCTAGAACGGCACTTTACCAAAGACCAGATCCTGGAAATGTATATTAACTCTGCATATTTCGGTGAAGGAGTGTTTGGAATAGAGGAAGCAGCGCAGACGTACTTTAAAAAACCAGTACAAGACCTCACGCTCGCAGAGGCCAGCATGATTGCGGGATTGTTGCCGGCTCCGAGCGCTTACTCTCCGCTAAATGGAGCGCTCAGCGCTAGCAAGGAGAGACAACGCTTTGTCTTAAACCAGATGGTTATAGCAAATCTAATTACTCTTGGAGAGGGCAAAGATGCATATAGAAGTGACTTAACATTCAACCAAACAGGCAAGAATATTAATAGCGAAGCCCCTCACTTTGCACTTCTTGTTCGTGATCAGCTCATTCAGGAATTTGGGGAAGAGGCGATCATACGCTCTGGATTCCGGGTCCAAACAACTCTCGACCGCACAGCTCAACGCTTTGCTCAGGAATCACTAAGTCAGTACATCCCCACCCTCGCTAGTAAAAATGTGAGTAATGGAGCAGCTGTTGTCATTGATCCTCCTAGCGGAGAGGTCCGTGCCCTCGTCGGAAGTGTAGATTGGAATCAGGAAAAATTTGGAAAAATAAACATGGCAACCGCTCCCCGCCAAACAGGATCGGCCTTTAAACCAATCGTATATGCGGCTGCCTTCGAACAAGGAGACATTACTCCCTCGACAATCCTTCCAGATAAACCGAAAACGTATGGAAAAGACTATCGCCCTGCAAACTACGATGGAAGATTTCGCGGACAGGTATCGGTGCGACAAGCTCTGGGCAATTCTTTAAATGTCCCCGCCGTTGAAACTACATACCGTATCGGCCCGGCTCGAGTCGTGAATATGGCTAAGCGCCTGGGTATCACCACCATGCGGCCCGAGGCTTCGCATAATCTATCAACAGCCTTAGGGAGCGAGGGTATCAGTTTGTATGAGCTGACAGGTGCCTACGCTACATTTGCTAATGGTGGATACCAGACGGGACCTAAAACGATTCTGAACATTAAAGATAAGCACAATAAGCTCGTAGCATTTGAGCAGGTACAGGCTCGGCAGTCGCTGGACTCCCGGATCGCCTTTCAGATAACTTCGATCCTGTCAGACAACAACACCCGCAGGCAGGTATTTGGCGATTCGTTGGTAGTCAACCATCCCGCCGCTGCTAAGACCGGCACTACCCAAAACTTCCGGGACAATTGGACGGTTGGGTACACTCCTTCGCTGGCAGTTGGAATATGGATTGGCAATAGCAACAATGATCCTTTAGATCGCGTTGCCGGTGCACTTGGAGCTGCCCCTATCTGGAGAGATCTCATGAACCACTTCTTAGCCGAACAAGAGCCGAAAGAGTTCACGCCTCCGCCTGGCCTCCTTGCAGTTCGTGTCTGCCGCAATGGAGGTGTTTTGTCTGATAGTGCACCGGCAACTGCAGGCCGCCTGGAATACTACCTGCCAGGAACGCAGCCTACTCATCGCTGTATTCTTACCACTCCTTCCCCTACACCCGAAAACCCCGAGGAAGAGGGGGGTCAAATCATTCCTGAAGCACTCGCTCGAGAGCCTTAGGTAGCTTTCTCTGAAGAATATAAGGCAACACAAAATCATACGGAATACAAGGGATATGATCTTGTATGAAATACTCAGTATGATATTAAAAGGCTACCTATCCATTGCCTCGCACATGAAGCAATGAGATACTCTCACTCCTTTAGCCTCAAATAGCATATCCATGTCCCAAGAAGACATTCTATTGCGACGCGGTCTGGCCGACATCCGCAAACAAATAGAAGACCTTCACCTGGCCTCAGCTGCATATGCAGCTATTGGAATTACTGAAAATGAATACTTTGTTGTTATCATAGACGACGACACGTCTATTACAGTGAAACAAAGAGCAAACGGGAAGGATAAGCACGAGGAGATTCTGAACTGGATCAGAAAATATACCGCCCAGAACAATATGAAAATTGTCGCTGCCGCACTGCTCGGCAGCGCAGAGGCTGACCGTCTGGGCAGTGAGCTTTGGTTATCACTAGATATTGTACCGGTTATCAAGCACGGCAATGAACCTATTAACGAAACCACGGTCCAAGAAGCTGCCCGAACAGTTTCACAGCAATTCGACGAGCACAATCTCGTTAAAGTAGTCCCCACAGACACCAATG
The DNA here is from genome assembly GCA_040881505.1 of Candidatus Anderseniibacteriota bacterium. Taxonomy (GTDB): domain Bacteria; phylum Patescibacteriota; class Andersenbacteria; order UBA10190; family UBA10190; genus JBBEDC01. Next base: position 25,954 of record JBBEDC010000030.1, read on the forward strand.
AAGTCATTCCTTCTTTTCTGGTAACGCTCAAGGACTATGAAAAAACTGTCCCACAAACTGCCTGGGCATATTTGCATGAGCTGTCTCAAGAATTCCGTGAAAGGAATAGCCGAATGGTGTTTTTCAATGCGACTCCCCAGGGCGGCGGCGTCGCATTAATGCGCCATGCCCAGATGCGACTATACCGACTTCTCGGTCTCGACATTCACTGGCATGCGATGCAGCCCAATGCTGAAGTATTCGAAATTACTAAAACAAAACTTCATAACGTTCTCCAAGCCGTAGCTCCTGAAGGAGTAGAGCTAACCGATCACGACAAGCAACTGTACTCCGCCTGGAGCAGCGATAACGCTGAGCACTTTAAGCAGGTCATCCAGGAATCAAATGTCATAGTCATTGACGATCCGCAACCCTCTGGCATGATGCCGTACATCAAGGAGCATAATCCAGAAGCACCGCTAATGTACCGCTCGCATATCCATCTCGATAACGAACTACTCGCAAAGCAGGATACTCCTCAACAACGCACATGGGACTTCCTCTGGCAAAACATCAAGCTCGCCGATACCTTTATCAGCCACCCCATCGAAAGATTCATCCCTCATACCGCCGCCGCTACCGCAGTTGCCATGCCTGCCGCAACCGATCCGCTCGACGGATTGAATAAGCCTCTCACTGAAACAGACATGGACTACTACCTTGGATTGTTTAACAAGATACTTTTAGAACACGCCCAGAAGCCGCTCGATAGATCCCGGCCGTACATCGTTCAAATTGCTCGATTCGATCCCTCGAAAGGTATCCCCGATGTCATCGAAGCCTACGTTCAGCTGAGGAAAAAGCTCGGGACAGAATATCCGGTCCCTCAACTTGTATTGGCTGGGCATGGATCGATCGATGATCCTGACGGAGTTCCGGTATATAACATGACCATGCGCATGTGCCAGGAGGATCGATACCGGCCATACGCTGAAGATATTAAGGTAGTCCGCCTTCATCACAACGATCAGATTCTCAACGCCCTCATGCGAGGCAGCAAAATTGCCCTTCAACTCTCCCATCGCGAAGGATTTGAGGTTAAGGTCACCGAAGCCCTGCACAAAGGAAAACCGGTGATTGCTTTTGAAGCAGGTGGCATTCCGCTGCAAATTAAACATGAAACTACCGGATACCTCGAGAAGATTGGGGACGTGTCCGCGGTAGCTCAGCGTCTGTACGATCTACTAACCGACGAAAAACTGTATGAACGTATGAGTCAATCAACAACAGCGACGCTCAATCCCAACTATTTCACGGTGTACAACGCCATTAAGTGGCTGTACTTGGCTAACCGCCTACGTAGAAAAGAATCTCTGCCCGGTAACGGAAATCCAGTAGGTGAACTCATTGGCGCCCCTCTTGCGTATTAAGTAACAAAGATAATATGGATACATAGACCCTTGGTCTGTATGGTAAACATACCCCTACGGTTTTACATATCCATGCCAAACACTTCTAAAATATCAATCTGGGCTCTCCTGCTCATAGCAATCTCCTTGAGCGGGTATTACGTATATAACACTACGTATAACCGTGCGATCATTTCCTTTGCCGCCACCCCGCCTCCGGCAGTACATCCAACTGATTCTGCTGCTCCCGTCGCTATCGCCATCCCTTCGGTCAATATAGATCTGCCAATTGAAATTGGGGTAATTCATAACAATATATGGAGCGTTTCAGAATTTTACGCTAACCACCTTAAAACATCCGCTCATCCCGGCACAGCTGGAAATATTATTGTTTACGGCCACGATAAGCCGGAAATATTTGAATCACTGCGGACCGTACAACTGGGTGATCGAATTGAACTTACTACTCCGTCCGGACAACCACACGTCTACGAAGTAACACAAATATATACAACTACTCCTAATGATACAGAACCCATCGCTCAAACCGCCACAGAAACTCTAACCGTCTACACGTGCGATGGTGTTTTCAATGAGAAGCGCTTCATCATTCGGGCGCAGCCAGTGTAAGTTAATCTACTCTCCCTCCAGCACTCTTACATCACCCTCGCCAAAGAGTCGAGCGAATACTTCAGGACTGACGGTAATTTCTCGTTCTGGCGCCTCAATATTAACTTCCTTTCCGAAGTCGCTGAACGCAAGTATTAAAGTAGCCTCTGGGTCATCGTTTTGAACCTCCGGATTTTCAAATGTAACAGCAACTCGCCGCAACTGCGGATTTTCCTCCTCATCAATCCACACGTCTACAACCCTGGCATCAAACGCTCGCAAAAGCCGGGCAACCACATTCCAAGCTTTGCTATTCGATGTAGGTTGTCGCAGTGCTGCCACTAACACATCTTCCTGTTCTTGAGTCAACTGGCCCTGATAGTGTATTCCTTGCTGTTCGGTACCAGGGATTCTTTCAGGTCCTCGTCGTTGAAGTGAACTTCCAACATCTATCAGCAACTGGTTAATCTCAAGAGTGTTCGTTGAGCGAAGCGTATCCGTATCGACATACGTCCACTTATCAGTGAGCGTACCTTCAGGATTGAGCAGGGCAGGCAAACTGTTGAGCTTGAAGGCAACGCTAGCTGGCATAATCCGCAGCTCGCCTTCAGTAAAGAGCACTAAGCCTCTCCCCTTAGCTTCTATAAAAAGATTTCCGCCAAACAATGTATCGTTTTCCGTTTCCTGAATATCTCCTTCTGCCCGCATAACAACATCTATCAGCTGAGCAGGATTTCTCTGACTCGGTAAATCTAATACCAGCTCAGCCATAGCATGATATGAGTTAGCGGCAATAACATTAGCAATCGCTTCTTCAATTGCGTCTCGTCCTTGTGTCTCCTCCTGTCCTTGAGAGCGAACCCCCGCAATGACGAGTACGACAACAACGGCTACCGCCACAGTCCACATCAGGTAACTATTTTTCATATGAGATACTTATGTTATAAATCGTACCCCTCCTATGCCACAGCTATCCGTTTGCGATGGTCGCGGTGAATCGCACCTGCTAATAATAGTGAACTAAAGATTCCAAATAAAATCCAGGGGCTTGTGTTGCGCCGATCTAAAAGTAGCTGTGATCCCGTAACAGCGAGAGCTTCAAGCGCTCCCCCGACTGGCCCTGCAATAGCTTGGGCAATACGTGGCTTCTGCTCCTCCCGCACTCCAGCTACTGCCCCTTTATCTTCGTCATCGCCATTATCTTCGATCACGCCCCCACCAGCTCCATCGCCATTATCATCGCCATTACCATCTTCCCCATCTCCGCCAGGAGGTGTTGGAGTCGGCGTTGGTGTTGGTTCCTGCGGTTGATGCTTTTCACAACCCTCAGGCGTTCCAGCGTCACCACCAGTCGTATTGCCGATCATCGTGTTATTCCCGGTTGTTCCTTTTCCAAACAGCTGATTCACAACATCACCATTATTATCCAGATATACGTTATTCCATCCTCCCGCGTTCACATCATTTACTACCGTACGAATATGCCCGTCCACACATACGGATCCTGTTGTAATACCGCCGCCGCCAGTGTTGTACGCGAGCGTATTGCCTCCGGTATTTAGCAGCAGATCAATGAGGTTTTGAATAACGGCATTGTTAAAGATATCCAGCGTGGTTGAGTTGTTTACGTCTAAGTTATTCTGGTTAAGAGAATTGAAGCCAGTATTACTATTGGTGAATATACCAGCAACCCTTGCTCCTCCACCCGCCAAGAAGGCAATGACTTTATTAACCAGCTGGTCGATTACCGCCCGAGCAACCGCATCTCCTGTTTGAATTGACCCACCAAGCGTATTGAAGGCAACTTCGTTATTACCCGTATTTACTACCGCCGGCATATGCGTGTTGATATCAGCCTGATTTTCAATTTCTACAATGCGCTGGTTGTTAATTCTGGCATTAATGCGATTCTCGGAATCAACGCCTGTCGTATCATTCGTACCCACAATATCGACTGCTATCCCGCCCGTATCTGCTATCCCAACTATATTAGCCATCGTGCGAGAGCTTAAGCCCAGAATGCCATTCCCGGTTTTCACGCCTGCTCCAAGCGTGTTGCTATTCGAGCGGTTGTTACCGGTATCAATTTCCGCATGAAGAATAGTCGATACGCTTGCCTTGTTATCAATATGTGTTTCTTGGTTGGAGTCCACGGAAACATTGATTGAGTTATCAGAGCCTGACCCAGTGGTACTATTAGCAGCAGCAATTGAGGCATCGCTTCCGCCACCCAGCCCAGCCAGCAAGGACTGACC
>JBBEDC010000031.1:0-28199 GCA_040881505.1 Candidatus Anderseniibacteriota bacterium
TGTCCTTTCCTTTCTTATACCCCTCCCGCCCCCCACGAAAACCCCCCCTCCCTGCACCTTCAAGCGCTCCTTCGGTAAGCCCGCCAGCCCCTCCAGCCAGCCCCCCAACGATGGAACCTCCAGGTATGGGGGCTAGAGCCTTAGATCCCATACTCGCTCCTTGCATGCCTCTGCGTCCCCCATACTTTGCTGCATCCTTTGCCCCAGCGACTGCTCCTTGGGCAACAGCACCTGCAAGGCCGGCTGCTCGTTGATAGTTTTTTTGTCTATTGGCCGTGTTTTTTTGTAGTTGGAGTATCTTCTGTCGGCGCTCTTCTTCTGGTGTAATATCATCAGCCATAGTTAAGCACCTGTCCCCTCTTGTTGAGCAGTTTCTCGCTTAGCCGCTTCAATCGCCAACACCTGTTGCGGATCCGACGTTATAATCTGATCCTCGGCGTAGCTGGCTACGACCTTGATAGCTACGTGTTTCAAGCCGGCGAAGAAGATACCCTCTCCCACGTCGCTTTCCAGGAGTCGGAATTTTTCGTGGTCTGTAAGGTAAAAGACTTCTGCTAACAGATCGATTGCAGCAGGGGATTGCCGTAGAAGAAGCTGAATAGATGAGTTGGTGACAATTGGCTTGCCATACTTTGAGCCTAAGAAGTCACTAATATCTTGAGTGATAGTTGTAACGCCAAGGTAGTATTTGCGAGCACGTTTGGCCATGGAGAAAAGAAACTTGGCTGACTCGTCATGCTGCATCATGATCCAAGCCTCGTCTACGGCCAAAATACGCCGTTTAAGTTGGCTGCGGACGCGGTTCCAGATAAAGCCCAGGACTACATACATTGCGATGGGGCGTAATTCTTCTTCCATATCGCGGATGTTAAATACGATCAGCTGGTTATCCAGGTCGATATTAGTTGGGCGGTTGAATACGCCAGCGAATGTTCCCTCTACGTACCGCTGAATACGAAGAGCTATATTCTGTCCACCCTGCATATCTCGTAGGATATTGTAAAAATCTTGCAATGTGGGCACTTCCGGCTTTGTCCACCGCACTCCTGGAGTGATGTCTTTGATAGCGTATGACTCCCACAAGGCCTTATCCACAAGAGATTCCTCTTCTGGAGATATACCATTAGCCATTAGCGAAATTAGTCCAAGCAGGCGCGTTATATTTTCACGCAGCACTGCTTCTGGGTTTTCATCTTCTCCCAGTTCGGGGAGATCAAATGGGTTAATTCTATGGTCGGAAGCAATTGCGATGCGTAGGTAGCTGCCTCCTACTGCCTCTGAGAGGTATTTGTATTCCTGTTCGGGATCGATCACGATCACTTCTGTGCCAAACATTAAGCTTCGCAGGATTTCTAGTTTTACGGTGTAGCTTTTACCGGCACCTGACTTGGCGAAGATAACCATATTGGCGTTTTCCAGGCTAAACCGGTCAAACAGCACCAAGCTGTTGTTATGTAAATTAATGCCATACAAGACGCCGCTATTGCTTGTAAGGTCAGAGCTGACGAACGGAAACGTCGTTGAAAGCGGAGAGGTATTCATATTCGTAGAAACTCCCAACCGATCGTGTCCAAGCGGTAGTGTCGAGGTAAAGCCTTGCACTGACTGAAAGAGTGCGGGTTTGGAATATACGAGGCGCCCTTCGAGGATTACTTCTACTTGAGCTAAAGTCTCCTCAAGTTCCTTTTCCGAGTCTGCAAAGAGCGTAAGATAGAGGCCGTACTTGTAGAAGCGCTCTGTTCCCTGTACGAGTCGGTCACGCAACTCTTCAATATCTTGATAGGCTGTTTCAAGTTGCGGGTCACGCACCTTACCTGCTTCCGCTTGCATGGATATCGAGGCAGATACACGGGTTACCTGTTTTCTCAGTTCTTTTAAAATTGCAGCAGAGTCTTGAGGATAGATAAACATCGCCACATCAAACTCAATATCAAAGTTCACAATTGGAGAGAACCAATTAGTGTCGAGATAGCGTGGATATGTGATGACAAACAGCGTGGCCGCGTACTTACCATCAATTTCAACTGACTTTGGATTCACCTTAAAAGCCGCAGGGGCGATAATGTCCCGGATAGAGGCGACGCCTTCATTGTAGCTTTTAAGCGTTGCGTCGCTTTCTGCGCTTTTTTCCTGCTCTTTCTTCTTAGAGCCGCGCAGGAAGGAAAAAGTATCTTGAAGAATCCCCATGATTATAATAGTAGCACACCACTCTACTTAGAGCTGGTTTCTTGAATGTGAAGCTCTCCAACGCTGCGCAAGCGCTGGTTCTGTGACGTTTTAGGATTGTATACGTTGTAAAACAGCTCCAGCAGCTCCTGGGTTTGCAAAGGGACGATTCGAAGACCAATTCCGCGTAGTCCCACGGCAATTTGCTCAACGCGCTGGAAGAGTTGGTTCTTGTTATGTTCGAACTCCTGTTCAGTCATTTTATGCTTGCCGGTTGCGCCCTTAAACCCCTTTAGAACACGACCAAGTATTCCCTCCTTTTTGTTCTCCACTACCGAAAACGGCACGGTCACGAAGAATGTTTTTGACATGATATTACTGTTCTCCACCAGTCCACCCACGAAGTCAATATATTCATTCATCTGTACGCGCAGGAGCTCATTCTTCTGTAGATCGCGTTTTGCCTTTACCTCTTCCAGGTATGGTGTGATATCCATCTTGCGGGAGGAGATGCTGATCTGGATAGGAAAGTCGAGAGAGTTAATAAACTCCTGGTAGGCGTAGATAATGGCGCTTTGCTCATCTTCCGACTTAAGTGCAAAGTTAACCGAAGAAACCATGAGAACAGCTCGCATGGTGCCGTCTACTAGAATAACAATTCCCTCTCGGATCTCAGAAATATGGATTAAGTCCTGAGTAGGCTTGCCTTTCGTCTCGCCGCTTTTCATTTCTTCTACCATGGCCTTCTAGTATACCATGCGGCTCTTATGACGCTGGTATTTCAGGGGCAAGGTCGTCGGGAATGTCTTCACTCCTTACTACATTCCCCGCTGTTTCCAGGATTTGAACTGCTGTGCTTAGCGGTGATGTGTCTTCGTATGTTTGAGCAGCGACCAGCTCCTGCCATTCTGGATCAACGATCTGTATGGGACGCAGCTTCGCAGTTCGGCGCCAGAGATATATTTGAGATGAGGTAAAAAATCCAAGGGCGTTAGTGATGACGGTGAATAGGCTTTTGCCGTTAACCTTAAGATGCGCAAAGGCGGCTGCAATACCTGCGACTGGTAAGGCGATCGTGATAAAGAGGGATAAATCTGAGAATATATACACTGGTATTAGAACCATAGCTGCTCCTACGTACATAAAGAATTGTCTGAGCGTGAACGGTCCGATAACCTTATCTTCTACATCTGTGAATTGAGGTACTTGAAAGCGCATGGTTATAAGGGGGTATTCGGCGAAGGTATGTTTTTATCAGCTTCTTTGAGATCTAGCAAGTTATTTGTGGTGCTACTGGGAGTAGAAATGTTAAAGTCTTGGGCAATTGGAGCAAAGAGGTCCTTCTCTATTTCTTTGGCTAATTGCACAGCCATCGCAGGTTTAAGGCCAGTTTCGGACATTCTGCTCGACATTTGCGCAAGTTGCATTTTTTTAAGTATCGTCTTGAACACCAGTAAAGCCAAGGCTCTGCTTTGGGGAGGAGTTAAATCATATTTCTTGATAATGCTTTTCAGGTAGTATGCAGTTTTTTCTGATGTTGCTGTTTGCCGCAAAGACTTGGGTATCAGAAAAAGCTCTTTTATGTGAGACTGTCTATCCGCATCGTTCATAAACATAAGCGATGCGGCGGGTATGAGATAAAATGCATTGTTATCTTCTTCCATATCTTCCTACTTTTTATTCTTGTTTTCCAGTCGACTCAGTGAGCGAGTAAATTGATCAATGATGGACTCATTGTCGAATTGTAAAATTTTAGCCTTCTGACCACCGCTCATATTGTTAACGATATTAATATTTGTAGCTAGGCGCTTCACGGCATTCTCGTTCCCGCTTTCTAGAACGGCAGTAATTTGTTTGTCATCCATAGAGTCATTAAGGGCAAGGCCAGAGGTAAGGGCTCGCTGTCGTGTCCCAACCTCCTGCTTAACCCTCTGGTCTTGTATGCCCTCGACATCGATGCTAAGAAGGTCTTTGACATATTTTGAATCAAGCTTGGCAACAAGATCTGGCCTTGTTAGCTGGTCTGTGGTAGGTGCGTCTCTGCGAACAATGTTGCGAATAGCGGCTGATTTGCCTTGGTCGGTATTAACGTCAATATCGCGCTGTCCATAAGCACTTGAAAATTTCTGTGCCAGGGTTGATTCTTGCACTTTATTTCTGTCTCCACCCAAGGCCTGTGGTAGCCGCTGGCCCACGGCTGCGCCAAGGCTCTGTCCAACAGATGTTTTACCATCACGAAGTTTGCCCTTCTCATCGAATTTACTATATTTTCCAAGCCCAAATTTCTTCTGTACTGGCTTAACAAGTTCGCTGCCAAAGGCACGAGTTTCTCTCACTACTTTTCGTGCCCCACTGCCAATATATGCCGCTTTGGCAACTCCCTTAGCTGTACCAACGCCTGCTCGTTTAGCCGTATGCATTGTCCCTCGCCCAAGTCGTTTTCCCTGCGCTGCAGCAAAACCAACGGCTGCTGTCGCACCAGCAATGCCCATAAAACGCCCGATCGATGCTGCGGCCATGAGTAATACGATAACGATTACAACAGAGATTAGCGCTTCCACTTCGTAATACATACGATTGGTAAATTTATTTGTGACACCAAATAGGCCTACCATCGTGTCGCCCAGGGGAGGCATGACAGTGATAAGCAGGAGAACAAAAAGTGCTGCCGGCCCATAAAAGGCATATTTTAGAAATGTAGTCCACCATTTTTTTGCCAGGTTTCCAGTGTTGGGCAAGGATAGCGCTAAGTATGCTAGAGGTGAAAATACAAGAAGCAGAATGAGCATGATATATCTCATGAACAAGCCTGCGACAAGGGCAAAGAGAGCAACCACCAGCAACCATAAAAACACCGCAGTCAGAAGGAGGTCCCACACACCAGCACCGCTTACAATCTTCGTTGTATCGGCTGAGCCTCCGGAGATTATTGCCCGTGTAAAAATCTGTGAGTTTCTAATAATAATTGCTCCAATATTTTCTAGCTTGTCCCCCCCTATTACTTGAAATAAGATGGCCATAAGCACACGAGTAGCATCAATAATAGCAGCACCGACAACTAGGCTAAAATTAACAAGAAGTGCTGCAATAAGTAGTCGTGGTAGTAGCCTGCGTGTCCCACCGCCAATTTCTAGGCGCATTGTTGCGAGAGCCGCAATAAGCAGAAGGGCGAAAATAAAGCCAAGGTTTGCTATACCTAAGACGAATGGCCAGCCCAACTCTACGAATGGGTGTGTAGCAAATTTTTGAGCTGCAAGCAGGATAGAAACGAAAAACGCAAGCTTGTGAACAAGGTAATTTCCAAGTCTCGCTATCCAATAAAGGACTTCTTCAACGGCCTTGGTTGCCCAGGATAGAAAAGTCTCCCCCGCTGCGCTTGCTACTATTCCCGTGGCTGATGGTTGGCCCGTTGCGTAGTTAATTGCTTCTCCAATTGCCCAGCCAACGCCCGCGGCTATTAAAATTGGAACGAATATTGCTTCTACCTGACCCTTTACGGAGAGTTGCTGGATGACGTTTGTAGGGCAGGTGAAAAGTCCAGCATTTTCTGTAGCAAGAGAAACTACCGGCTGCGGTTTGGACACTGGAACCTTAACAATTTTCGGTTCTGAAGAAGGGACGCTAACGGGCTCACAGCCAAGTTTAAGAAGTTCAGGTGCAGACTCTTCTACAGCCAGGGCCGGAGGGAGGTCTGATAAAGCAATGGTTCTGGTTTGTGCTTGAGATAGGCGAGGAGTAAGTATGGAAATAACTAGACAGCCAACCAAGAGTTGCTTGGGGGAAAGACTATAAAGGAGATCAAATCTCATAAGATTCTGTTATAGGTTCCTAGCGATAGCGCCCAGCACGGATCGTCCATGATCATTAAGCATTCCTTGAGTTAAGTTTGGGCAGCCGCACCCATCTCTGTCTCGCCCATATCCGATCGCTCGGAGAGCGTGTATTGCGCCTGACTCGTGGTGGAAAGGAGCAATAGGTGAGTTCAGATCAACAGGCGTTTTGGGATCGTGTAGGTTGGAGCCCTGGGGCGCATGTTGAGCATGGGCTACTCGTCCAGCAGTTTCTGTGGCACTGCCGGTGGACGCTCCCTGTACGGTGCCGGTTGAATTACCCGAACGCTCAACAAGATCAACTCCTTGAGAGGGGGCTGTCTCCGATTCAACCTGGGCAGTTTGCAGATTTTGCTCCACATTAAGAATTCCTATAGCAGTTTCACCAGCCAGCTTATCTTTCACACTTGCTGGAACCTCAACTCTGGTACTAATCTCGCCTGTATCGTTATTGCCTGGATTACGCATTGCGATTGTTGATATATCGGGACGGTGACCATTAACCTGAGTTTCCATAGTCTGCTTCTTTACTCGAGAAAGTGCTGCGGCTGCTGTTTCCGTAAACGCCACTTGATTATTAAGGAGTGTATCCATTGCGTATTCGTGATCAAATAGTGAGTCCGCAGATCCAATACCAGCCTGGTTATACAGCGGAACACCATTCTCTGAAAAATCCACATAATCCCAAATAAGAGGATCTACGGATGAGGGGAAAAATTGTTGCGAAGCTTTAATAGCAGTTGCCGTTGCGAGTTCGGTTTTACGGCTTGCTTGATTGCCCTCTTGGGCTTTTTGCCAGTATTCGGCGATGTTGGGGTCATAGGCATAGGGCCCCTCATCAAGAAAATCCTTGTTTCCTGCTGATTGTGCGGTGCTCCCTGCTAGGATATGCCTTGCCTCCTCTTGTGTTCCCGGGGTGCCTGAAAACAACACCGCAAGTCCTCTTAGGGCTGTGTCGCTAGCAGATTCTACTGGGTCAACTTCAAAAGCCTGTTTTCTTTCCTTTTCATAATCGGCTGTATGCTCAACCGAATCATCACAGTCTTTAATTCCTAACCCTCGTTCACAGAAAACCCTTATAAGTTCATCACTGCCATTACGGCGGGCAGCTTCTATCGCAAACTGATGAGCTAGATAGGCAGTCCACAGATCTTGCCCTTCGAGCGTAATGCTACGAGTGAGGAGACTCGATAAATTTGTTGCGGTTGCTTGAACGCGCTCGTCCTCTTCTGGTCCGAATCCTGCTCCTGTTCGTTGTTCAAGTAGACCTGCTCGGGAAGTGGTGTTTTCGGCCCCCGGAAGAGTGGTAGCCGGTTCTACATAATCTGCCTGATCAAGCGCTGCTAACATATTGAAAAAAAGCTGCTGTTGCCCTACGGAGGTATAAAACAGAGCGTGTGGGTCGGCCAGGGCTGGTTTTGCTCCCATGAATAGAAAAGTGCTCACTATGATCACAGTTCCAACACGAAGATAGTTAATATGCGTCGAAGGATTCATATACTAATTCGAAGTCAGTATACCATACTTTTATTAGGGAAAAGCGTTGTTTATATCCGCACCAGCGAGATAATTACAGATTTTTTTGTAGGCTTGTTAAGCGGTCAACTTCTTGTTCAATTAGGGGGTAATATCGTTGGTCAATTTGGGAGAGCTGGTGGAGTGCAACTGTCCCCTTTACGGGGTCGGTGGGATACTCCGCTGCTTGTTCATACGTAACCGCAAGAAGCTCTGTATATCCGAGTAATAAGCGGTGAAGAGAAACTGCTGCTGGAGGCACTCGTTGTTGTATAAGGGAGGCTTGATGGAGACGGGTTATCTCCGCTAGGCTTCGCATTAGTGAAGCATCGTTTTTTCCGAGGAGGTTGTTTATTGCTTCAACAATCAGTGTGCGATTAGAGAAAACCGCCAAGTTGCCCCCTATCTCTAGGTATTCTCCTAATACCAGCGGACCATTTTGGGGGAGGGCGTCGATGGAGTTTTCTGTGGGGCTTGGTAGTTGTGTGACGATTGGTTGCTGTTGCACAAAGGTTAAAAGAGTATCAGGAGTGCGGGTATTCTCAGGGTATGCTCTTCTGTACTCCTCTGTATAATTTTTCTCTGGCAGTCGAACATCAAGCCCGGATACAAAAAACTGGTCAACGGCCACGGGCTCTGTAGGCGCTGTTTCAAGTGGCTGGAGGTTTTGTCCTGGCACAAATCCTGCCGGTAGCCTGTCGTCCGGCCCAGGAATGGTGGGGTTGTGGCCGGCCTGTACCTCATCACCATCAAGAAAACCATCACTGTCTGTGTCGAGATTATTTGGGCTGGTCCCCCAGAGTCTTTCGTCTGCATTGCTTAACCCATCATTATCATCATCCCCTGTTGGGTTGATGATTTGTTGACTGCCTCGATCTGCCTCCTGCAGTGAGCCTACGCCAGTATCATTTGCCACATCTTGATTTCCAGTACTGTTCAGACGCTGAATCACAAGATACACAGTTCCTCCAACAATACTGAGTATAAGGATACCAAGAAGGATAATAATCAACCGCCTAGACATAGGATTAGTATATATAACTTAGGGTGCTTCCACTAGCTAAGCTCATATTTTGCCTCTAGTGCTTGCACTTGAGCTGCGATTCCGTTGAAGTTAGCTCCTAAATCAGCAATATTCCGGGCTCCAATAAGGCCCCCCACAAAATCATTTGTCATATTTTGAGCAAGTTGAGCATTTTGTAGCAGGGCCAACGATGTAACAATGAGTTCTTCATGCAATGCTGCAACCTCATCGGGCGCGGGAACTTCTTCGAGGATAGTTACGTTTTTCTCAAGCGCGGCAACGATAGTATTTATCGCCGCAGGGTCATTAGATAAGTACGAAACACGAAACGCTTCTTCTAATTGTGCGCTGCTAATAGCGGCAATTTCAGGGTTATGAGAAGCTGAGATGGAAGCTAGATACCGCTCAATGGCTGGCTTGCCCTCCTCTGGGGTTGTGAGAATTGGCTTGCGCAATGAAGGCGTTAAAAGAGGGGCGCGATGCTTTTCTACGAAGGCTGCGACTTGTTCTTGATTTAAAACGTCTGGGCGTGCCACGTCTTCTGGTAATGTTGCTATGTATTGCGACGTGTAGCTGTTGGGGTCCGCCTCTAAGTCTAAGACGTTAGTACTAAATGCGTCGTCTGGACCAGGCTTAGTCGGATCGCGCTGCATGGCAATTTCATCTCCGTCATTGGTGCCATCCGCGTCAGTATCGGGATTGTTAGGATCTGACCGATAGATGTTTTCGATTGAGTCAGGTAGGCCATCTCCGTCCGTATCAACGAGAGCCGCCTTTTCTGCCTCAGAGAGGAAGGAGTTTTGCAGTGATGTCTGCTGCGTTGGAGTAGGCGTGAGAAGAATTGTTATCCTTTTGTATGCTCCAAATACAACCAGAATAACGAGCGTTGTTATCAGAGCGACCCATAAACCAATTGCATTCGGAGATTTCATATCACCTGTATCCTATCATGTATCTTCTAGAAGAAGGGATCTGCATGCCCTGTGTCAGCCGCGCACTCTTGGGGGCTGGTAACAAAAATATCACCGCGAGTGATAGGCTTTACGCCCTGGCAGGGAACGATTCTTCCCTCCTGGACAGCCAACAGCGAATTGCAGGTGCACGAGCAATCAGCGGCCCACCATGGATCTCCTGGCCGACCCGAACAGGCAGAACCAGATACTTGCTGAGGGTTAATGACGGTTTGCGTACCATCCAGATCGCTGGTATCTGGCAGAGCAATTGTCCCCTGCCGAGCCTTTACCGGTTCAGGTGCTCCGCGGATAACAAACTCTGGGTATCCGTTTGATTCACATACAGTTATTTCAACCGGAGGCCCCGCTGTAGTGGGATCGTATCCTTCAATCGTTGATACATCCTCTCGTACGCTGCAGTCCCCCGGGACAATTGTGGGTTTAGCTTGGCCAAATCGTGTGCCTAGAGTTGGCAGCTGATCAACACAATCAGCTGACCCTCGATGTTCTTGACCCGAACACACGCGTGGTTGCTGGCTGTCTTCCTGGGCTCTTTCAAAGTTTACGCCGAGAGCAGGTAGTACTGTATTGCATCCCACTTCAGAAATATCGCAGATAATGGCCGCAAACTTATTCGTAGGACGGGGCTTTACGGGCACATCTGGTACTTCATTGCACGTGCCATCAATGGTGTGCGAGGTGGTAGATACTTTCTGGGCGCCATCCATTGTGTATTCTACGGTAGCTACGTTTGTGAATGGCTGGCTGGGGCTTTGAAGCGAGAATGTGAATAGGTACTCTCGAAAGGAATTTGGAGGCAGTAGCGCTGTCGGCTCAGACCATTCTATCTCTCGTTGCCCGACATTAACCACTGCACCTGGTTGGGTATCGATAACGGTTACATTAGGAGGGTATGTGTTTTTGACTGTAAAATTAGTTGCGTGCGATTCTTGGCTCTCATTTCGAATGACTAAACGATACACAAGAAAATTTGTTCCCTGGATACACGGACGACGGTTGATGAGAAAGATTGACACCCTCTCTTCCTCCTCGTCTGTTTCGGCCAATACCTGTCCCTTTGTGGTGGGATCCGTAGTGAAATTTCCGCTGTAGATGTTGGAGCTCGCAAGGCCGAGATAGTTGACGTCCTGCTGCAGCACAGTTGCCGGAGCGATAGCCGCTAAAGCCGGCAATGCATATCCGAATAATAGTTTAATCAGTAGGCCGATCCCCATAACAGCTCTATTCTATCACGCTAGCGATACCAGCCCCAGTAAGTGCCCGGCGTGCCTGTTGGTGTGGGCACTGTGTCATCCTTACAATTAGGCTGCTGAGACTTGCCCAGTTGCTTTGCGAGGGCATTCCGCAGCACGCAGCGCTCTACCGGACCATATTCAGGTGGGTTGAATCGACCGTACATAATACGGTTGGCGGGACGAAATTGAGAGACAGTACCACACCCTTGAGAGCATAGGCCACCTTCTCCGGAGTGGGAGGTTACTGCTGCTTCACAGGCTTGCAATGATAGAAAACAGTTTGGCTGGTGGGGCCCCTCTGTGACCCCGGCGTCTCCGCGGTATTCATCTATTAATCCGCCTATGAGGTGAGCCAATTCGTGGAGGGCAATGTTCGTATTTACGATACTGCCCCACGTAGTAACGGTTCCGGGAGCATCAGATGAGCCAAAGTTATTTTGAACGGGGTGTATTACTATAATCTTGTCCCAATTAGGTACATGCTTGCTTACTACCTGGTGCACACGTCTTTTATTAGGACACGCGGGCAAACCCGGTGCTCCAGGTAAGTCAATTATTCTACACCCCAGAGGTTCTGAGTTTTCTACCGGAATAAATTCGAGCTGGTTGGCGAACTCTCTCCACGGATCAGTGTTAACCATGTTTTGAATAGGAGGCATAGCTGGCTGAATTGCCGACTCGGCTCCCCTTTCTGATATAACGACGATGCGCATTTTTTTGTCTGCGCCTTGAGCAAATACGCTTTTTATAAATTTTGATAACGTGGGTTGCCAGAGGTGAAGATTTAAAAACGATTGAGGCTGACGCTCCTCTGTGGGAATTACCACGTCCTTTTCCGCGACTACATTACCCTGCATGTCTAAGATAACCACACGAGCTGGAGTAACATTCGACGCTGTTGGGAGGATGAGCAATGCAGAGGATTCTTCTACTGGCACGGAGCCGCCGAATGTAAGCCCTGTTTCATCAAACGCTTCCACTACGATAGAAGTCGGTAAAACAAACCGTTCTTCGTGAATGGTTTGCTCGTCTTTTGACACGAGGCGAATAGTAGAATACCGATCTTCTCCTTCCCAGCCGTAGTCTTGAGACGTAGAAACCTCCTCTGTTGTGGCAATTGCGCTATCAATCGAAATGGAAAATTGAGGGGTGGCAGTATAGATAAGCTCAACTTGGGTATACAGGGCGGGAGTAATGCCAGTGTTTGGTTGAGCTTCGGTCGGTTGAGGTTCAGATGTAGGCTGATCAAAAGGAGCTTCCCTGCTTGTTCCTCCTGGCAAGTTTCCTGGGGTGCTTGATGAGTCATCTACCGGTTCAGGCGAGGTGCGTAGCAGGAACGCAATTGCAACGAGCGATACTATAACCGCCGTTCCCCCTACGAGTAAGAATATCTTTCTTTTAGTCATTAAGCTTCAGTATATCATCTTAAATTCGATAGCTGATCTGTGACGTTAATCCACTGCGCAACGGTCAACTCTTCAGGACGCGCGGTTGCGCTTATTAAACACTTCTTAAAGATACGTTCAGTTTCTTGGGCAGATAAGGAAAAAGCTTTGCGCATAACGCTTCCCAACTGTTTTCGTTTTTGCTGAAAGAATATCCGGGCAAACTGCATCACAGCCTCGCGCTCTGTTATTGGCAGCAGCGGTGTAGTATGCGGGGTGAGCAGCAGAACCTGCGAATGTACGTCAGGCTGAGGCCAAAAGCAGTTCGGCGGCACATTAAGCACTTTTTGTGCTGATCCCCACAGGGAAATCGCTAAGCTCAACAGGCTCATGTCCGGCGGCACGGCCGTAGCTCGCTGCCCTACCTCTTTTTGAACGAGTAGGATGGCCTGGGTTGGAGCTGGTTCGAGCTGCGTGAGTATGCGAAAGATATACCCCGATAAGTTATATGGAATATTCCCAATCAATTGATACTCCGTCTCGTGCGACCACGAAACGTCTTTTAGATCATTATGAATCACGTGAAGGTTGCCTCTGTTTTTCGGCGAAACCACGGATGGGAGCAGTTTAACGAAATCATCATCTTTCTCAATTGCTTGAACCTCAAATCCACTCTCAATGAGTGCCTGGGTGAGCACGCCTACACCCGGTCCAAGTTCAGTGACCAGACGCGGTCCTTCGTTGGCAACGGCTAGAATACTTTCTACTACTTCTTCTGATATTAGAAAGTTCTGCCCCATAGATTTTGAGGGCGCTATCTTGTGATGATCTAAGAAGTCACGGAGTACGCTGCTGTCGGATAGCTGGGGGATCATAGTGGCGGTACAACAGTAGAGCTTTCAACTTGTTTGACGCCATGGCTTTCAAATACGCACGTAATCCTTTCTCCGGCTGTATCAATTACCACTCCCCGTCCGAATTGAGGGTGCGTGACGAACTCGCCCGTCGAAACAGTCGATAGCACAGGTTCAGTACTAGAGACCACCGGCTTCGTTGCCTGGGTTATAAATGAGTGAAGGTCGCTGGCGGATTCAGTATCAAATGAAAAAGCTGAAGCGGAAGGCACGTGAGAGATCCGCTCAACTTGTTCCGGGAGGTGATCAAGAAAGCGAGATGGCAGCTGAGGGGTCATCTCACCGGCGCGGTAGCGTTGGGTGGCGTGAGTAATTGCTAGATGACGCCGAGCGCGTGTCATACCGACATACATCAGGCGCCGCTCTTCCTCCATGTTTGCCTCAGAATCAAAGCTATTGATATGTGGCAGCAAACCCTCTTCTAGCCCCACTAGAAATACTGTTGGAAACTCCAGACCCTTCGAGGCGTGTAGGGTCATACAGGTAACTCGATCAGAAGACTCTTCCATGGTGTCGAGATCGCTCAGCAGAGCGACGTCTTCTAGGAAGGTATCAAGATGCGTATATGCTGAGGCGACGGTGTATAGTTCTTCAATATTTTGTTTGCGCTCCTCTCCGTCAGGATCTTGATCCAGGCTATCGATATATCCGCTTTCGGTTAGCAGTACGCGCAGAAGGTCAGACACATGCTCATATTCTTTATCCTGTGCCCGGGTAAAGGCTCGCGCCAAGGGGCGCAAGGCGGGCTTAGTAGTTGCTTCTCGAGTGATATGCTCTCGCAAAGAGATGTTTTGTTGCTGGGCGGCAATCTCCCAACGATCAATCGTTTTTGGACCAACTCGGTGAAGCAGCGCATCAGCAATGCGATCGAAAGGAAGGCGGGCAGAAGGGTTAACCCACAGGTACAAGAATGCCAAAGCATCCTTGATCTCTCGCCTATCGTAGAAGCGAAAACCACCGACGATAGTGTATGGAATACGGTGAGTCAAAAATTCTTCTTCCAAGATACGTGATTGAGCATTAGTGCGGTACAGGATGGCGCAATCTCGCAACTGGCCTCCCTCTTGAATGTATGATTCGATTTTCTCGCGCACCCAGGCAGCTTCTTGTCTGTCGGAAGCCAGCGTTACCAGTTGAACGCTGTTGCCCCCTTTAGCGGTAGTCCACAGCTCCTTGTGCTTTTGCTGGGTATTGAACGAGATAACGGTATTGGCGGCGTTAAGAATGTGCGGTGTTGATCGGTAGTTCTGGGTCAGGTAGACGACCTCACAGCCTGGATAGTCTTTCTCGAAACGTAGAATGTGATCCACGCTTGCTCCCCGCCAAGAATAGATGGCCTGGTAGTCATCTCCTACCACACAGATATTCTGTTCCGGTCCGAGCAGTAATTTCAGCAGCCGTTCTTGGATTGGATTTGTATCCTGGTATTCGTCGACTGATAAGAAACGCCAGCGGGCCTGGTACATAGCTCGTACTTCAGACTGCTCTTGCAGTACTTTGACGGGCGATATAAGGAGGTCGTCAAAGTCATACGCATCACTCTTGGCGAGCAGCTCTTCATAGCGTCGAAAGCTAGTTCCCAGGAGCTCATCGGCTGGGCTGTCAGCGTGAGCGACAATTTGTTCAGGTGTCTGGCCAGCATTCTTGGCGCTGGAGATGCGCTGGCGCATAGAGCGAGGGGTTACCTCTCGCAAGTTAAGGCCCTGCTCCTTTAAAGCAGTACGCACAAGCTTTTCGCTATCAGAGCTATCGAGGACAGTGAATGTTTTCGATCTGGGAATGTGTGCCACTTGTTCGCGCAGGAACTTTACTCCAAGGCTATGGAATGTGCTGCAAGCCGTCGGAACTAAGTCGGGTGATGGCAACAAAGATGCGACGCGCTCTCTCATTTCTCGAGCCGCCTTATTCGTAAAGGTCACAGCCATAATCTCTCGGGGAGAGGCTATCTTTTCTTGGAGGAGATACGCGATTCGGTGGGTTAAGGCTTTGGTCTTGCCAGACCCGGCGCCAGCCAAAACCAGCACGGGCCCATGAGTAGCCCGGACAACCTGCTGCTGCTGTTCATTAAGACCTTCAAGGGGGCTCTGCATCTTACCTAGTATACTCGAAATGGTTATCCACACGAAAAAACCGTGTATTCGAGCCTCCCGGGGGCGGTGGAGGGGTATTTATCCTTTTTCGCAATAAACTGATTAAATGTCAATGTTGACCCCTGTGGAGAGTTGCCTACAATGCCTTCTTGTCACAGAGTGTCAGGTCGCCCTGACAAAAAACAAACAGGATTCACACAAAACTTATCTATCTGTCAGCAGATACGTGCGATTCGATAGCATATGGTAAGGGGGCCGTATCTCGACAAAGGAATCCATATATTTTACCAAAGCGACAATTAAAGCGAGGATTTTCTTCGCTTCGCCGCAACTATACAACCGGTATGCATGACAAGGATCGTGCGCAGTCTTCTTCTACGAAGATTGCTGCTCGCCTGCATATGGGACTTACGAAAAAGTCAGCTGTCCACGCTGTCTTTTTTGGTTTAATAACTGTGGTTGTATGGCAGAGCCAGCAGACAACAACCATTGATCGCAATTCACTCCTCTACTCCTTTATCTCCGGCGAGGAAGTGAAGGAAGGTCCTCTCGATCCTTCTGCATACGCCCAGACCGATACTCCTGGAACCGGTGGTGCGCGTCTGGCGGTCGTAGATGCCTCTGACGTTAACCTTATTACCTTCGACGACCCGGAAGTCACCTTTGCGCAAACGCTTGGCGGTAACGCGATCGTAGCGCCGCTGCAACCCCTGATGCCTGAACCAGGCAGCGATGGCGAAACAAGCCCCGGCGCCTCTTCTGAATCCCAGAAGGCTCATGTATATACCGTGCAAGAAGGCGATACCATTGCCGGCATTGCTGCGAACTTTGATATTAGTGTTAATACGATCCTGTGGACCAATGGGCTTAACAGTAAGACGCTCCTAAAGACTGGAGACCATCTTACGATCCTGCCTACCACCGGAGTGCTACATACCGTTACTTCCGGAGATACCGTGCTAGGGATTGCCAGCAAGTATGATGCGAAGGGCACCGACATTGTCGCCTACAATAGTTTAGAGGATAGCTCTCGCCTTTCAATCGGTCAGAAGATTATTGTTCCTGACGGATATATTGAACAGCGCACGGCACCTGCTGTAGTATCGCAAGGCACGCGTATTGCTCGCGAGGAAGAATCTGGGCCAACGCCAGAACCTGCTCCGGCAACCCCAGGCGGCGGATGGGTATGGCCGACGACAACCAAGCATATCTCTCAGTACTTCAAGTGGGGCCATACTGGTATTGATATTGATAACCGATCTCGGCCTGCGGTATTCGCCGCTCAAGGCGGAACCGTAGAATTCCGAGGCTGGCTAGGTGGATATGGGAATCTGATTATCTTGAATCACGGCAGTGGGTTAACTACATATTACGCTCACTTGGATGCCTTCTACGTCACGAAGGGTCAGCAGGTAGCAACTGGAGATGCTATCGGAAAGATGGGCTCCACTGGACGCTCCACGGGCCCCCACGTTCACTTTGAAGTGCGTCGCAACGGCAGCCCGACCAACCCGCTGGGAATGTACTAGACTCCTCGTTGTTAAGCAGAAAGCAGCCCATTTCTTGTGGGCTGTTTTTAACTATATGGGAAGCTATTCAGCGCTATCTTCGCTACTGGATTTGCTGGACCGGTTGAAGAGTTTGAACATACGGCGTTTGCGATATTTTGTTGGCCAGACGGCTAAAGCTAGCGCTGCTCCTAAAAGTCCTATGTCTCGAATCAACACAGCATCAATGCCGTTGTATACCACAATGCCAATGAGGTGAGCGGCGGCAATAACGGCTACGAGTTTTTGCCACCACCGTAGAATTAATAGGCTGCCGAGGGCGACATCCAGAACACCATTGATCTGTAGAGCAGTTTCTCGCGCAAGGCCCAGAGGAATGTTTTGAGGTAGAAAGCCGATCCAGGATTCCGGATGACGCAGCATATCTAAACCAATCCACAGAAAAACAATTCCCAATCCCCAACTCATGAATAGGTGTGACCAACCGTAACGTCCGTACTTCATGTCTATAGTATCCATCAACTTTCGTGAGCAAACAAGAAAGCGTGGCGATTTCTATGAATGGAATAGGTCGATTTCCGGAATGTGACTAAAGTCTTTTTGATTTAATGTAAGCAGTTGGGCGCCGTGTGTAATTGCTGTTGCAGCAATTACTGCATCGCCTAGTTCGATTGAACGCTGAGAGTCTCGGCCAATTTCCCCTGCTAGTTGCGCAACTTCGTAGGTATATGGAAGCAAGCGAAGCGGGGCAATGGTTGCAAGCAAGAGTTCTTCTTTTGCCTCGTCTCGCGTGCTCTCTCCGCGGTATAGTTCCTGAATTGTGATAGGAGAGATTGCCAGATTTTGCTTACCAACCTTACTCAAAACTTTCAAAAGACGCGTTGGGTGACCAGGTTTTTGACGCAAGTGATCAATAATGATGCTGGTATCAAGGACTACCATGCTTTTTTAGCGCGCTTAGCAGCCTTCTTCTCTATCTCTGCTTGCTCCTTTGACGTGTCTTCCCAAGAATCATCTGCCCAACTCCCTTGGGTCTTGTTGAGAATTTTCATGTATGCAGCATCATTAACAGCTTCTACCGCATCCCCGACCTCCTTAATAGGGTACATATATAGTCCATTTCCGCGTCTGACAATATTAAGGGACACCTCATCTGAAATACCGAGTTCATCCCTGTATTTTTTAGGGATGACTATTTGGCCTTTCTTATTCGGTTTCGCAAACTCTCCTACTTTCATACTAGTACAATTTTACTACATTATGAGGAAAAATGCAACTATACAAGTTATAGCAAGGATAACCTGGGTAAACACATAACAAAGACGTTGCTGCCCCGCCCTCACTTGCCGTGGCTCAGTAAAGCGGTAAGTATAAGAATTTAGTATGTACCTAGGATAGAGAAGCGTTCCAAGCAATGGAAACCGTCACGCTCAAGAGCGGTGCTGTTGAAGCGAAGCCTGCGGTGATGGCGACGATGATGTCGCTCAAGCACCTGTTCGAGTCCGAGCCGATTGTGGCTTACGAGCTGGTGATGAAGTGTCGTGATCGCAATCACCAGTTCTTCGGGAACACCGTCGATAAGCTCAAGCAGCTCTCGCTCGTCCAGCCCGACGGCAACGTCCACGACACCATTCGCAACATCGTCGTCTCGGCTGCTCAGGGCGACGGTCTGGACATGAGCCTCGGCTCACCCATCAAGCAGTAACCCTGCTCACTTCCTTCATCGCCCCCATCATCCGACCACCTTGGTTAACACCTCGGTGGTCTTTTTCTTCATTAAATCGCCGCAACACGAATGGCTAGAATTATCTGAGCAGACGCTTAACTTTACTCGGTATTCTCGGTTCTGGTTGGCAGAGGCTGGGCTGACTAACAATCTGCAAAGGAAACGAGAGATATTAACCATGTTAGGTTCGCACCTCACCCCTAAAGACAAGATTTTGCGTATTCCGCCTCCCAAACCCTTTGAAATCTTGGAAGAAGCATTACAAGTAATCCCAGAAGCTAGGGCACTGGAAACTGTTACGTTCGCATCCGACAAAACACCTTTATTTTCAACCGAGAGGACGAAAGAGGCTATTGCTGAACCTGTTCGTCCCGAATGGAGCGGGTAGCGGGAATCGAACCCGCATCTTCAGGATGGAAACCTGATATATTACCATTATATTATACCCGCATAACTGCGTGCGTGGATGTATTTGTAGCCGATTTTATCAAGATTCGCAACTGCTATTTCCACCCACACACAGTATTTACGCATCCACAGGACAGCCCCTGAGCATTAGGAAAAGATTCACTGTATGAGCAGGTTGTTATAACATCCTTCCCACTGCTGCATACCTCCCCACTACAGCCCATAGGCCGGCACTCGCTATCTGTGGTACATCGTCCCTGACTGAAGCGAGAGTTACCAGAGGTGAATGCATTAACGGGTGTAGGAGACGCAGATGCACGAGGCTGGGGCGTTGGTATTCCAAGCTCGCCAACTCCCTCTAGTGCAGGCTGCAGTCCTCCCTCTGCACGGATGAGGGCAATGAGGATGCCTACCAGGAAGACGAGCAGGAGGAGAACAAGGGTGCCTGTAGAATTCATCTATCCAATTGTACCACTATACTTTAATGTGTCGGGGCGCTGAGAATCGAACTCAGTCTACATGGTCCCAAACCATGCGTACTACCGGTATACGACGCCCCGAAAAATTAACTGATTGTGCCAGTTAATCAATTTCAGACTATAAAGTCAAGCAGGTTACTTAACCGCTTCTTTGAGAGTTTTGCCGGCGCGGAATTTAGCTACGCGAACGTCAGGAACGCGAATCTCTTCATTCGGCTTACGGGGATTTACGCCGCGTCGTCCTTTGCGCACTTTCACTTCAAAGATACCAAAGCCCGATAAGTTGATCTTCTCATCCATTGAGAGCTTTTCGATCATTAAATCCAAAAACGCGTTGATCACTTCTTCAACGTGTTTACGTGGTAAACGGGTAATATCCGTAACGCGGTCAACGAGAGCTTGCTTGTTTAACATAGGGTATTCACCTCCGTGTGGCTTTATAAACGTCTAATATCCTTCTTAATCATTAAGGATTTTACGAATAAACGCAATATCAGTTGTTTTTCCGCTGTCAGGATCAATATCAAACAGAACCGCATTTATTTCAATTGGGCCTTCTGTAGGAGGTTCAATCCGTGTTTTCTTATCAGTCCGGAAACGATACAGGGGCCCTTCAGGCGCCATCCCTATAATAGTATGGTATCCGCCATTCATGCCGGCGTCAGAGATATAACCAGTGCCGTGCGGCAAGATCTGGGCATCCGCAGTAGGGATATGGGTGTGTGTACCCCAAACGGCTGATATGCGACCATCGGCGTGCCAGCCGATCCCTCGTTTTTCGCTGGTAGCTTCCGCGTGAAAATCAAGCAGCCTGATATTCGCTTGAGCAATTTCTGGAATATCCAGCAGTCGATCCAATTCTTGAAACGGATTAGCGGGTTCAGTTTTCATGAACACCTGACCTTGGAGCTGCAGAACGGCCACTCGCGCAGAACCCAAAGTAAATATGTGGTATCCCCGTCCAGCAAATTTGTCATCGTAGTTGGCAGGACGAATGATGGGAACAGTCTGATCGTTTAGAAATTCACCAGCTGCTTTGTAGTCCCAAGCGTGATCTCCGGTCGTATATACATTCGCTTTCCAGGCCAGAGCTTCTTCAAGCGTTGCCAGAGAAATCCCTTTGCCATGCGCAATATTTTCAATGTTGATCACTACGGCATCGGGAGAGTACTCCTGACGGAGTTGCGGCAGGATGCGGGATATACCTACGCGACCGAGACGTCCCATGATGTCTCCAAATATCAAAAAGCGGAGGGGTGTCATGTGGTGTGGGTGGGCGGTACGACGCGCCAGGTATCACTTTGGCGAACGATATCTCCCTCTATTTCAAATCCTGAAGCTAGCTTATGTCCTCCTCCACCAAGTTTTTTGGCCAGCTTACTTACATCAACTCCCTTGTGAGGCTCGGAACGCAGGCTTCCCTTTATCATCCCCGGCTCCATTTGAACTAGTAGCATAGCGAACTTTGTATCAGGCAGCGTGTTGATCATGCTGACAACCCCCTCTAGGTCGTCAAGTGTTGCCTTACACTCTTCTAGGTCTTGCTGGGTCACAATCGAAACAGCCGCCCCTATTTTCGAGTCAATTGTAATGCCCGACAGTACGCGTCCCCATATCTTTAATCCTGGCAATTCTTTTTTCTGATAGGTTTCATGAGCAATATGCGAAAGACGAGCTCCCTTGTTCATTAAAATAGCAGCGATTTCAAGCAGCTCAGGCGTGACAGAGTCATGCATAAAAGATCCGGTATCAGTGAAGATGCCAGTTAGAAGGCTGGTAGCAACATCTTTGGTAATGGGCCAGTTAAGCGACTGGAAGAGTTCAAAGAGAATATATGTTGTCGCTGCTGCTTCTGGAACCACTACATTGATTGTTCCCTCCTGTGCGTTTCCATGATGATGATCAATGTTGATGCTGTTGGGATGAGCAGCTATCTCCTCTGTAAGGTTGGCTCTAGCGGCTGAGGTGCAATCAGTAATGATTAAGAGATCAAAGGCGGAAGTATCCGGCTTGGTGTGGGTTATAGCTGTAAGGCCAGGCAGAAAGGCGAAAAAGTCTGGGGCAGGGTCAGGTATATATACCGTTACGTCCTTTCCAAGCTCTCGCAGGCAATGGTAGAGGGATAGGACAGAGCCCAAGGCATCTCCATCAGGTCGAGCGTGGGCAGCCACCATAATAGTGCTGGCTGATCGCACGGCATCGTCAATAGCCTGCACGGCAGCGCTGTGCTCTGCCAGAAGGCTACTCTTCTTGGTCTTCTTTAATTTCAGCCAGTTTTTGTTCAATGACTTGGGCATGTTGGGCTCCGTGATCCGCCTGCAGGGATATCCGTGGCAGCGGGCGCATTTCTAAGGATCTATTAAGGGCTCCTTGTAACTCATACATTTGAGGCTTGAGGCGCTCTAGTACTTCCTCTTCTTTGGAGGAAGGAGAAATGTACAACCAAATGGTAGCAGATTTCAAGTTCGGTGTGGTGGATACTTTCGAAATAGTTACCAGTACATCAGTTGGAAGGTCTGCTTCTTCATGCAGTATCTCCCCAAAGACTCGTTGGATATGCTTGTTAACTCTTGTTATTCGACCGGACATACGAGCGAGAAGCTATTTCGATTCAAGTGTTTTGCGAATTTCTGTCTCTCGGTAGACACGCAATACATCTCCTTCTTTTATCTTTCCCTTGCCTTCAATCGTGAAGCCAGCTTGGTCGCCCTTTTCAATCTTTTTGACCGCCTGTTTTTCGCGCTGAATTTCAATGATATCTCCCTGTCCTATCTCAACCGCTTCGCTATCTTTATCCTCCTTGCGCCAGATGGTTAATTTATCATTTGGCTCAATAGTACCTTCAGCCACTTCTCCTCCTACAATTTTCTTTTTCTGGGTGGAGAAAAAGACTTTTAAGACCTTGACGCGGCCTACGTCTTCACGCTCGATGGTGACCGGAAGACGCGCTTCAATCTCTTTGCGGACATCTTCTGCGAGGTGGTAGATAACGTCGAAAATGCGGATAGGGACATGTTCTTTGTCAGCCAGCTTTTGGGACAGTCCAGCAGCTTTCGTATTAAATCCATATACAATCGCTGACGCTGCTCTCGCGGTTAGGACATCGCTATCAGAGATGTTTCCTACTTCAGATCGGATGATAGACAGACGAACATCAGCCGGCACCATGGCTGTAATTGTCTGCCGCAGAGCCTCGAGGGAGCCGCGTGAGTCTGCTTTCAGTACGAGAGCGAGGGATTTACGCTCATCGCCTTCTTCTCCTTTACTCATGTGTTTTACTGGCGCTCGTCCGGCTGCGGCCTTAAAGGCAGCTTCGCCCAACTCATCAACTACCTGCATAATATCGCCAGCGTTCGGTACCTCTTTCAGCCCAACGATCGTAACCGGCATAGAAGGCCCCGCTTTCTTAATTTCTTTGTTATTAAAATTCAGTAATCTCCGCACTCGTCCAGCGGTGTTACCGATGACAATAGTGTCCCCTTGGCTTAGGGCTCCAGTATGTATTAACACAGCGGCTAGTGGCCCTAAGTTCTTATCCAGTCGACTCTCAACTACAGTTCCGAGAGCTGGACGGGTGGGGTCAGCTTTAGGCATATCGAGATCGGCAGTGAGCAGGATCATCTCAAGCAGAGTGTCTATCCCCATTTTCTTCAGCGCCGATACCTCGACCATAGTGGTTTTGCCACCCCACTCCTCTGGAGCTAGGTCGATTTCTGAGAGTTCTTTCTTAACCCGCTCTACATTCGCTCCTTCTCGATCGATCTTGTTGATAGCTACAACAATAGGTATTTTGGCCTCTTTAGCGTACTTGGCTGCCTCTTTTGTTTGCGGCTTTACGCCGTCATCCGCTGCAACAACTAAAATAGCGACGTCTGCTAAGGCCGCTCCCTGCTGGCGCATAAAGTCGAAGGTTTCGTGTCCGGGAGTATCGATAAACGTGATTGCCCGGCCGTTATGATCTACTTGATAGCTGCTGATGGCTTGGGTAATGCCTCCGGCTTCGCCCCCGGCAACGTTGGCTGAGCGAATAGTATCCAGGAGAGTGGTTTTTCCGTGGTCGACGTGACCGAGGATGGTAACAACGGGAGGGCGATCCTGTTGGGTAGTGGGATCTTCTTTTTTGAGAATTTCATCAAGCTTCTGGGGAGTGAGTACATCTTTTTCGAGTTGCTCTACATCTTCCTCTGTTTTGTAGCCGAGCTCTTCCGAGATGATGGCAGCGGTCTCATAATCCAAGTCATCATTGAGATTAGCTAGCACCCCATTCTTCAGCAATGTGCTCAATACGTCTCCGATGGGAAGGCCGAGTCTTTTAGCCAGGCCTTGAACCTTAATGATAGGTGGAAGGCTGATTATTTTGTTTTTAAGGTCCTGGCGACGTCGCTGCTCGTTCAAATAGCCTCGAATGCGGGCAGTTTCCTGAAGGTCTATGTTCTTTTGTCCCTCTGTTAAGCGAATTCCAGTCTCTCGAACAAGAAAATTGAACTTAGCTTCGGACAGCTGCATCTCCTGCAGGAAATCAGCAATTTTGACCGTATTCTTTTTTGTTCGAAATTTGCGTTTTGCCATAGTTGGTAAGCCCTAAACATACCGAAAAAGGGCCTTTTTGTCGAATATATCTCGGTTTTACAACTTGGGCTTCTCCCCTGATACTGTACGTATGAAGTTCATTGAATTTGACTGGGGTCCCGGCAGGCGTGTGATCGGGGTGACTCAGAATGCTTTTGATCGGCTTGGCTTGTCAGACCACCTGCCCCACTACGAAATTATTACGGGAACTGATGATACATGGCACGACTACTTACGCACTAAAGGAGTTTCGGTAACGCCATGTGGTATGGATCGGGCGGTGAATGTCAGCGACTTGCTTGAAGGCGTGTGTGTGAGAGATTATGTGGTGCAACTGAAAAATGAAGGGATTACTCCTCTTTTCCTAATCACAAATATCACCGGCAAAGTCCAATCATTAGCTGAGAAGTTGGGTGTACCTCTACTCGCTAACCCAGTTTCCTTTCGCCGGCTGTTTGAGAACAAGGCGGGGGTACGTGAAATAGATTCATTACAGGCTCTCTTCCCCCGTTTTGATATACAACATCGGTCCCAGTTGCTTGAGCCAGAAAGGTTTGAGCAGTTGGCAAGCAAGTTCTCGCTCCCGTTTGTTGTCCAGAATGAAAGCGAGCAACTATCTGGCAGTCGCGGCACTGCCATTATTCGATCTCACCAGGACTACGAAACATTTTTCAAACATATGCACGGCAGGGGTGGTGATAGGTTTGTGGTATCGGAATACATTGCAGGTCAGCCATATAGCGTACAAGGATGCATAACTGCCTCGGGTATCTATTGGGGTCCTATTCAGCGACAAATCGTAAGTGACCTGTGGCTTTCCCTGCCTGGATTTTCTCAGTTTTGCGGAGGCGTGTGGGGGGAAGCCGGCCTAGATGAAGCTGCGTTCTATGCCATTGCAAATCAGATTGGTGCTGCAATGAAGCAGCAAGGATACAAGGGAATATTTGGCATCGACTTTCTGTTGAGCGAGGATGGAAAGCCGTACGCAATTGAGGTGAATGCTCGTTTAACGAGTATGACCCCCGTGCTATCAATGATGCAAAATAAGCAAGGAATTCCCCCACTACTTCTGCTTCATGTGTTGGAACATGCGCGCGTGCCATACGCGCTCCATAATCAGGAGGAGTACAGGCAAAAAGTACAGCAATCTTTGCCTTTAAGTTACGTAGTTCTTCATAATCGACGTCCGTACTCAGTGCGAAATGCTGGTAGTTTTCGCTCGGGTATATATACGTTCGAAGACGGTTCACTGCAATACATTCGACCAGGGTACATTCTTTCTGACATACGTTCAGAATCGGAAATCCTTATCCCAGATGTTCCTGATCACAGTATTAGTACGGGCAGAATGCTCGTTCGGGCGGTAGTGCCGTATCACATATGGTCTCTGTCACAAGGCCTATTGCCTCAGTATGAGAAGCTTATCGAAGCAATCGAATCCTACTTCGAAAAAGTAACGTGATTGGTAATGTCGAGTTGATCAAGTACCCACCGATGACGAGGGTTAGCCGGATCATATTTTCCGACTAGAAGACGATCAATTTCTTCTGGATGATGGTGAAGAGCGTGCCACAGGGAGATATTGCCGTCTTGGTATAGGAGGTCTTTGGTAAAGCAGACACCCTTTGTTTGCCCGTCAGTGCCGCGGAATACTCTCAGGCAGGTTTCCCAGGCTCGCCGCTGGGCACGTGTGTAAGCAGTTGTTTCTTTTCTGCCCGCGAGAAGAGCCTTGAGGTAAAAATATCGAAATATCACCTCGTACACCTCACGAAAGTCTCTCGGAGTGCCATCAAGGCCCATAGTGAGGCCGAAAGCTAAGTACCGCTCCGGACGAATCAGATCTTGGAATGACCCGCGAAGGGCTTCTTCGTACAAGGTTGCGAGCCCCTCTTCTCCGCGTTCATAGCGGTCTAGTCCTTTTGAAAGCAGAAGAAGTGGGCCATTGCGACCATTTTCTGCTCGTACAATGTGAACTCCAAGCTCGTGGACTAGTAAGGCTAGCAATTTAAAGCGAGTAAACGTGCGAGTAGCAGGTAGCCGTATCTCTTTCTCGCTGTGCTCCACGCCCATATAGTACCTATCTGTTTCGATTATTACCTCCCAGTCATCCATATTCACATTCTTCAAAGCTTGCTCAAATATTCTTTGAACGGCATCTCCCTTCCAGTATTTATCCGCCGGTATATCGAGAAGGGGCTGGGCATGAGCTTGAAGGGCTGCAAATACCTTCTGAATGGTTTCATCGGGCGGGATGAATATAGGGGCAGTCACCTCTATATCCGGTAAATGAGATCTCAACTCAAGGGCGGCAGATTGTATTGTAGGATCTTCGTGGTTAGCAGAAACATCCACAAGCTCATGAAGAGCGTCAACTGTCCACCGGAATGTCGCAGGAGAAGGGGCGCCATAAACAGCCTCAGTGTGGCGCTGAAACTCGTCCATATCGTCTCGAACGGAGGCAATAAACAAGTTGATTCTGCTGCGAAGCTCATCAAGCTTCCAGCGGTACGCCTCTCGTACAACCGGATGATCTTCCTCTTCAAATAGTTGCTCCTCAAGCTTAGCTATGCTGAGGAGCTGCTTTTCTAGGGTTTTTGTTTCGAGAGTTGAGTACGTGAAATGTGGGTTATTAATGGTGTGATCGAGGAACCGTGTTCGTTGCTTATCTAGTTCCTGGTCTTCTAGCCACCAGGAAAAATTGGTAATTGCAGGGGTAAGAGTTTGCAACTCCGGAAACCATTTACTATCAAGGGGGTCTTCTAAGGCTGGCATAGCTAGTATTTACTATACCCTGCTTCTTTTTGAGTTGTAGACGAAAGTGTAAATCTGCGGAGGAGGTGGGACTCGAACCATCCAGGTCATCCGATAAAACCGTCCTGCGTTGCTATGTAAACGGGTCTGCCGATAGTACAGCCCTATTCTAAGAAATTCAGAAAAACTAGTGTGCGATATTTTGCTGCCACTGCATGGCACCCAACAATTGGGCGTAATCTGATTTTTCTTTAGTTAGTAGGCGCTTAACCCAATATTCCCATTCGCTAAAAAGAGGATCTCGATCATGCACCATTCTAAATGTCTCGTTAATGCGAGATATATTAGTCGAAGTAATACCCTTAATGTCGCCAAGCACGATAAAGCCTTTTTCTGAGAGTGTCGTACTACCATAGTTAATGGTTAACGTGTAAGGGTACGAGCCTGCCTGTGACGGTATTGTTACAGACCCCGCGTAAACCGAAAATGTGTCCGAAGGTACAAATTCGTATTCCGCTCCAAATACACGAAGTGTTACTGACCTAGCCTGATCTACATGTGGCACAAAGGTAGATAAGTTGGTTACCGCGTTAGCCGCAAGCTTAAGAGTGGCACTATATATACCATCGGTTTTGAGGCAGGCGCTATGCTTCAACAACGTTTGCGCATCTGTTGATTGTAATACTCCGCAATATCCTTCAGCGGCAGACACTATCCCGCTGTAGTCCGGTCCACCGCTAGAGCTACTTGAGCTGCTATCACTGGTACCGCTACCCTCACTTTCAGAAGTGACATTACCCGCAATCCAGTTCGCAACGTTTTGAGCATATCGCTGATTGTCTTCGTCTCCAATGAAAGTATCGGCCCAGGTATTGCCGTCCAGCATAATGAGCACGTTTTCGCTGTCACCCCACAACGTGGCAACGGCTGATGTGAATAAGCTCAATCCACCGTCTGCAGTTCCTCCTGTCGGAATATTAACGGTCGACACCGACTCTGTTAGGGCGTGATCGTAGGCTGTATCTAATGTTCCGCCGGTCTCTTCATCAACGCTACTGTTTACGACACCTAAAATTGAGTTATTCCACGTTGTCCAAAGATCATTTTCGCCCACCATGACTACCCGACCGCCAGTCTCGATAAATGCCTGGATTTTATCCACCTCATCCTCCGAAAGCTCAGATTCAAAGTCTCCCATGTCAATCCACACCGAGTCGTAATCAGTTAACGTCTCCAATTCAAAATCCTCTACTACAGTAATATTCTCGCTTCCGCCAAATGCGGTATCCAACAGTTCAGTCATGTCCTCCCAATCACCCTTCCCATAGCCTAAGCCTTCCTCAGTAAAGGCCGTCTCACGCAGTAAGAGTGTGGCAGCCTGAGCAGACGTTGGAACTAACAAAACAAGAAAGACGGCTGCCACCGCTACTCCCCAGAACTTCAATGTCCATGTAAGCAAGTAACTACTGCGTTGCATGTCTAAATTATATCACGATATTTCAATTGCTTTGCATGTTTGAGCGAGCTAGATATATATGCGTGGCAATACTATCTGATTAACCGGTGCTTTTCTTTGGCGATTGTAGGCACTCGGGTCTTGCCGATACTATCGCCCTGCTTGGCGG
>JBBEDC010000032.1:0-24673 GCA_040881505.1 Candidatus Anderseniibacteriota bacterium
GTAGCCGAATTGGCTCATTTTTCCTTAAGTGGTGCAATTACTTGTTGAACTTACGCTTGCAGGTATTGACAGCATTGGCGCTTTGATGTATACGGAATAGTCCCATTGGGGATAGTGCATCGAGGCGTTCTCGGTGCATTTGTTTCACTGGTCTGCATTCAAGGAGCGCAGACATGAAGAAGTTCGGTTTTTTGTTGATGTTGGTTTGTGCGTTCGCGTTCTTCGGCATCGCCGCCCGCGGCGAGGCCTCGGACAATTCGGCTGGGGTCGAACGCGCCAAGATCATCATCGAGATCGGTGACGTCCACGAGGCGCGCAGCCTCGTGAGCAGCCTGCAGTTCATCCAGCCGCCTCCCGAAATCGTCGTGAAGCGGACTGACCTGCAGCGGAACGGCGCCCTCGACGAATCTTCGCCAGAAGGCCAGCTTGCCACCCAGATGATCTTGCCGCGGGTTCGCAGTCAGTACATGACCGACTCCGGCGTGGCGTCAACGCGCCAAACGCGATCCAGGAGTGAAGACCTGATCGGCTTGCTTGCCGAACTGCGCGAGTGGGAGGAATTCTACGGCATCAAGCCGCAGAATACCGAAACCTACTTGACTCGCCTGGTCAACGTGTACTGGGCGCAGATCACCTACGAGATCGACTCGGCAACGATCAATATCGGCGCCGAGTAAGCGAGTTCGCTCGGCACCATTCCCGCCCGGGAGTCCACAAAGACTCTCGGGCGTTTTCTTTATTAATCCCCGTTTACTTTTCCGTTTTGATCCTCTTTGCGGGGATGAATCCAGCCGCGCAGGAGCATGGCATCTTGGAGTCGCCCTACGGCTAACCGGTATGCTGCCTCACGCAGTGTGCAGGCATAGTCTTTTTTAGTCTGCAATACTTCCTGCATAGCCGTGCGCATTTTTTGGTCCAACTTAGTGTTTACCTCTTCTTCCGACCAGTACAGATTTTGTAGATTTTGAGTCCATTCAAAATAGCTGACGGTAACTCCGCCGGCATTGGCAAGAATGTCGGGAATAACGGTGATGTTATTGTCGTTTAAGACCTGATCCGCCTCTGGTGTTGTGGGCCCGTTCGCAAGCTCAAGGACAATGCTGGCCTTAATGTTATTCGCGTTATCCTCAGTCAGCTGATTTTCTACGGCTGCAGGCACCAGGATATCCACGTCGAGTTCTAGGAGGTTTTTATTGGAAATGGGTTCGCACGAGTTCATATCATCCTGGACATCAGTGACAGACTTTTTGGGGTAGCAGATATTTTTTTCTAGTTTACCGCCAGCGGTGAGAGATTGAATCATGGCCTCAACGTTACAACCATCCTTGTAATACAGCCCGCCCTCAGAATCAGAAACAGCTACGATGCGAAAACCAGCTTTGTCTGCCAAGTGAGCAAAGTGGGATCCAACGTTGCCGAAGCCTTGGACTGCCACTGTCATATCTTTAGGATTCTTGCCAGTTGCTTTGAGGTACTCAAGTAGAACCACCAGTCCGCCGTGTCCGGTAGCTTCCTCGCGGCCGAGACTGCCGCCGAGGGCAACGGGCTTACCCGTAAACGCAGCTTCAGCGTGTCCGTCGTTGCCGTTAAGGCGCATGTACTCGTCGGCAAACCAGGCCATGATCTGGGCATTTGTGTTTACGTCGGGTGCGGGAATATCGGTCGTTGGTCCTATAAAAGGGCCGAGGCGCTCGACAAATAGTCGCGATAGCCGCTGCAGTTCGCGATCGGTTAAGGAGTGGGGGTCAACCGTTACGCCGCCTTTAGCCCCGCCGTATGGAAGATTCATAACGGCAGTTTTCAGGCTCATCCAAGCGGCCAAGGCTTTCACCTCGTCAATATCAACACTGGGATGAAACCGCACGCCGCCTTTGTATGGTCCTCGCGCGTTATTATGCTGGACGCGGTATCCGTGGAAAATTTCAATTGAACCGTCATCTTTTTCCACAGGCAACTCGACCTGGATAACGCGCTGGGGGACAGACAGATATTTTACGATATCGGGGTGCGCTCCCATTTGCGAGGCTACCTTTTCCAAGGTGGCGATAAAGCTAGCAAAGGTATTGGCGTCTTTCATAGATAGTAGATCTTAAAGGATACCAGAAGATATATACTTAAGCTATTGCTTAATCAGTTAATCATAGTATACTGTACCTACGCTTTCTATGTTAAGCAATGAGGAAGTAAAAAAGATACGCAGTACCCATATCGCTGAAGGCAGTCGCCTGCCGCGCATATTCAGCGTGCTGGGTGATGCCAATCGCTGGCGTATCTTCACTTTATTAATCGAATACAATGATTTATGCGTAACCGACCTTGCGAATGTGCTTGAGGTATCGGTGCCAGCCGTGAGCCAGCAGCTGCGCATGATGGAGATGAGCGGACTCATCGCTAAGGAGCGGGAAGGGCAGAAGATCTGCTACCAGGTTAGTAAAAACGACCCGGTTACCCGCGTCATTGTCCGCCTCGTAAAAACATTCAAGCGGTCTCGTATTCAATAGCTAATTATTAAAATATTTATTATGAGCAACGTACTTATCTATTCAACTCCAAGCTGCGGATGGTGTGTCCGAGCCAAGGAATATTTTACTGAGAATAATGTTCAATATACGGAAAAAGACGTAGCTGCTGATGAGACGGCTCGCAACGAAATGCTGCAAAAGTCAGGCCAGATGGGAGTTCCTGTTATTGATATTGATGGACAAATCGTTATTGGGTTTAATCAGCCAAAGCTCGCTGAGCTTTTAGGGCTCTAACACATGACAGAACACAAGCCGCTGTCGGTCGTGCTGCTATTGGGCACGGTTCGGGAAGGTCGGCGCAGTGAGGCGGTAGTGCCCTGGCTGCAGGAGAAGATAAAGGAGCGGGGAGATATGGATTTAACTATCTTTGATCCGCGAGATATGACCCTGCCGATGGACCATGAAGGCGAAGACTTAAAAGAACAAAACCCTAAATTTAAGACAGCGGTGGAAAATATGGATGCGATGATTATCGTGTCCCCGGAGTATAACCATAGCTATCCGGGTAGTTTGAAGCGTGCGCTGGATATTCTGTTTCCTGAATATGCTCGTAAAGCTGTTGGACTTGTGAGTGTTTCAAAAGGAAACTTTGGCGGCGTTCGTATGCTAGAACACCTTCATGCCCTTGTGCATGCCTTAGGATTAATTGAGTCAAAGGCCGATCTAATGGTTCCGAACGTTATCAATATTCGCGACGAGGAAGGAACATTGCACCCCACTACTGAGATGAATGAGCGGGCTGATGCTTTCTTGAATGAACTTGCGTGGCTGGCCGCCGCCCTACGCTGGGGGCGTCAGTAGGCGTAGCATTAAACACATATGGTTGACGCAACCCTGGCTGTATCCTCATTCATCGCCGGTATACTGACGTTTCTTGCCCCGTGTACTCTCCCGTTGGTACCGGGGTATTTGGGGTTTATAAGCGGAGTGTCGATATGGGATATCCAGGATCCGAAGCGATCAGGAAAAGCTCGCCGGAAAATTATGGTGAACGGCCTGCTGTATACCCTCGGATTTAGCGTTGTCTTTATTATTTTGGGAACACTTGTCGGTTTGGGCGGACAGCAACTCGTACAGTATCGCCTGGTGCTGGGACGAATAGGTGGAGCGGTGATCATCGTCTTCGGGTTGTACATGATGCATATCTTTCGAATTCCTTTTCTGCGCGTTATGGATCAGCCAAGACGCATTCCCGGACTGCAGAAACTTCGTCCGGGTACGCCCTTAAGTTCAATGCTATTCGGCGCGACGTTCGCGTTCGGCTGGACTCCCTGCATCGGGCCGGTTCTCGGGTCTATCCTGATCCTTGCGGCTTCCTCTCTTACAGTTTGGCAAGGGACGCTTCTACTCGCTATTTTCTCTGTGGGGTTAGCTTTGCCCTTTTGGCTGGTAGCTGGGGCGATCGGATGGATGGCGCCGCGATTACGCCACATCGGAAAATATTTAGAATGGGTTTCGGTTGTTGGTGGTGCATTCTTAGTGTTTCTGGGGGTATTGCTTGCAACAAATCACTTAGAAATTTGGACATCGTACTTCTTCGACATCTTTGGTTTTATTTCTTACGAAACGTTGTTACGCTATTTGTAACGTATGACCTCGTCTATTACATCACTAGCTGAAAGCACAGACGTTATGAGGCCTACTAGCCTGGCCTTGGTTCGTCCCGGAGCATTCCACCTACTATGACTGGAAAAGAACTTTTGAAAGTAACAGGTATTCCGGTAGTGGTAGCTTCTTTGTGCTGCCTAGCCCCTGTTATCCTCGTGCTCTTCGGATTAAGTACGGTAGCGTTCGCTGCTTCACTCGCTGATGTATTTTACGGGCAGTACAAGTGGGCCTTCCGCGGGGTTGGTCTTTTGTTGCTTACCATCTCAGTCATATTCTATCTGCGTCGCACGAAAGGAATTTGCACGATAGATGATGTTAAAAAGCGTCGCCGTGAGATTATTAATATAGCGGCCATCGTGCTGGCAGCTGGCATTATTGGTTACATTGTCTGGCTATACGTCGTCGTTGAAATTATCGGCATTGTTTTAGGTATATGGTGAAGTTGACGCAAATAGTTTAAGTGATACGCTGAAGTAACTTGATATTTAAGTCCTTCCTTAAACATGCCTGAAGAACAAAAACTGGTGTTATCCACACCCCTGGCCATTATTATCGCCGGAGCCTTTATCGCCTTCGCGCTTTACGCAGGGGGTAAGCCCTCCAATCAATCAACTACAACTCCGCCTGTTGTTCAAAACGGAGGGCAGCAAGCTGCCCCAGGACAGCCGACTCCTCCTCCTGTGGGAGCATTCCGTCCGGTCGATGACTCAGATCATATCCGAGGGGCTGCTGACGGGACCATTACCATAGTCGAATACTCTGATCTGGAGTGTCCGTTCTGTAAGCAATTCCACGCTACGCTGCAGCAGGTGAGCGAGGCGTATCCGGATGACGTGCGGTGGGTAT
Source organism: Candidatus Anderseniibacteriota bacterium (assembly GCA_040881505.1). Classification (GTDB taxonomy): domain Bacteria; phylum Patescibacteriota; class Andersenbacteria; order UBA10190; family UBA10190; genus JBBEDC01. Next base: position 4,977 of record JBBEDC010000032.1, read on the forward strand.
ATCGGCATGCTCCACTGGCGCAGTTACATAAAAAAGCCCATGCGGAAGCGAATGCAGCTGAATGTGCGGCCGAGCAGGGGAAGTTCTGGGAGTTCGTTGATCTTGTCTTTGAAACTACGCAGGGCAATGACAGTCTTGACTTAGCAACGATGCCGAATCTGGCCCGTCAGGTTGGTGTAGCCGATATTGCTCAGTTTGAATCATGCGTCGACGGCAACAAGTATGCTGAAAAAGTAGAACAGCAGCTTGCAGACGCGCAAGTAGCGGGACTTCGTGGTACGCCGTACAGCCTTGTTATCGGACCTGATAAGGGCGTAACTCCAATTCACGGTGCCCAGCAGTACGCGCAGGTGAAGGCCACTATCGATTCACTTCTCTAAGAGAAAACGATGAAGCACCGAAAAGTCGGTAGCTCATATATTGTCAGTGTCGAGCGAGGCGAAGAAATTGTCGCCTCGCTTCGTGCTGTGTGTGAGGTGGAGAACATTACGCTGGCATCGGTGAGCGGGATTGGGGCGGCGCAGCAGATAGAGATGGGGTATTACAACGTTCGGCAGAGGGAATATTCAACGAAGCTATTTGAAGCCGAGCATGAGATCACGGCCTTAATCGGAAATGTAAGCAGTATGAACGGCGAGGTATATTTGCATCTGCACATTACGATTGGGGATAAGGCATTTAATGCGTATGCCGGTCACTTGGTGAAAGCGACCGTCTCCGGAGCGTGTGAAATTATCATGCACACAGTGGAAGGCACGCTTGAGCGGTACAAAGATGAAGAGGTGACGGGGCTGAATCTATTGCGTTTTTGAAGCACTAAGACAGATACCTTTTAGAGGGGTATACAAGGTGTTATGCTCCCGTTATTCTTTAGACTATGAACGGGCAAAACAGGGAAGATATATACCCAGGGCTAGAAGTGGATATTATTTTGAAAAAAGACCAGCGGACGGGAAAGCTGACACGCGGGGTCGTGCAGGATATTTTAACAAGCGCGCCCTATCATAGCCGCGGCATTAAGGTGCGCCTGACCAGCGGAGAGGTGGGTCGGGTAGCCGCAATTTTACTAATATGAAGCAGCAGGTAGTGGCAATTCATGGGGGGACATCGTTTGATACCCACGAGGACTATATCGCCTTTATCAAAACGCGCGAACTTACACTGGAGAAACTGAAACAAGGAGAAGACTGGAAAGCTTCGTTAAGCCGCGAGTTGGGGGATGCATTTGAAGTGTTGCTGCCCAAAATGCCGAACGGGACGAATGCGCGGTATGTGGAGTGGAGTATTTGGTTGGAGCGATGCGTACCCTTTATGCGGGACGATGTCATTTTAATCGGCCATTCACTAGGCGGAATTTTTCTGGCTAAATATCTATCGGAACATGCTTTCCCTAAAAGGATTAAGGCAACCCTGCTTGTTGCAGCGCCATTCAGCGACACTTCGACTGTCGAATCGTTGACGGATTTTGCGCTGCCGTCGTCTTTGAAAATGTTTGAAGGTCAAGGCGGGTCAATTTATTTGCTTCACAGTACAGATGACCCCGTCGTTCCGTTTGAACAAGCAGAGCAGTATCAACAGGCGCTGCCCAAGGCGCAGCCGGTGATATTCAATGATAGGGCACACTTTAACCAGGAACAGTTTCCTGAATTGGTTGAGTTGATTCAATCAATCCTGTGACCCAGCGAGAGGCACTTCAGATTTTAAAGACTGGAGCTTCGGTGTTTTTGACGGGCGAGCCAGGTAGCGGTAAGACGCACACGGTTAACGCTTACATTGACTATCTGAAGTCTGCGAAGGTTTCGGTAGCGGTTACCGCTTCCACTGGCATTGCGGCAACGCATGTCGGCGGGATGACAATCCATTCCTGGAGCGGGATTGGCATTAAGCGGACACTGTCTTCGTATGATATCGATCGGATAGCGACGAACGAACGAGTGGCAAAGCGTATTCTCCGCACTGCCGTCCTTATCATCGACGAGGTATCAATGCTGGACGGTCGGGTATTGGAAAGCGTGGACCGGGTATGCCGGGAAGTAAAGCAGTCGCAGGAGCCGTTCGGCGGGATGCAGGTAGTATTTGTCGGTGATTTTTTCCAGCTGCCGCCGGTATCGCGCGACGGTGACGGGCCGCTGCAGTTCGCTTTTTCATCAACAGCTTGGGCCAACCTTCGGCTGGTCACCTGTTATCTGTCGGAACAATACCGTCAGGCTGACCAGGATTTTCTGGAAGTTCTGTCAGCGTTGCGAGCTAATGCTGTAACGCCTCAGCATCGTGCCCATCTGGACAGTCGTTGTGTAGAAACTGCGGCTACCATGACGCGGCTATTCTCCCACAATGTTGATGTTGACCGGATTAACGAGCAGGAGCTGGAAAAAATCGACGCAAAGGCCGTGGTATTTCATATGAAAACGAGGGGCAAGAAGGCATTAGTGGAGCAGCTGCAGCGGGGTTGCCTGTCACCAGAGCGGCTGGCGCTCAAGAAAGGGGCGGTCGTGATGTTTACGAAAAACAGTCCGAAGAGCGCGTTCGTAAACGGAACGCTGGGTACGGTCGTCGATTTTCACGAAGATACGCGGTTGCCCATAGTTGAAGTGAAATCAGGCCGGCGGATCCAGACGGAACCGATGGAGTGGGTAGTTGAGGATAACGGGCGGGCGCTGGCGCGGATCGTGCAGATCCCCCTGCGTCTGGCTTGGGCTATTACGGTTCACAAGAGTCAGGGGATGTCCCTCGACGCGGCGTTTGTTGACCTGCGGCAAGCGTTTGTAGAAGGCCAGGGGTATGTGGCCTTATCGCGAGTGCGCTCTCTGGCCGGATTGTTTTTAGCGGGATACAACAGCCAGGCACTGGCTGTGCACCCAGAAGTCCTGGCTATCGATAGCGAGTTCCGGCAACAGTCGACAGATATTGCTGCAGCTTTTCAGAAACTGTCGCCCAAAGAGCTGCAGACCCTACACCGTAATTTTATAAAAGCCGCGGGCGGGCAGGAGCCACCAAAGACATCTTCTGTGACCGATCGTCGGGAAGCACGCAGTAATGCGTATCGGCGTTGGGAAGAGGAAGATGATGTACTGCTCGCTGATTTACACAAAGCAGGGGAAAGCGTGCAGGCCATTTCCGAACGGTTTGAACGCCAGCCTGGCTCGATCCGCTCACGTTTGCGGAAAAACGGATTAATAGCCTAAGGGCGAATGAATAGCGGATATGACTAAACTTGCCTATCCTGCACGGCAAGCAGTACGGAGGTTCATTCTTGTTCCAGTTTTAGAAACGCACATTCCAATTCTAGAAAAAAGCTGTGTTAGCGTAGATCTATAAGCTCAGTTTTTTAAATATGGATTCTGGAATATTGCGGATAATGAGCATGATGTACCGCCAGAACCAGGGCAGATATACGATGTCCTTTTGTTTTTCGATTGCGCTGACAATGCCGCGGGCTACAACATCAGGCTTAACCCAGAGCAAGCCTTTCTTGAAATCGCGTGTCATGGGCGTATCGACAAATCCTGGCTTTACCGTAAGGACGTGTACGTTCTTTTTGGCTAGCCGGTTGCGCAGGCCGGAAAGAAATACCGACAATGCGCCTTTGGCGGTGCCGTAGATGTAATTGCTTTGGCGGCCGCGGTCGCCGGCGGGAGAGGATATGGCGGCGATAGTGCCGGTACCTCGTTTTTCAAAGTAGTTGGCTAGGCGGGTGAGCAGTGAGGCGACGCTGATGAAATTAATGTCGAATTCTTTAAGCGCTACAGCGAAATCTTTTTCGCCGGCTTTTTGATTTCCTAATGTACCGTAGGCGATAAAGGCAATGTCAATGACGCCAAGATTTTGAGCCGCTTCTGTAACAAGGGGTTGATGTTGGTCTCTGTCAGTTAGATCAAGTGTCTTGATAAACACTGCTTTGGCGCCTCGTGTTTTTGCGTCATCAGCCACGGCCTGCAGACGGTCAGTATTTTGATCAACGAGAAATAGCTGATGCCCTTTAGCGCTCCAGATACGGATGGTGGCCTGGGCGATAGCTGAGGCGGCTCCGAAAATAATGATATTCATAATTCGTATCGTATATGAGGGGGTAAAAATGACAAATAAAAAAGCGCAGGTCCTGAGCGGGACAGGCGCTACTGGTGATTGATGGAAATCTCCTTGGGCAAGCGCGACTCGCTGTTCGTTCCGAGGGAGATTAAAGCTTGCCTACGCAGCCTGTTGTAACAGGTCACGCTGTCGGCCAACTTATCCCTGATATTCCGAAGGCGCTGCGCTTTCTTAGAAGAATGCTTCGCTGAGGTGTTTTTGACCAAGGCCGCTTCCATGTCCCTCCAGAGGTCGATCTCTTCCTGTATTATTTCCAGCGAAGTCACAAACATCTTTGTCTCGACCTTCTTTTGCCTGCGCTGACTGCTGGTGTTTCGCCACCAGCTAAAGAGGGAGGTGAGGGGAAAAATCAGAAGGACAATGAGCAGGAGGACAACGAAGAGGGAAGCAACGCCCATAGACATTGCTACACGCTCCGGGGTGTCATCGAGTGGGAGCGCGATGCTGCAAAGGATCAACAACAAGCTGTGCATCCTAGGTCTCCTAGCGGGCACAAACAAAAGAACTACGCCCTATACTATAAATCGCCCCTCTTTTGTCAATTTTTTGTTACCCGTCTCCAAAAGCTGGACGAGATCTTGGGGTCGATATATTGCTGAAATTCCTGCCACCGTGGGTAGAATGTTTGAAACGCTTTCGCAGACATGTGGGCGTCCTTAGCTGGGTTCACCTTGCCGCCAGCATTAATGACAATGGTATCAAGTTCCTCTAATAGATCATTCAGTCCGGGAACGTTCGGAAAATCAAACAATATGTTAAGCCCCGGTGCCGAAAAACTCATCATGCCAGGAGACGCTTTCTCACCAAATATTTTGAGAACAGTAAGCGGTGAGGTAAGGCCTCGTTTGTGTACAGTTTCCAAAATGGTGCGGATGGCAGCCACGCCTTGGTCGTGCGGGATGACAGCTTGAAATGATTGAAATCCACGGGAGCCGTACAAGCGGTTCCAATACTGCAACACATCAAGCGGATAGAAGAACGGATCATAGTGCACCTGTTTGCTCGCTTTAGGTGAAAGCTGTTTGTGATAGTAAGCGAGGTTAAATGCTTTTATGACAGGTAGAGAGATAAGCCAATTAGGAGCGTTTACGGGCATTGTAAATTTGGGTGCGCGATATACATCACCCATATCCTTGCCACTTTCCTTGGCCCAGTTAGCTCGCATAAACAACCCGCGTCCCAGCTGTTTTCCGCTTACGCTCATATCAATCCATCCGACAGTGTGTTCGTGGGACGTATCTGAGCTACGGGACAGCTCTACAAACTCTTCCAGTGATCCCACCTTTATTGTTTCGCTATCCAGATACAGAGATGGAATTTTTGTTAGTTGAATTTCTGCCCAGGTGATAATTCCGGTAAGGCCCAGCCCCCCGATTGTGGCGCGGTAATAATCAGGGTGTTCGGTTTGAGAGCAAATCAGACGGGTGTTGTCAGATCGCAACAATTCAAACTGAGTGACGTGACAGCCGAAAGATCCAACGCGGTGATGATTTTTTCCGTGAACGTCGTTGGCGATCACGCCCCCGAGGGAAACAAACTTCGTGCCGGAGCTGACCGGCATAAACCAGCCGTGCGGGATAACGAGTTGGAGGATGTCTGCAACAGTGACGCCACTTTCGGCCCGTAGAATACCGGTGGTTGTATCGAAGGAGATAAAGCGGTTGAGGAGCTGTGTACTCACAACGGTTCCGCCGTCATTGAGGTTCACGTCGCCATAGCTACGTCCCTGGCCGAAAGGGAGCACAGAACTTGCTTCGGGAAAGGGATCCGTCCGCCAGAATAGATGCTCAACAGATTGTTTGACGTGCGGATATTGCCCCCAAGACTGATAGGTCATATCGCGAAAAAGATAATGACTAATGCCGTGCCGGCTGTGGCGTAACTCATAGTATCGTGGGCGGCGAATACAATCGGATCTTCATTCATGCTGCCGTGTAAGGTAAAGCGCCAGATGCGGGCCAGCCAGATGGCGAATATGGGGATAAGGAGGAGTAGTAAGAGAGGAGTGGCATAGAGTGGCGTGACAGCGGGACTGGTCGTGTAAAATCCCAAAACGATGAGGGAAATGACGCTGCTGCCGATACCGACATTCGTAAGCAACTTTCTGTGTTGGACTTTATAACCTCGGCCGACTGCTTGCGTCTTGCCTTGCTTTTCCAGGTTGTATAGCTCAGAGGTGCGTTTTACCAGCGCTAAGCTTAAGAAGATGAAGGCGGCAAAGATGAATAGCCAGATAGAAGTGGGAATGCCGGTTGCGGCGCTGCCGGCAAAAACGCGTAGAACGTAGAGGGAAGCGAGGACAAATACATCAACGAATGGAATGCTTTTTAGAAGCAGGGAATACGCAACGTTTATTATCACGTACAGCCCCAGCAGTCCTAGAAAACTCCAAGGTAGTAGCAAAGCGATAAGGAGGCTGAGAGCTGGCATGCCCAGTAATGTAAATACCGCTATATCAATCGGCAGCGTGCCAGCGGCCAGCGGGCGGTGGCGTTTGGTGAGATGTTCTCTATCTGACTCTAGGTCCATGAGATCGTTGAATAGGTAGACGCAGGAAGCAGTCAGGCTGAAGGCAAAGAATGCGAAGAGTGCGTTAAGAAGTAGTGACATATCGGTAAATGCATGGGCGGTAAGCAAGGGGAGGAATATGAGGAGGTTTTTTACCCATTGGTGAACGCGCAGCTCGTGCAAAAATACCTTGATATCGAATCGGCCGGTTTGCCGCAGAAACTGTTTGCTGACATGGCCGATCTCCTCTGCCTTGCGTCGTACCCAGGGACCAGTGTTGACGACAATGATTTTGCGAGCGGCCGGCCAGACGCGCAGATCAGCAGGCGCGTTTCCGGCATAGTCAAAGCCCCTATCCCCAAAACGCCGCACAAGTACTTTCCTCTTCCCGTGTCCTGAAAGATTGTCGACGCCATTGCTGCCGATAACCTCGTCGATAAAGCCCAGGTGGTCGGCGATATCCTGGGCGATCAGCTTGTCACTTGCGGTGGTGAGGATAAGGCGTCTGCCTTGTTTCTTTTGCTCTTTAAGCCACGTAATGAGTTCCTCGTTGTAGGGCAAAAGAGCGACGTTGATTGATGAGTGTTTAGCAACAGCGCGTTTGAATTGCGCTCGGCCATCTCTTATATATAGCCAGGCCTTTATAGCTGCCCACGGACTTCGCTTGAGCCACGTAATATATGCTTCCACCAAAGTGTCGGTATATGTAAGCGTGCCGTCTATATCAATACAAAGAGGCACGTTTTGGTCCGTTTTTGACATACCCCGATGGTAGCAGACCGCTTTGAGAAATTCGACAGTGTGTTAGGATGGGTATATATGGAAGGGCTTGGTTCACCATTTTGGCAATATGAGCTGTACGGCAACACTGTGCTTGACTACGCACTGGCACTGGTAGCGTTTGTTGTTCTGGCAATTTTACTGCGATTGCTGAAAGCAGTTTTGATGCACTGGTTGGCACAGATTGCCAAGAAGTCAAAAAACGATGTTGATAACGCGGTATATCGAGTACTGAACACTATCAAACCGCAGTTCTATTGGTTCATCTCTTTCTACTTTTCTTTGCAGCTGCTGGAGTTTGCCGATAAAGCGAAGCGGATAGTAGAGATTATTTTGGTTATCTGGGTGACCTATCAGGTTGTTCTTGCGATTCAGATATTTTTGGATTACTTCGTTGAGAAAAAACTGAAGAGCGCGGATGCGAAAGGAAAAGAGGTCGTTGCTGGAATTGCCAGCGGACTATTTAAGGTCTTGCTGTGGTCAGTAGGGATATTATTTGTTCTCTCTAACCTAGGCGTGAATGTTACCTCTCTGATCGCGGGGCTCGGTATTGGAGGGATTGCGGTAGCGCTTGCGGCTCAAAATATCTTGGGAGATCTCTTTAGCTCGCTGGCAATATATTTCGACCGTCCGTTTGAAGTAGGAGATTACATTGTCAGTGGAGATGTAAGCGGGACCGTGAAAAAAGTAGGTATTAAGACGACGCGTATCAAGGCGTTGTCTGGCGAAGAGATTGTGGTGCCGAACAAAAATTTAACTGACTCACGCATCAAGAATTACAAGCGCATGACGGAGCGGCGCATTGCGATGGACCTCGGCGTAGAGTACGGCACGTCGCAAAAACATATGCGGGCTATTCCTGGCATGATTGAAAAAACAATTGAAGCGATCGAAGATTTGCGATTCGGACGAGCGCACTTTAAAACATTTGGCGATTCGGCCTTGATGTTTGAAGTCATATTTTATGTTGAGTCCCGCGAGTACGATTTATATATGGACCGACAGCAGGAACTGTTGCTTGCATTGAAAGGACAATTTGAGAAGGCCGGAATTGGAATTGCCTTCCCAACCCAGACTGTGCATCTGGTTCAGGAGTAGCGCTTATATATGGCTGATATTCGACTATTCCCTGCTTGGGATACGTTGATTGATATCGGATCATACTCTATCCGCTGGTACGGTGTGCTGTATGTTGCTGCATTCTGGTTGGCCTGGTGGTGGCTGCCACGCTTGCAGCGTTTCCGGTCGCTGCGACTATCTCGAGACGAATGGACGGTTGCGGTTGCCGCCGGAGCGCTCGGGGTGCTCCTAGGTGGACGGCTCGGGTATGTTTTGTTTTACGAACCACTCTTTTATTTCCATAATCCCCTGGAGGTGTTTGCTATCTGGAACGGAGGTATGAGCTCACACGGCGGCTTTATCGGCGTGGGGTTGGCGCTGTGGTGGGCAGCGAAGTACTTTGCGCGACCGCTGCTTGATCTGCTTGATATCGTAGTGGTTCCCGTTGCGCTTGGACTGGCACTAGGGCGACTAGGCAACTGGTTGAATGGTGAACTGTATATCGGACAGGCGGCCTTGGTTGCCGCCGTAATTCATGTGGGCATAGCGCTTCTTTTGTTGCAGGTAATACAGCGCTCCAAAGTATCAGGAATATCAATTGCAGTGTTCTTGGTGTTGTACAGCCTGCAACGCTTCATATTCGAAGAATTCCGGATATTAGAATGGCCGGAGGTGCTTAACCTGACTCGTGGACAGCTGTTAACTGCGCCGGTACTGTGTATAGGACTATGGCTGCTGTATCGAATAAGGAAACAGGTAACGTAAGAGAAGAAGCGCAAATGCGCTTTGTTGAGCTGTACAAGCAGCTCAATCCTGGACAGAAGAAGGCGGTTGATACGACCGAAGGGCCTGTTATGGTGCTGGCTGGTCCGGGTACTGGCAAGACACAGACGCTCGCCATGCGCATCGCCAATATTCTACAGACATCCCAGATGGATCCGCAGAACATCTTGTGTTTGACATTTACCGAGTCCGGTGTGGCAGCGATGCGCAATCGCCTAGTGAGTATCATCGGCACGCCAGCCTACTACATTCGCATTCATACCTTTCATTCTTTTTGTAACGACATTATCGGCGAACGTCCGGAGTTGTTTGCACAAACGCGGGAATGGCAGGTATTAAGTGATGTGGAGTCGGTGCAAATGATGCAGTCCTTAATCGACACTCTACCAGGCACAAGTCCGCTCAAGCCTTTCGGGGATCCCTACTTGTTCTTGCGCGATATCACTGGAGCGATTCGGGATCTCAAACAGGAAGGGATATCGCCTCAAGACTTTGAAAAAATACTTCAGGCAATAAAGGGATTTACTGGAGTGGTAACAGAGCGTTTGCTGGATTTTCACAAGCTATCCCCGAAGGAACGGACGGAGGTTGCTTGTGAGGAATTCTTTGGTTTCCTGCAGGAAGCTGGGAAAACTCATCACTTGCCGCCTTCGCTCATGTTTGTAATTGACCATGTGTTTGAGGCATACCAGGGTCGCATTGCAACCGCTGATGATGCTCGGGCTGCCGGTAAAGCGCGAACGCAGTTTAAAAACGACATAAAGAAATGGATTGAAGGGATGGCCCGCGCACTTGAAAAGCATTTCGATATTCAAAAGCTGTACGTTCGATACGGAAAAGAGCTGAAAAGCCGGGGACGGTACGACTACGAGGATATGATTTTAATGGTCGTGGAAGAGTTCAAGGGTAATTCCGACTTTTTGGCTGAGTATCAGGAGCAATTCCAGTACATCCTGGTTGATGAGTACCAAGATACCAATGGAGCCCAAAATGAAGTTGTAGAGCTGCTGGGCAGTTTCGATGATCGGCCTAACCTCTTTGTTGTGGGGGACGACAAGCAGTCAATTTATCGCTTTCAGGGGGCGTCGCTTAATAACATGCTGACGTTTTACGAACGGTACAAGGAAGCAGTAGAGGTCGTATCTCTGGAGGAGAACTACCGCAGTCAGGAAGTTGTGCTTAAAGCCGCTCACGCTGTTATGTCCCACAATGAAGAATCGCTAGCCAAATACATCCCTGGTATTCGTACGGAACTTATACCGCGGGCAGGTCTTGTGGCTCACGCTATTGAGCGCCACGAGTTTGAATCCGAAGCGGGGGAGGAACACTTTATCGCCCAAAAAATCCAATTCCTCATTACCGAAGGGGCGAATCCGTCAGAGATCGCTGTTTTGTTTCGTTACAATCGCGATGGAGCGAGATTGCTGCGGCTGCTTCGTAGTATGGGTATATCAGTGCGGCTTGAGGCCGGAGAGGATGTATTGCAGGACATAGCTGTTCAACAAATGCTGACATTGTTGGCATATATTCATAATGTGGACCGCACCGCACTGTTAGCTGATATTTTGCAGTATGGGTTCTGGCAGCTGCCAGCTCTGGATGTCCTGAAAGTTGTTCGACATGCGGGACGCAATCGCAGCGATCTGCTTGAAGTGATTATGGATACTGAAAGCCTGGAGCGAGCCGGAGTGTCGGATCCTGATCCATTTGTGCGCATTGCTGACCACATCGCCCGTTGGCGCCAGGATGTTGCGAACACTACGCTGCAGGATTTTTTACATCAGGTATTGCATGAATCCGGCTGGCTTGAATACTTGCTGCAATCGAAAGATCACTTAGTGACGCTTAAAAAGCTATCAACCGTACTGAATCGAGGAAAAGAATTTAATCGCACAAACCCTGTTGCCTCTTTAGGAGAATTTCTGGACACGATCGATCTGCTACGCCAATACAACATTGCGTTGTCCGCCGAGCCGTGGCAGGTGGCGGAAAACGCTGTGCGATTGATGACGGCGCATAAGGCTAAAGGACTTGAGTTTGAACATGTGTTTCTTACAAAAATGAATGACGGAAGCTGGGGGAATAACCGAACGCCGGCAAAAGTGCGTTTGCCGCACGGATTGGTACGGTACGACATGGTTGTAGCGGGGCAGAATAACGAAGACGAACGACGATTATTTTATGTGGCTATGACTCGGGCAAAAAAGACGTTGACTCTGACTCGCGCTGCTCATAACGATAAAGGGCGACCTACGGTTCCCTCAATATTCGTCAAAGAAATTCCTGAAGAACTGAGCCAGCTTGAGTATCACAACCAGCAGGACGCTGGCGTGGTAAGCGATATCGTATTGCAGTCCGTTAAGCCTCTGCCTTCGGCTACTGACGCTGATGTGCAAGCTTGGCTGAAAAGTATTTTGACCGAGTACGTTATGAGCGTGACACATTTGAATAACTATTTAGAATGTCCGCGGAAGTTTTATGTTAAGAACTTACTCCAGGTTCCGTCAGCCCGCACGACCCACCAAGCAATGGGAACGGCTGTACACGCTGCTCTCGATGATTTTTGTCGAACGTTCAAAGACGGTCAGGACGTACCGGACAAGACTCTTCTACTAGAGCGGTTTCGCTATCATTTAGAGAAAGAAGTGTTAACGGAGGTAGAGCGGACCGATGCGTGGGAGAGGGGCGAACAGGATTTGGCTGCCTACTATGACCACTATCGGGACGAGTTGTGCAAGCATACGATCGGGGAATACAGCTTCGCCTCGCATGGCGTACAAGTTGATGGCCTTATGCTTACCGGACTGATCGACAAGATCGAGTTGATTAACCCCGAAGAGGATTACAAGACGGATGGTACGTGGAAAGAAGGCGCGCTGGTTACCATTGTGGACTACAAGACCGGGAATCCCGATACGGGAGCATCTAAGATCAAAATAGGCGGACCATACCATCGCCAGCTCGTATTTTACAAACTGCTGTGTGATGGATCGTCGCGATTTCCATATGAGTTTTCAAGCGCCGAGGTTGATTTCATCCGCCCGAGTGACAAAAAGGGGTTCGTAAAGAAGAAAGTGGAAGTTACTGACGCTGAAGTTGAGGAGCTTAAAGATACAATTCGTCGGGTATGGAATGAGATCCAGCAGCTCGCGTTTCTAGACGATGGCGCGGCTTGTGGGGAGTGCGAGGTGTGTACGGGAGAGTAATAGGAGCAGCTGCAGGCAAGTAAAACGGAGGGTTGGAAGTTTTATTCCCGGAAGGTACACTATCTGATACACGTATGGTGAAAAAGAAGAACAACAAAGACCCGCAAGATAGTCCTGACTGGCAGCGGTATGCTGGTGCGCAAATGGAGGAAATGAAGGATATGTTCCAAGCGATTAAGGAGTATACGGCGGATATTCCTGCGATGAAGGAAGATATTACCGTGATGAAAGAAGATATTACCGTGATGAAAGAGGACATTACCGTGATGAAAGAGGACATTACCGTGATGAAAGGCGATATCACTGTTATGCAGGGCGACATAAAGGGCATGAAAGGGCAAATTGCCCACATTCTCACCTGGGAAAATGACGTTAAGCTCATTCCCACCATATTTGAAGAGGTAGGTAAGTTACGAGTAGATACTAATGTTTTGAAAGTGGAAGTGGGTAAGGTGCGGGAAGATGTGGATATTCTCAAGCAAGCAATGAAGCTTTTGGGAAGCGATACTAAGCGGGTAGAGAAACTTGAAGAACGAGTAAATCAGCTCGAACAAGAATTGCAAGAGGTTCGAGCAGCCCAGCGTTAATCCCGGGCTAAGTGCTCCATAGCGTACTCAAGCGTAGTACCGATTTTCTTGTTAGGGTTGAACATGTTATCTGGATCAAAAATCCTCTTTGTTTCAGCGAAGAGCTCATATATTTGTTCTCCATACATTTGCTTCAAGAATGGAGAGCGGATCAGTCCGTCATTATGTTCGCCACTCATAGAGCCGTGAAATTCAAAGACAAGATCATATACTTCCTTAGCTAGTTTTGGAATGATGTCACGCTGTTTGGGATCGGTTAGATCCATTAAAGGAATGATGTGAAAGTTCGCATCCCCAATGTGTCCGGCTACGGTATACGTTATATCGTACCGGCTTAAAATCTCATCAAGACGAGGGAGAAACTGAGGCAGCTGTGCGGCCCGTACGGTTAAGTCATCGATAAAAGGAGCCGTGTGCTTATCCTTCACCTTGTTCCGCAGTAAGTTAAAACTTTCGTGGCGAATGACCCAATATTTTTTAGCCTCTGCAGCATTTTTGGTAACGCGGGTTTTGATGTCGAATGATTGCAGGGCAGCTCGGGCGGCGTGAGCGCGGCGCTGGACTTCATCTTTGCTGGGACCAGTGAATTCCGCCAAAAGAATCAACTTCGGCAGACCACCTGTCACAAGCAGCTTTAACTCAGGGAGAAACCTTAAGCCGAGTGTAAAAACATTTCCGCCCATCTGCTTGAGCATTTGCGGGAAATACTTGAGAGCAATGGAGAGGGTATGGTCATCGTATGATTCAAAGCTCTCAGGCGTATACCGCAGCACGGTCTTTACGATTTGTGCTAAGGCGCTGATGTCACGCAGGAAGATCACCAGCATGGTGGAATGGGGTTTTGGGTGAATCAATCGGAACGTTATCTCGCTTGTAATCCCCAGTGTGCCTTGGGATCCCACGAAGAGCTTACTGAGGTCAAAAGTTCTTCGATCCCACACATTCCAGAGATGATACCCGGTAGAGTCTTTCGTGACGTGCGGCTTGGCTGTCTGGATAGCATTGAAGTTATCTTCGAGCAATGCATACATTCGGCGGTAGATATCGCCCTCCAGGTCATCTTGCTGCATCTTCATGTCCAGCTCGTGGCGGTTCAGAGCTTCGAGCGTGTATTCTTTTCCATCTCGCAGCAGCACCTTTAATTGCTTGACGTATCGCTCCGTCTTGCCGTAGGCAAGCGTTTTTTCTCCGCCAGCGTTGTTGTTCACCATGCCGCCGACGGTACAGATCTCTCGCGAGGCCGGATATGACGGCATAAGTAAGCCGTGTTCGAGGGTTTTCTTTTCAAAATCACGGTAAAAGGCACCGGGCTGCGTTGTGATCATAAAGTCTTGTACGGATTGAATGTGGTGTAGGTGTCGGTTAACGTCGACGATAATAGATTCGTTAATAGAGCCGCCGCTCATGCAGGTACCGCCAGAGCGGATCGTAAGTGACAGATTCTGGTCGGGACGATCTGCAACATAGTGAATTAAGCGTTGCATATCAGCTACGGTTTTAGGGTAGACAACCACCTGCGGCCTAACGGAAAACAGGCTGGCATCCCGGCTGTAAGTTGTGAGGGCGGCATCGCTATTATCGACTTCTCCCTCCATAATCTTGTGCAGTTCCTCCACCAGCGTCATCGCGTTTTATCATACCATAGACAAGGTTGCAGCCCGTCGTTTTTCGATGGTAAGATACCCATATGAAAACATCTGCAATCATCATAACAATTGGGGTTATCCTCATTCTAGCCATCGCAGGCCTGGCTTTTTTCCGCTCAACAGGCGAAGAGGTAGTTTCGCCTGATCCGACGCCGCCGGAAAACACTTTTGAGCCAGTAGCTGATCCATTTCAGCAGGAAGTAGAATTCGAGCCACAAGCGCCGTCCGATGGGCAAAATGCGGCAAGTGCTACGCCGGTTGTAGAAGCAACAGAGCCTACCTCGCAGGAGGCGACCATCCGTATTTCCGAAACCGGTTTCTCGCCCACGCAGCTTACCGTTGCAGCGGGTACGACCGTTACGTTTGTTAATGACGGACAGGCATTACATTGGCCGGCGTCAGATCTTCATCCCACTCATACTGCCCTGCCGGGTTTCGACGCAAAGCGCGGATTGCCGACTGGAGAGACGTATTCGTACACTTTTACCGAAGTGGGAACATGGCGCTTTCATGATCACTTGAATCCCCAGGAAACAGGCACTGTCGTTGTCGAGTAATATTTGGTTCGTAGTTCATATGAGCAGGGCTCCAAGGAAAGAGCCCTGCTTTTTGATGGCGGAGGGGTAACGCGCAATGTGATATACTGGAGGGCATGGCACAAATTGCGGATGCAATCCTTCAGCAGTTATTAGAGCAGCAGCTTGTTAAGGCTGAAGAGATTCCGGCTATCCGGGAAGAAACAAAAGCCAAAGGGGATCTGCGAGCAGTGCTTGTGGATACCAAGCGAGTGGGAGAGGAAGATTTTACAAAGGCGCACGCTGCAGCGCTAGCCTTGCCGTACGTTAATCTCAGGGATGTTGTAATTTCCAAGGATGTTCTGAATGTCATTCCAGAGTCTACCGCTCGGGGACATATGATTATTGCCTATGAGCAGACGGCTGAAACGCTCAAGGTTGCCATGGCTAATCCTAACGACCGGCAGATCGTTGAATTTATTCACAAGAAAGTTGATAAGGCAGTGGATATCGCACTTGCTAGCCCAAGCGGTATTAAAGAAGCGATCGGCCAATATCAGGAAACATTAGAAACCGAACTGCAAAATCTAGTAGATGAGGCCAAAGGAGCGCTTCAGGTAGATGGGGACCTAGCAAAGGCGGCAGAGGATTTGCCGACGATCAAGATTACCGAATCGATCCTCAAGCACGCTATTCTCCAGGAGGCATCAGATATTCACATTGAGCCCACCGAAACGAAGGTAGTTATCCGCTATCGCGTTGATGGCATGTTACATGACGTATTAGTGCTTCCCAAAGCAGTTATTGCCGGCATTGTGGCCCGTATTAAAGTATTGAGTAATTTAAAGATTGACGAGCATCGCTTGCCGCAGGACGGACGGTTTAAAATGGAGAGCGATGATTACAAGGTGGCGTTTCGTGTTTCAACCTTGCCAGTCTATGACGGTGAAAAGGTTGTCATGCGTCTGTTGGATGAATCCGGACACGGGTTGGGGCTGGATGATATTGGGATGCAGCCCAAGCACTTGAAGATGTTTCGAGACAACGTCAGCAAGCCGCACGGCATGGTGCTGGTCACGGGCCCAACTGGATCTGGTAAAACAACCACACTGTACGCGGCTATGCGTGAAATCAATCAGCCGGAGGTGAATATTAGCACCGTAGAAGATCCGATTGAATACAGGATGGAGCGTATTAACCAGACGCAGGTGCAGCCGCAGATTGGACTGACATTTTCTAACGGTTTGCGCGCACTCGTGCGTCAAGATCCGGACGTGATCATGGTTGGAGAAATTCGAGACGAGGAAACGGCGGCTTTGGCTGTGAACGCGTCCTTGACTGGACACTTGGTGCTGTCAACGCTGCATACCAACAGCGCAGCTGGTGCGATCCCGCGCCTGGTTGATATGAAGGTAGAGCCGTTTTTAATATCCTCGACCGTTAATCTTCTCATGGCTCAGCGTCTGGTGCGCCGCTTGTGCGGCGAGTGTCGTCAGGAGGCAGCGATTGATAAGACAATATTGGATAGTATTGCAGTGGTGGTTGATCTGGAGGAGACGCTGGCGGTTTTAAAGCGCGAAGGAACAATAGAAGAAGGAACAACGTGGGAAACCATCAAAATATATCTGCCGCAGGGATGCCGGAAGTGTAATAACGGATACAAAGGGCGGCTTGGCTTGTATGAGATGATGGAATCCACCCCGTCAATTCAAAAACTCATTACCAGTAACGTCTCCGCGCATGATCTGGAGATGAAGGCACGGGAGGAACAGCAGATGGTTGCCATGTTTGAAGACGGATTAATGAAAGTAATATCAGGTCAGACAAGCGTTGAGGAAATCCTTCGAGTCGCGAAGGAATAAGTTTGGTATACTGTTCCTATGCCGATTTATTCCTTCGAAGGCCGTAAAGAACAAACGGGAGAACTTGTGTCTGGTATGCGCGAGGCAGCATCGCATTCGATGCTGGGGCAAGACTTGCTAGCCGAGGGAGTGCTGCTTACCCGCTTTGAGGAGAAAAAGCAGCGCATGCAGGGAACGTCTGTTCTTTCAGCTATCTTCCAGCGCATTCCGATTATCGAGAAAGTGTTATTCGCCCGATACTTCGCCTTGATGTTGCGGGCCGGACTTGATGTGAAGCGGGCGTTGAGCACGCTGCAGATGCAAACGCGCAGTAAGCCAATGAAAGAAGCGTTGGGAGCAGTTCATCAAGGGATTGAGCGAGGACAGACACTGGCTGATAGCATGGCTGGATATCCTCAAGCCTTCTCGCCCCTCTTCATTAGCTTCGTTAAAGTTGGAGAGTCGACCGGGCGGTTGCAGGAGTCGTTAGAGATTTTGGCGGCGCAGCTTCAGAAAGAGTTTGAGCTGCGACGGGCAATCCGAGGTGGGATGTTATACCCGATTGTTATTCTCGTAGCCTTGGTCGCGGTTGGATTTGCCATGATGGTGTTTGTTATTCCGAAGCTGGTAGAGGTCTTTGATGGATTCGATGTGGAATTGCCGCTTATGACTCGCATCTTAATTACCATGAGTGAGTTCTTTGAGACATTTTGGTATTTGGTGCTGCTAGGGGGCTTTGGTATATTCGCGGGGATTTGGAGTTTGCTTCGGGTTCAGTCAGTTAAAGAAACGGTAATGCATGGTTTGTTATTCTCTCCTATTATTGGTCCGATTATGCAGCAGATCAACCTCGCTCGATTTAGCCGCAACTTGAGCTCTCTGCTTTCTAGCGGCGTGTCCTTTATTGAATCGCTGCAGATTTTAGGGAGTAACACTCCGCATCCGAGCTACGCTCACGTGTTTCAAGCAGCTGAAGATCACGTTAAGCAAGGGAAAACCCTCAGTGAGTTTCTGATAGATTTCAAGCGACTCTTTCCGCCATTAGTTACGAACATCATCCGCGTTGGAGAAGAAACTGGGGAATTGGATGAAGTACTGAAAGAAGTTGCGTTGTTTTACGAAGGAGAAGTAGATCAGACGATGAAGAACCTCACTTCAATTATGGAGCCGATTCTGATGGTGGCAATTGGTCTGGCCGTTGGTGCTTTGGCCATATCCATCATTTCGCCGATTTACAGCCTGGTGAACGTCATTTAGAACATACCTCCGAGTTTTTAGGACAAATATACGCATGAGGCGGCACTTACAAGGTTCAGAGCATACAGCGCAGGCCAGCCGCGGATTTACGATGATCGAAATTTTGATCACGACGTTTATTATCGGCACAGTTGTAACCGGACTGTTCGGCCTATTCGTGCTATCAATGCGCATCTCGCACGAAACGGAGAAACGCATCGTAGCAGTTGCGCTGGCGAATGAGAGAATGGAGATGGTGCGCAACTTGCCATATGTGAATGTAGGAACGGCGGGCGGTGTCCCGGCCGGCCCGATAGAGCAGGAAGAGCAGATAGAGCGCAACGGCTTAACATATACGGTGACGACAGATATTCGTTTCGTTGATGACTATTACGATGCCCAGGCTCCGGGAACAACCCAGGATGAAGCCAAGGTTACTATTTGTCACCAGCCGGGAACTTCTTCAGAAAGGACACTAGTTGTAGGAGCTCCGTCTCTTGATGCTCACTTAGCCCATGGAGATACTCAAGGGGCTTGCGGTGAGGGCGGACAGGGAACAGAGCCGGAGGATGAGTTTAATACGGATTACAAACAAGTACGGGTGGAGGTATCCTGGAGCAGTCGAGTTGGTGCCACGCCAGTGCTCTTAATTACCTACGTGGTTCCCCAAGGGATTGAAGGCGGGAACCAGGGCGGAACGCTCGACTTTTTAGCGCTTGATTCGAATGGCCAGGGCATTGCTGGTGCGACAGTGCATTTGATAAACGACAATGTTAACCCTCCAATTAGCTACACGGGTAATACTCTAACAAATATCGAAGGAAGATTCATTGTGCCTGGTTTGCCAGAAAGTTCTGATTCGTACGAGATTAGTGTTACCAAGGATGGATATACGACCGAGCAGACCTATGATGCGTCGGGCACGTTTGTTCCCGACCCTGACCACTCTCATTTATCAATGGTCTTGCGAGAAGTTACTTCCAAAACTTTTGTTATCGATCTTCTGTCACAGATGAGCATCAAAACTGTGGACGAGGAAGGGGTAGCTTTGCCAGGCATTGCATACACGCTACGGGGAACAAAAACTATCGGCCAAGAAGATGGAGAGCCGGTATATGTTCTCAACGAGGAAGATGGGGTAACCGACAGTAGCGGAGAGGTCCTGTATCCGGATATTGTTTGGGACGCATACGCGTTCAACATTAATACAGTTGAATCCCCTTACAACATTAAGGAAACTTCGGTAGTATCCCCCTTTGCTATTGAGCCCGGAGAAACGCTGCATATAGATGCGATACTTGTTCCGTGGAATCCCCACACACTTCATGTCACTGTTGTTTCTCCTGATGGGGAGCCAATTAACGATGCGACGGTGCAGCTGACCAACGGCAGTGAGTACGACCCGATACTCGTAACGGGAGTACTTGGGCAGGTGTTTTTCGATGAG
>JBBEDC010000033.1:0-23999 GCA_040881505.1 Candidatus Anderseniibacteriota bacterium
CAACATAAAAATAATCTCGAGAGACTTGCCAAATTGAATAATGTGCATGCCGTGGGATATATAACCCAAAAAGACGCCCCTGCTTACGTTGCATATTTCGATGTCTTTCTTATTCCTTATAGAAATAGTTTATATAACACATCGAGTTTTCCTTTAAAATTTTGGGAGTTCATGGCTACCGGTAAACCAATCATTGTTAGTGGTCTGCCAGAGTTACATAAGTATCAACCTCTTATTAATTATGCTTACAATGCTGGTCAGTTTATAGAGTACATACAATCAGCTCTCAAAGATCCTCACGTTTACGAAGACAAGAGAATAGCTTTAGCTAAGCAACACACTTTAGAGAAAAGATATCAAAAGATACTTGAATTGGTATCAACACTGTTTTTGCTTAACATATTCATTTTCCTTTCGCTTGAACATGTCCATTAATAGTTCTAAAGATCGTTCTGCTCCTCTGGTATCTAATGCGCCTTTAGGTTGAAATCGTAATAATTCCTGAATACTTTTGGAAAGGTTGTTGTTGTGAACTTCCTGTGGCCAGTACAAAGCAAATCCACTCTGAGAAAAAGCTTTGGCACGTAATTCCTGTTCGAATACATTCTTTCGCGGCACAAGTAATAAAGGACGTTTTAAGGATGTGGCTTCTACGGTCGTATTATATCCAGCCATCGAAATTACTACTGAGCACTGGGCCATAAGATAAGTAAGATTACTAACTTGTTTATAGATTTGTATATTGCGTTCTTTTTTTACGATATCTTGAATACGTGCCATATGTTGATCAGACATTAGGGGGCCACATACTACGTAGACTTTTTTTACTTGATGCGGTATTAACTTCAGAAGCTCTTTTAATACTAAGGCAATTATTTCATGCCCGTCTCGTCCTCCGCCAACTGTCACCAATACTGTTGGAAGAGTTTTTTGAGACATCCGCGGAGAGTCTAAAACGTGAGAAAGTATATAACCTGTCGTAGAGTAATCAACTCCCCGGGTTGCTTCCTTCAGACCCGGAGTTTGCGAAAAATCTATTACACTGGGATCTGTGTGGTGCCAGACAGCATCGTAGGAAGATCGAAGCAGATTATTAACATAATTAGCTTCTAAGTAAAGATCTCTTATAGACCCTCCACCAACTGGAATATCACGAATAGAACAGATGAATCGAGTCCGCAAGGCGGTTGTATGGGCAAATTTTAGAATAGGATCCATAATGTCTGCCATTCTCTTTGCGGCAAAGGGATAAAATTCTGTAATCACCGCATCGTAAGGTCTTTGCTTTAATAGGTCTTTGATAACATGAAGACGTTGCTTATGTGCTTCTTCTAATGACAACCCCGTTTCTACAGGAATTTGTTTATTGGAAAATTTCTTTTCTGGTTGAACAGCAGGCAACTGAACAAATCTCACTGTCTTAGCAGATAAAAAGTTAGCTATTGGGGGGCCACCAGAAATATGAGTTACGCGCCAATCGGTGTGTTCCGCGATAGCAGCAGCAATTGCTGCTGTTCGTATAAGATGACCTGTCCCCCATAAGTGTTGAGAGATAAGTAGAATACTTTTCGTATGTTTACCGTTTATCAACATTAAATTTGATTATATAGTGCTACAAATTATTACCCAGTTATTCATTAAACATAGGGCCATATTTTTCTTGTGAAGCTTCAAATAAGTTCTGCTTAGCCTCCGAGACACTACCACTCCCTCTTGCTCAACATCTCCACTAACTGCTGCAGCTTCCCATATCCCTCAGTATTCAGAACATCCTTCCCCATCCCCTTCCACGCCTGTTCGAACAATTCGCTAGCATAGTCTGTAGCCCGCTTTATAGCACTCGTTTTAAGAATCAATGATCGAGCTTCATTGATACGCTCCGCTTCCTGAGTATGCATTCGTAAAATATCTCGCAAACGAGATGCTTCGGCACTCGATAGCTCTTCGATCGCAAAAATAACGGGTAAGCTCAATTTTCCTTCTTGAATATCATTGCCGTACTGCTTACCAAATGTTTTCGGATCAGCCGTCAGGTCAAGCACATCGTCCTTTATCTGAAACGCAATACCAGTGCTTTCTGCGAATCTCGTAAACATCTGTTCGTTTTCTGCATCCTGTCCTGCTACCGCGCAGGCAAACCGAACGCTCATACGCATCAAAGACCCTGTTTTTAGACGACACATCTCCAAATATTGATCTTGCGTCACGCTCTCCGGTAATTCCTTATGCCAATGAATATCAATCGCTTGCCCGAAATGCACATTAATCATTTCTTGGCTGTATATTTCAAATATTCGCAGGCGCTGACTGTCTGAAAGATTACTGTCTTGTTTCACAAACGCAGCGAGCGGCAAAAAATACATCGCATTACCAGCGTTTAACGCTACATCAACTCCGTATGTTGTATGCAGTGCCGGCTTTCCCCGTCGAAGCGTCGAACTATCCTCTACATCATCAACTGCGAGCGTACCGTTATGAATGAGCTCAATTGCTACAGCCAGATCAAGATACTGACCCCTCTTGAGATCGAACCCTTCAACCAGCGTAAGAAAGAGTACGGGCCGCAGACGTTTTCCGCCACGGAAGATAAGGTCACGGATTGGTTCGGTCAGACTAGCCTTAATCGCTTCCTTATCACGTTCAAACGCTGAGGAACCTAAAAAATCATTAAGGGCACCCTCTTCCCATTTTGCCGGAAGAAATTCCTGTAAAGCCCGTTCAACGTCAAGCAGTGTTTCTTCGCTCATTGCTGTGTATGTTCGGCAAATAGTCGATTAAACTGTTCGTTTTTGGATAGCAGGTGCGTTTCTTCGATACACCACGGCGAATATGGAGCATCGGACGCAGCAGTTTCTTTCACAAAATCCTGCCAAGAAATCCATCGAGTAGCTTCTACCTCTTCCATATTTATTTCCGGTTCGTTATCAGTGAATCCCACAAATACTGGGCAAATTTCATTTTCTACTACCCCGAGCATCTCCGCCCTGTATCGAAAATCAGGCAGCACATTCCAGAGCTCAGATACCGATAGCCCGAGCTCCTGCCCAATACGACGGATAGCAGCATCTTTTGTATCTTCCTCGGGCATAGGATGTCCGCAGCAACTGTTAGACCATACCAGCGGCCAGGTTTTCTTTGTGCCGCTGCGCTGTTGTAGCAGTAGCTCTCCTTTTGAATTAAACAGGAAGGTTGAAAAAGCGCGATGCAATGGAGTATCCCCTGTGTGAACTTCTGATTTTAACGCGGTACCAATCGGTTCATTTGCCTCGTTTACGAGAACGACATATTCCTGCATATGGATGGGTGGTAAAGAATTACAAAAACAAACAGTACCACAAGAGCATACTACATTTCCACCCGATCAAAGTGGATGTTTTGGCCTGTGTATAGCTCCGTGTAGGCTTGTGCTTGCGCTGTGTCTCCAGTCGTCACAAAGCGCCTGCGCGCTGACGTATCTAGCCGCTCCGCTATTTCCGGATGTCGCATCAGATACGCAGCTAAGCTATCAGCTACAATGCCGGGCTGGCCATAGAGGGCAGTAGCCTCCGGGAGATGTGCTTTGATAACATCCTTGATTAGCTCAAAGTGCGTACAGCCAAGCAATACACCTCGTATACGAGGATGGTACGGTGGTAGTTTACTGTATAACTGCTCGATAGCTTCTGCTACCAACTGCTCAGTCTTACGCTGTTCACCTGTTTCGATAGCATCAACAAGACCGTTACATGCTTGCTGGATAACAAAAATATTGGGATTGCGCTTGGTGATCTCAATCTCATATGCACCGCTTTTTACGGTCTGCTCTGTAGCTAAAATACCAACAGTTGCCCGCTCACTTTCAAGTGCTTGCTGAATCGGTTCAGTATGATGCCAGGAAACGCCGGTAATCTGCTCAATGGTTGGCACGACAATACCTAACACTCGCTTATCCGGATACCTACCGGGTATTATGTTCTGCTGAATATGCCGCAACGCGTTCGCTGAAGCTGTATTACAACCTAAGATGACAAGCCCACACCCTTCGTTAAACAGATACTCTACGCCTTGGGTTGTGAGGTGAATGATCTCCTTTTGGTTGCGCTGTCCATACGGCGCTCGAGCGTTATCCCCTACATACAGATACGAATATTGCGGCAATGCCGTAAAAAGCGCCTGGGCGATCGTTAACCCTCCGTATCCACTATCAAAGATGCCAATCATGGCAGCTCAATGCTATCGATAAATCTTTTCCGCTGTTTCTTTTTGCGGCCTCCACCACCATTCATTGTCCTTGTACCAATCGACTGTTTTATGTAGCCATTCTTCAAACGTGTACTGCGGCTCCCACCCAAGGTCTTTATTAATCTTTGTCCAATCAACTGCATATCGGCGGTCATGTCCGGGGCGATCTGTTACGAACTCAATCACGTCCTCTCCTACACCTACGTACGACAAAACCTTTTTAGCTACATCGAGATTGCTTACGTCTTCGTTCATGCCTCCAACCAAATATGTACTTCCTGCTTTTCCTTTCTGCAATACCGCATCAATTGCCCGACAATGGTCTTCAACGTATAACCAATCACGCACATACTTACCGTCTCCGTACACTTTGACAGTATCTCCATCAATGAGGTTGGTAATCATGCGAGGGATAAACTTCTCCGGGTGCTGATATGGTCCGAAGTTATTAGAACAATTAGTAATTGTAATGGGGACACCAAACGTCTCATGGTAGGCGCGCACCAGATGATCAGATCCAGCCTTAGAGGCTGAATACGGACTATTTGGTTGATACGGCGTGTGTTCGGTGAACTTTTCACTACTGCCTAGCTCCAATGCTCCAAATACCTCATCAGTAGACACATGATGAAACGGCAGCTTACGTTCTCGAGCCGCTTCAAGCAGCACAAACGTGCCCTTCACATTTGTTTCCACAAAAGCTTCCGGCCCTAAAATAGAGCGGTCAACATGCGACTCTGCTGCGAAATGAACGATTGTGTCAACCCCCTCTACCGCCTGCTGCACAACTCCCTTATCGCGAATATCGCCTTTGATGAAAGAATACCGATCTTCTGGAATACCTTTAAGGTTGTCGGGATTACCCGCATAGGTCAGTAAATCCAGATTAACAATTGAGTCATCTGGATGCTCTGATAACCAGTAGCGAATAAAGTTTGAGCCGATAAAGCCGGCTCCGCCTGTGACAAGTAGTTTACTCATATATCAAGAATAATGCCCGATTACGCAATGATTGCAACTCCTGCGCCTTACTTATACAGCTGGCTGTGGGTGCCTATTTCTTCAAACGTAATCGACTTCCCCTGTTTTACTTGCCCATGTTTGTGCACTTGCTCTGAATATATAGCACGCCAGTCGCCCGTGACATTAATACTTCTCATCCCCTTGTAGCGACCCGACAGTGCATGATTGCGAAGCAGTGGATGAAAAGGGTCATCAATGAATAGCTTTTGTCGTTGCAGAAAAGCATTTTGGACCTTCTTGCCTGCTTTTCTATACCCTTTTACGAAATTTCTACTGTACCTTGCGCTTACCATTCGCATATCGACTATTCGGGTCATCTAGCCACGCGATTGCATCATCGGCGCTATCAAAAGATGGAGACACATATCCAGCCTCAATATCTCGCTTTGATTCTTCCAATGCCCGCTCCAGATATGGAGTTGGCTCAAGCGAAGCATGCAGCTCCTTATCACGGGCAAATTGACGTAATAGAACATTCAATACATCGCTGAGACTTAGCCCCAATTGCTTTGCAGCCGCCTGTGCCTTTCTCTTAACAGTGGGGTCAGTTTTAAAGTTGACGACAGTCTTTTTCATATATACGTAGTATATACTATGTATACATGTCGGTCAAATCTAATATATTACTTTCGAGCAAACAGAGGCTCTAGTGGCTTCTTAAGCGGACGCGCCTCAAGCAGTTCAGAAAGCTGTTTATGCGCGTGTGGCAGAAACGGAGCAACCTTTTCATTTACTACCTCCAGGGCTGTAAGTAGTTGTGCCAGTATATGTTCAATTTCATCCTGTTTGCCTACTTTAGCCATCTCCCATGGTTTATTCTCTTCAATCAACTGATCAGCCCATGCAATAATCTTCCAGATACCAGTCAGCGCCTTATCAAACGCTAACGCCTCGATCTGCGTGTCAATCTGCGACACATCATCTACCATCTCAAGTGGAAGTGATACTCCCCTATCTAGCGTAGGCGCAAACTTTTCAATCATATTCAATGTTCGCGAAGTGAGATTTCCCAAACCGTTAGCCAAATCTGCATTGTATCGCTCCTTTAGACGATCAGAGGAAAAATCACCGTCGCTGCCAAAGGGAATATCACGCAGAACAAAGTATCGCACGGCATCAGAGCCGTACTCCTCTACTAACTGCACCGGATCGGTAGCATTCCCCAGTGACTTGCTCATTTTTTGGCCATCAACCGTAAAAAACCCATGAGCAAACACTTTGCGCGGCAGCTCTTCTTTAATTGCCATCAAAAGCGCTGGCCAGATAATGCAGTGAAATTTGATAATATCTTTGCCAATAATATGCACATCAGCCGGCCAGTATTTTTTGAACATCTCCTCATCCTTGCCATACCCAATAGCTGAGCAGTAGTTGAATAGCTCATCTAACCAAACGTATATGGTCTGCTCTGCATCCCACGGCAGCGTAATCGCCCAGGGAACGTTACGACGAGATATAGCGATATCTTCTAACCCCTGATCAATAAACGAAAGGACTTCATTACGGCGAACTTCCGGTTTAATCTCCAACTCTCCGTTTTGTATTTTCTCCTTCAGAATATCTCCATATTCCGATAGTTTGAAAAACCAATTCTTCTCCTTCACCGTTTCCGGTGCCGTCTTATGATCCGGACATAGTCCGTCATCAGTTAGATCTGACTCCTTCACGAACGCCTCATGACCGACGCAATACAAGCCTTCGTATTCCCCTTCGTAGATCTGTCCCGATTCTTTAAGTTTTTCAAAAAAGAGCACCACGGCCGCTTCATGCCGGGGTTCGGTAGTGCGGATAAAGTCATCATGGGTAATATCAAGCGCTTCCCAGGCTACTTTAAATTTCTCAGCATTTTCGCTGGAAAAGTCTTCAGGGGTCTTCCCCGCTGCCTGAGCGCTGGTAGCAATTTTCGTGCCGTGTTCAGCCGTACCAGTTAAAAGGAAGGTGTCATTCCCTTTTCGACGGTGATACCGCGCCAATACATCAGCCGCGATTGTCGTATATGCCGACCCGATATGGGGAGCGGAATTTACGTAGTAAATGGGGGTTGTAACGTAGAATTTTGCCATAGGAAAGTGTGTACCGCTTACAATGACAGGAAATGTCAAACTTTGCCAGTGTGAGCGGGTAAAGCGGTAAGTTCGCGCAAGTCGTAAATATACATGGGTAAAACCCGCTTTTCCCTAATCGTTTTAAGCGGCACAACATCAGCAAGCGGAAATGCGTACGCTACCAGGTACTTAGCCCGAGGAATAGTTTGCCCGGCAAGATATTTCTTCAAACGAGGCATAGTAGCCGGCAACAAGAATACGAATGCTATTGTGGCATCCGAGATGTCCTGCTTGTAAAAGTTCCCGGGCCGGATCCGCGCCTTCGGTTCAAATGCCGCTCGAATCCAGGCAACGAATAACAGGATTGGTGAGAGCTCGTATCCGTAGGCACGCGCTCCCATGCGAGCGGCTTCGATCACAACGCTGCCGTCCCCTGCTCCCAGATCCACTACTACATCCTCCTTACCTACGCCAAGTTCTTTAAATACTTTACGGATAGACTTGCGGCGCGTAGGGGCATATGGCGCACCGATCTTGCCAGCGTACGCAGTAGGAATTAACAGGAGGAGCATGATGATAATAAAGAGGGAGAACCAATTCATGGGAGTAAGTGTACACAAAAAGCGCCCCGGTGTGGGGCGCTTTTCCCTTTAATGTATTACGTAGACTTAACCTTGAGCTTGCGGGTAACTGCAGTGTTGGCTTTCGGAATACGGATCGTGAGGACTCCGTTTTTGATCTTGGCCTCTGCCCTATCTGCATCAATTTCAATCGGGAGAATAATTGAGCGGGAAAATGTACCCCAGTAACATTCCTGATAGAAGTAATCCTCATTGTCTACATCGTACTGCTGCCTCCGCTCGCCGCGGATTGTAACCATGTCATTGGTAATAGACACATCAAGATCATCAGGCGCTACTCCAGCAATCGTGCTCTGGATAATCATGTTTTCGTCATCCTGAAATACATCGACTGTCAGCTGCCCTTCTTGCTCTTCCGTCCCGGCGTATCCAGCCGTCTCGTCAGAGTAGTCATGATCCATTTCAACTTCGGTTTCATCCATCACCTCATCAACCTCTTGCTCGGAAAAGGTTGGTTCATAGGCTTCTTCTTGGGTTAACAACTCGTCCTCATGCTGATCGTCGTCATCATGATCGGCTGGAGTTAAGACGCGAGCCCCAGTGAGGCGTTCAAAGAAACTTCGTGGTTCTTGTGGCATAGCACTTAATAGTACAAATGTAGCAAAAAATTGTTGCTCCTACTATACCACAAACTTATTCCAACAGCGACAAGCTCCTGTTGATTTCTTCTAGACGCGTTTGTGACTGAGCTAGAGTGGCTTCCTTTTCTTGAATAACGGTTTGGGGAGCCTTGGCTCGCATACCCTCTAAAGTCTTAGTTTGGACAGTTACGGAAGACTGGAGCGCTTGCCCCTCTTGCTGCAGCTTTGCTCGAGCGGCTGCCACGCTCTCCTCTGTAATATATTCTGATCCAATCGCAACCGTACCACCGGCAGGCAGTGGAAATTGCCGCATCGCTTTTGAGATCGAATCTGTCCACTGCACTTGAGCCATCTTGGCCGCGGCCATTGGAGCAAACACCGACTCTGCTACATATGCGTCGACTTCAGCGCCCGGCTGTATTTTCAAGAGCGTTCGCGCGCTGCGAATTGTCTCAACTACATGTTGGAAATATTGCATCGCCTCATGAACATCCCCTGCTTGATCAACTGCTGCCTGTGGCCACTTGCTAGTGGCAATAAAGGCCTCCTGCCCGAAATGCTTCCACAACACTTCAGTAACATGCGGCATATATGGGTGAAGCAGTTGAAGCGTTTGAGTAAATATGCGTTTAGCTACGACAGTTGATCCTTCAACTTTCAATACTTCCATATACCAGTCTGCAAAGTCTTTCCAAACAAAGTCATGAATCACATGCGCTGCTTCTCCGAATCGGTATTGCTCAAACAGCTGGGTCACCTGCGTTGCAACTTCTCCACTCCGCGCTTCAATCCAACTATCAGCAACCGTAGGAGTATCGGATTCTTCCAAGGAATCGAGTAACCTGGCAATATTCCACACCTTATTCCCAAAGTTGCGAGCTGCTTTTATCGCATTCTCGTCAAACTTCATGGCCTGTTGATCAAAGCTCATCTGATAAATCAACCCAAAGCGCGTAGCGTCAGCTCCGTATTGATCTATCAGGTCCAGCGGATCAATACCAGTTCCCAAGCTCTTGCTCATGCGCTGACCTGTCTTCGCTAACACGGTTGGATAGATGAACACCTCGTGAAATGGGATACGATCTGCTTGCTCAGGCCGTTCAAATTTTGTGTCCTTTAACAGTTCCAACCCCGAAAACATCATCCGTGCTACCCAGAGATATAGAATATCCCGTCCGGTAACAAGAACTGATGTTGGATAAAAGGCTTTGAGATCCGGCGTTTGGTTCGGCCAGCCGAGGGTCGCAAATGGCCATAATGCCGAAGAGAACCAAGTATCCAGAACATCCGGATCCTGTTCCCACTCCCCTTCGGGCTTCTCGGCAGACACAACAAAGTTTCCTTCCTCGCTGTTAGTGCCTCGCGTGCCCGGTTTCCACCACACGGGAATGCGATGCCCCAACCAGATCTGACGACTAATTGTCCAGTCATGGACATCCTGCATCCACTGAAGAAAATGCTTTTTCCAGCGCGTGGGAACAAACTTCACGAGTTCGTTTTCGGCCACTTCGATTGTCTCAGTCTTCAACTTACCCATATCGACAAACCACTGACGCGAGATCAAGGGCTCAATTCCGGTACCACAGCGCTCACACACTGAAGCTTTATGGCTGTAATCTTCTTCTTGCACTACCACCTTCTGCTCCCGCAGGGCCTCTACTATCGCCTTGCGCGCTTCTTTCACAGTCATTCCCGCAAATGATCCAGCTGCATCGGTCATGCGGCCATCTTCCCCAACAACATTTATGATCTGCAGCTTGTGAGTTTCCCCGAGCTGCGCATCGAGTGAATCATGAGCTGGGGTAACCTTTACCGCTCCAGTTCCAAATGATGGTTCAATTCGCTCGTCAGCAATGACAGGAACCTCTCGATCTACAAGCGGAACGCGAACTACCTTGCCAATACTATCTTTGTATCGCTCATCGTCCGGATGAACCGCAACAGCAGTATCTCCCAGCATTGTTTCCGGACGCGTGGTCGCCACGTCAATAAAGCCGGATCCATCTACGAACGAGTACCGCAGTGTTACCAAACGCGTTGAGCGCTGCTCGTGCTGTATTTCAAGATCAGAAACAACAGACTCACAGTGCGGGCACCAATTAACCATGCGATTGCCGCGATAAATGAAACCCTTCTCGTGATACTGCACAAATGCTTCCTGGACGGCCTGGTAGTATTCTGCATCCATCGTAAATCGCTGCCTTGTCCAGTCACAGGAACAGCCCAGCCGCTTCATCTGATGCAAGATAACGGCGCCAGTGTCCTCGTACCAGCTTTGAGCGCGCCTGAGGAATGCCTCTCGGCCAATTTGCTGCCGAGACACCCCTTCATCTGTCAGCTGTTTTTCTAACACGCGATTTGTAGCAATGGCGGCGTGATCGGTTCCCGGGAGCCACAACACAGGCTCCCCGAGCATGCGATGATAGCGGACAAGCATGTCCATAATCGTATCCTGCAAGGCATGGCCCATATGCAAGCTACCCGTAATATTTGGAGGCGGCAGCATGATCACAAATGGCTGTTTTCCCTCATCTAAGGCCCGTTGATCCGGCTGAAATATTCCCGCAGCTTCCCAAGCCGCATATACATCAGTTTCGTGCATTTTCGGATCGTATTGTTTTGAAAGCTCAGACATAAATATAGGCAAATCGTAGCGTAAAATGGCAGAAAAGGCGAAATGTGCAGCTATTATGACCCGAATGGATGAAAAATCAACGTGGCGCACAATTACCGAACGAGGTATTCTGTGTTTTAGATGTCGTACTCGATCGCTATAGGACCCCTCCAGATTATTCACGACACAGCGGCGCCACCGCGCAGCTGTAGCTGTAGCGAGGCGCACAAAAAATGTATGCCTTCGTTTGTGTATAGCGTTTCTGGACAAGTTGGATTCCGCAGTGCCTTAGGCCACCTTGTCGAGTGTAACAAGAAAGAATGTATCAGCCTGCGCAAGGACGTGAAGCAAGGAATGCATGCGAAGCTTGACTGGCTATTTCACGAGAGCGTGTTGCTCGGGTGCGTTCAGGTTCAGCCATTTTTGTACAAAGCTAAAAAAGCTGTCGACTTGCGCCAACAGAAGCATTTTAATACCGTTGCCTCTCACTTAGCTCAGTGCCCACAAGAGGCATGCGCCCGCCTTCGTCGATCTCTCCTGCTTGCAGTGCGAGACCAGGTAAGCCCTGCTGCGAAAAACCCAAGCTTCGGTTAAACAAACGATTCGATTGATATCCGAGCACTCGGTTCAACCGTGTTCCATTGTTGAACACGGCCTGCTTCATATGCAAGCACTCCACTCATTCCTATCATAGCTCCGTTGTCACCGCATAAATGCGTAGGAGCTATACGCAGCTCAACATCCAGCTCGCCGGCTGCAACAACTAACTCTTCCCTCAATCTCTTATTCGCCGCTACCCCGCCGGCAAGCAGCACTGTCGCGTACTTTTTCGCAGCTAGCGCTTGCTTTACCTTGGCAATAAGTGAATCAATTACTGCTTGCTGAAAAGAAGCGGCGATATCAGTTTTTTGCTGCTCGAACGTTACTCGATCCAGTCCACGAATGGTATATAGCACTGATGTTTTAAGTCCTGAATAGCTAAAATCAAGGTCGCCAGAATTGATCATTGGACGTGGAAATTGATATGCCGCACTGCTTCCCTGCTCAGCTAATTCACTAATTTGAGGGCCTCCGGGATACGGCAGCTCTAACATCCGCGCCACCTTATCAAACACCTCTCCCGCTGCATCGTCTCGAGTTGTGCCAATAATCTTGTATTGCAAGTGTCCGGCTACCTCAATGAGCATGGTGTGCCCACCGGAGACGATTAGGGCTAGAGCTGGAAAGTCCTGCTTTGAGCCGTCAGATCGCTCTAGCAAGGCAGAGTATACATGCCCTTCGAGATGATGAACGGGCACGATTGGCTTATCCCACGCATATGCCAAGCTTCGAGCCGCTTGTACCCCGATTGCTAGTGCTGGCATCAGACCAGGTCCGACCGTAACCGCAATAGCATCCAGCGCCTCCCCTGATATCCCTGCGTCCCCCAGAGCTTTTTCTACGAGCGGTCGAATCACGCGTACGTGTTCGCGCGCAGCGACCTCCGGCACCACTCCCCCCGTTTCTTTGTGGATATTTATCTGGGACGCCACCTCCTCAGACATTACCTGTATTGAATCTTCCACCTTGCGCACAACCGCAATGCCTGTTTCGTCACAGGAGGTCTCAATTGCTAAGACGGTTGTCGTTTTTTCCTCATTCATCCCTCTACCCTAGGGGGATTGCCGATAATTGTCGATACATAGTGCTAGTATTAACACATGCTCGGAACTACCCATCAGTTGATTGCGCTCCTGGCCGCCCTATGGCTCGCTACGCTCTACCCTGTACACCTGGGCCCTATCCTGGGCACCATCGCCGTTATTGCCGTTATGATTGGCGCTCTTACTCCTGACCTAGACCAACCAGCAGCGAACCTGTGGCGCCGGATGTTGGCCGGTAGGGCTATCGGCAATATCTTCCAGATGTTTTCCGGCGGTCACCGCCATTTAACACATTCGTTCATCGGAATTATTGGAATCGCTCTGCTACTACGCTGGAGCATCCATACATTCGTACACCCTAATTTCGTTCCTGAGGCCACTATCTTGTGGTACGCCTACATGATCGGCTACATTAGTCACCCTATCGCCGATACTCTTACCGACCTAGGCGTCCCCTGGTTTTGGCCTTTCCCTCTTCAAATTAAAATTCCGCCAGGGTCCCGCGCTCTGCGCGTTACAACCGGTAGCTTTGTTGAAACAATTCTGTTTCGGGTCGGTATTGTCATTGCCGCCACCCTTATTTTACGGACTCACTGGGAAACAATCTGGATAATGTTTAAATGAAAACTTATCCTTGCCAGATACGAAATGCGATATAGGCTAGGTAAAGCACGACAAATACTATTCCCTGATTGCGTTGCAGCATATGTTTTTTACCCACAAACATCACCAGAAACAACAGCAATGAAGCTACAATCGTCACTCCAACATCGATATTAATGTCGGGTCCTACCGGTAATGGACGGATGACGCTGGTGATGCCGAGAATAAAGAAAATATTAAAAATGTTTGATCCTACTACATTTCCAACTGCTATATCGACTTTTTTACGATACGCAGCCACAGCCGAGGTCGCCAGTTCCGGTAAGGATGTTCCTAGAGCAACGACAGTTAAACCAATAAGTCCTTCCGTCACTCCAAATGATTGAGCGAGTGCAACGGCACTGGTAACGATAAGCTGTCCGCCAATAACTAACCCTGCAATTCCTCCTACAACTCGAGATACGGAAGATCCAACGCTGCGTACAATCGTATTGTCGTTTTCTTCAGCGTCTCCCGTTGTTCTGCTAATACCATATGAGTAATACAGAAAGATGATAAAGAAAAAGAGCATAATTAGTCCATCTGCTCGACTCAAGATGGATGATGGTTCTCCTTCAAGCAACGTATCGTTCACCAACACAAACAGCACCACTGCGGCTAAGAGAGATAAAGGAATCTCCTTCCACACTGTCCCCTTTTTGACAATGAGGGGGAAAATAGCAGCTGAGACACCTAGAATAAGGAAGGTATTGGCAATGTTGCTTCCGACTACGTTTCCAATTGCCAGATCGTAACTTCCGGAAAGGGCCGATAAAATGTTAACTACCAGCTCGGGAGCTGAAGTACCGAAGGAGACGATAATGAGTCCAATGACGATTTCCCGAATGCCAAAACGCTTAGCAAGAGACGCTGCTCCCTCCACCAAAAAATCAGCGCTCTTTATTAATGCTGCAAGACCAAGGGTTAAAATTAAAAGACTGAGTAAAAGTGACATAGTTATGAGTATACTGGAAACTAGTCCTATTAATATACGTCGTGGTCGCCTATGTCATGGAAGTAAACCATGCCACTCAAAAACAATCATGTGTGATTTACCGTAAATCCTTTAAAGAACGAAGCTCTTTACCCCTTCCTACCGCAATTTCAGCCTGACTGCCTCGCAACCCCCTGAGTCGTTCTCTCTCTTCGCGGTCACGCAAAAAATACCGGATATATTCACTAACCGAAGCATATCCTTTATCCTTGGCCCGCAATCCCCTGAATATACCCCTGAACCTCATAGAAATTGGTGATAAGCAAAAATTAGTAGCCCCACGGGGAATCGAACCCCGATTTGCAGAGTGAAAATCTACCGTCCTAGCCGTTAGACGATGGGGCCATGAGTAGAGAGTATAGTCAAAATAGTGAAAATTACAACCACTATATAAAAAATCCGCGTAGCTGTAGGGCTTACGCGGGATATCTTCACGGCTTTTTCTTCTCCACCTCGAGCAGGGGAGCCAGTCGTGCAAGGTAGTGATCAACCAAGACCCGATCGGCATTCTCAGTCTGATGCCAGCAGTCTGAGTCGAGCAGTTCTTTTCGGCGACTTTTCAGCTGTGCCAGCGTCGCCTTAATCAGAATCCTGTTTTTCTCCCTGGCAATATCCAAGGACTCCCACTGGATACACCTGCACTCCTCAATGATTGAACTGTGTGGGAAGCTTCCTGCCTCACCATAACCGCTTGGTGCGATCATGCGAAGTCTCCCAAAAAGAGCCAAGGTGCCTATCTCGAACGAGTAGGGCCACCATAGGCACTCTGGACCAAAAGCACCAGGATGTTTTGTAGCAATTGACTGACGTTTCCCCTTTATTCCCCGTTTGCAGCTCGGACTGTAGGGAATTTGTCTGGTGACTGATAATGGGAGACAAAATTCTTTTCTCGGATAGATTTACCGTTCTTTTTGACGATTTGGGCTACAGCGGCAGTAAGTGACCCGTCGGGCCGTCGGGCGGTAACAAAGGGCCCGTTAACAGTCACCTGTCGACCATCATTTGTGCCCAATACGTCAAAGATGAGGCGCGTACCGATAATTTTAGTCGTAATATACACAGGACTACCTGTATCGTTTTTGAAGCGAAAATCAGGGGCTGGTGCGTACACTGTCGCATCGTAGCCTGGCGTGCCGTAGTATGCGACTGGATATGAATGGTTCTTGCGAGCAGTAATCTCCAATCCAGCTTGCATAGCAGCTCGGAATACTGTCGTAGACACCTGGCAAATACCCCCACCATACTCTGGAGTCGTAACGTTTTCTTTGATGACTAACTCGGGCAAATAGCCGTTCTTGGCGTCTACGTCTCCTAGATAGTCATTAAATGAAAACTCCTCTCCGGGCATAATAACGAGTCCATTATATCGCTGGGTTGCCACTGCAATGTTATGTCGACGATTTGCAGGGCTACCCGCAAAGTTCGTTTCCCCTCGAGCAAGTAGATCGGGAAAACTGAGTTTGCGAAAATCCTCTGCTGAAAACACTGACGGACGATACACTTTCATTGAAACTGGAGCAGTTGTCGCTCCTTTAGCTAGCGCACTGCGAATAGCGAGCGAGGTTTTAATACCATCCACAATCTGTCCTTTTCTGCCCCCATGTAAGAGATGCAAATTTCCATCAATATATGCAAAGCGACTGTTTTCGCCCGTATCGTTTACTTTCGGTGAAACGTGAATGTTTAAATAATCGTAAATAGCGCCAGGTCGAAGCTGCAGTAGTACTTGTCCATCTGATCCATTCCTTGTTTTAAACCACTTTCTAACCTCTGCCTCAGGAGCTGTCCATTTTTGTCCTTTATATGTCAGTGTAATCGGCTGCGCCTTTATTTGCTGAACACGCTCAGACGTAACAACTACTTCATTTAACAGCACGTCTGCCGCATGAGCCTTTCCGGGCAACAATATAACTGCTCCCAGTATTGCTCCTATAATAAGTGTGTTCTTCTTCATTTATTCTGATAAACAATCAACGTCGAATCTGTTTACATCCCCTGGTTTACGGGTAGTGATTACTGCTGTCAACAGAGAAATACTGCTTTTGATAGTATCCCATACCGTGGGATCTTCGAATTCCACCTCTTCCTGAGACAGAGCTCCTCCCCGTATATCATCCCCCGCCTCCCCGTATCCAACCACTGTTACAACTAGTTTTTTACGTCCAAACTCCAAGGCGCTACTAGTAGAGGGGAACCACAGATCAATAAAGTAACCGGCATATCTTGCATTCATTCTATCTTCTACGATAAATGTCTCACCATCGATTTCTAAAATAGTTCCAATCGGCAGGAAGTTTGAAGCAACTACTCCTGGCCGCACGCGCGTTCCAGCGGCAGTGATACAGGGAGTGCTATCAGTTTGATACGGAGAGGAAGCATAGGCGCTGGAGTTCACAGTAAATGTTGTACCGATTGCAGGCAGCACTTGAGACTGCTTTCGCACTCCGAGAAAGGAACGCAACTTGCCCCAGAATGAAGTATCTACAGCAGGAGCTAACTCAGGCGGCAACTCAACTTCTACTCGTACTGCGGAGTCAGCTGTGTCATTAAGGTAGCTGCTGACATCCTGCGCGAAAGCTACGGCGGGAAGAAAAGCCAGTACGAGCAACACTCCACTTACAGCAAGGATGTTTTTCATATGTTTATTGTACCTATATATTTCGCACTTTCCACTTTTGCGCCTACACTATATATATGGCAGGCGAAGTAGGACATGTTATATACGCCGCTCGTATCCTCACCCACATCCAGGATAAGGTAAAAGATCCTTCATATTGGGCCGGTACGCTTTTCCCCGATATCCGTCACTTGGGCGTAGTTAGCCGACGCCGCACTCATATAGAAAGTGTATCGCTTACATCGCTGGTAGGTCAGAACGACTTTCATACCGGCATGCGGGTCCATGCCTGGATTGATAGCACTCGGGAAAAATTCCTGAGTGATCAAAATGTTAAAGAGAATCTACCATGGCATCCGTTTGTCCCTCACGCGCTAAAACTTGTAGAAGACGAGCTACTATATGAACATTTTGATGACTGGAACCTCATTCATCGTACTCTTGGTAAGGTATATGAAGATGAGCTGCACTATGTTCATGACCGCGAGCGCATAACAACCTGGCACTCCATCTTACAACGATACTTTTCTTCAAAGCCGTCAGATGAGACCCGTAAGCAATTATCAATTGATATTGGTTTGTCGGAAAGCAGTGCAAATGAAGTTAACAACGTTGTGCATGTGCTGCAGGCGGATAAGCGCACAACGACTCTCATTGAAGATTTCTTGAAACACCTTGAGCATATCCTGCGCTAGCGCTGTCGTTAATCGCATACAAACACAATACCTGCCAATGGCAGGTATTTATGCGATAACCAATAAGTGGTTACTTCTTCTTACGACGGCGAGAGGTGGTCTTGCGACGAGCTGTCTTCCGCTTTGCGGCCTTGCGCTTTGCAGGCTTGCGGGCGCTTCGCTTCTTCGTAGTCTTACGAGCTGCTTTTCGCTTCGCAGGCTTACGCTTCTTCGTAGTCTTACGAGCAGTGCTCTTACGTCGTGTTGATCGTTTCTTAGCTGGCATGGATACCACCTCCTCTCCTTGTAGTGGTATTGTGCCAACAGGAATCGTTCCAACACTTCGGTGCGCTTGCGCGCTGAAATGTTTCCCCTCCTGTGAACATGTTGTTGGTATTAATAACCAAATGTGCAGTTCATGTAACGAAATAAAAACGTTTTATTACAGAACTACCTCAATTGAAACAAAAAAGCGTTACATGCGCAATACATTTTTGCACAGTTTGTAAAACACGTTACACTTCGATGTTATGAAAAAAGTTTTGCCAAAACAATTTTATGAACGCGACACGCACATTGTTGCAGCAGAATTGTTAGGAAAAATTTTAGTTCGAGGTGTTGGTGATAAGAAAATAACAGGGCGTATTACAGAAGTCGAAGCATACGTTGGTGAAGATGATTTAGCATGTCATGCAAGCAAAGGCAGAACACTTCGAACTGAAGTTATGTTTGGTGAAGCCGGACGTGCATACGTGTATTTAATTTATGGAATGTATCACTGTCTGAATGTTGTTACTGATCAAAAGGCCTTTCCGGCCGCTGTCCTCATTCGTGCGCTAGAGCCAATAGAAGGGATAGATTTAATGAAGAATTATCGCTCAACTGAGCAGCTTACGAGGCTTACCACGGGACCAGGTAAGCTATGCGATGCTCTTGCGATTACTAAAAAGCAAAACGGTGTTCCCCTATCACGATCTGCCGGTATACATATTGAGGATGATGATTTCACAGTGAGGAAAAACGATATCGTCACCTCCCCTCGTATCGGAGTCGACTATGCCAAACACTGCGCTCAGTATCCGTGGAGATACTACTTAAAAGATTCTAAATTTCTGTCACGCACTTAACTTACTCGAAGTGTGTTTGTAGATTTTTTTGCTCTACTTTTTTTCTCAGAATCAGATAAGTTTCAAGCTCAGGATCGGACTTTAAAATGCTTTGTGCTTCCGTACGTGCCAGTTTGATTGTTTCGTAATCTAACAGAGACGCAACCTTTAAGTCACCAAATCCGGACTGGCTTACACCGTAGACCTCTCCCGGTCCGCGCAATTGTAAATCTTCCTCCGCAATTTTAAACCCATCATTGGTCTGCTCTAACACTCGCAACCGTTTACTTTTGGCGGCAGTGTCCGTAGTTGGGAAGAGGTAACAATATGATTGTTGCGCGCCTCGACCGATGCGTCCGCGAAACTGATGAAGCTGCGCTAACCCAAAACGCTCGGCGCCCTCAATGATCATCGCGGTCGCGTTAGGTACGTTTACCCCTACCTCAACTACTGACGTTGAAACAAGCAGTTGAATCGCTCCAACTGCAAAGTTCTTCATAACTGACTCCTTTTCCTCTGAAGCCAGCTGTCCATGCATTAGTCCAACGGCAATTCCTGGAAACAGTCGCTGCATTTCCTCGTATGCCTGTTTAGCAGATTTGAGCTCGAGGCGATCAGACTGTTCGACTAAGGGGGCAATAACGTACGCCTGATGACCATTGTGAAGCTCTTCCAATACATGAAGAATCGCCTCATCACGCGCAGTGGGAGTAATAATCTTTGTCTTAATTGGCTTTCTTCCCGGAGGCAGTTCATCTAATACTGACACATCAAGATCGCCATACACCGTTAGGTTAAGTGTGCGAGGAATTGGAGTAGCAGTCATTGATAATAGGTGCGGCTCTTGCTCTTCCTGCACATGCGTTAATGCTTGTCGCTGCCCCACCCCAAACCGATGCTGCTCATCGACAATGACTAAGCCTATGCCTCTCCCTACGACATCTTCTTGAAGTAGTGCATGTGTTCCTACAACACAAACAGGACCAGGTTCAACCAACAGGCTTTTTATACTTTGCTTTTGTGTTTTTCGAAGGGAGCCGACAAGGAGGTGCACGGCGTACGCAGGCAGTCCTTCAGTAAATGACAATGCCTGCTGTCGAGCCAGAATCTCGGTTGGTGCTAAATACAACACTTTATACCCAGCTGAAAGAGCGATATGTGCGGCAAGAAGGGCAACAGCGCTCTTTCCAGCTCCTACATCCCCCTGAAGCAAGCGGTTCATGGGGTGAGGGTGCTCCAAGTCCTGACGAATCTCCTGGAGCGCTTCCTGCTGGGCTCCCGTTAGTGTAAAAGGGAGTGTTTTGACGACCTGCTGAAGTTTTTTATCAGAAATACCTAAAGATGGGGCATCTGCTTTCTGCAAATGCTGTCGACGCACTAACGCGGCAAGTTGAAGAAAGAAGAGTTCATCAAATCGCAGTCGCCGCTGTGCAGCGGCTAATGTGTCCTGGTCTTCCGGAAAATGGACCGTTTGAATTGCCTCGTGAATACCCATTAACTTATTCCGCTTAATAATGTCCTCGGGCAGGTATTCGGGAATAGATTGTATAAGCGGAAGTAATCGTTTTACCTGGTATCGGATAAAGCGCGAGGTGACTCCGCTTGTCTCGGGATAAATAGGTGTGATAGCTGCAGTATGCAGACGCTCACTGCCGCTGTCTGTAAATTCAAGAGCAGGAGACCGCATCGCAAATGCAATCGTTTGATCTTTTCCTTTGTATTGCTCAACAGTACCGGCTACATATATCTCTCGACCACCCTGAAGCTGTTTTTCTAAGAATCGCAGGTTGTACCACGTCACCTGAAGTACCCCCGTTTCATCTTCCAGCTCAACAAAAATACGTAACACTCTGCGGCGCCCCTGAAACCCCCAGTGGCTCTTCACTGATTTTATACGTGCCTTGACGGTCATCTGGCGCCCCAGTTCTAGGCTTTGGATAGGAGTTACGTGTGAGAAATCATCGTAGCGGCGAGGGAAGGTGTATAACAGATCACGAATATAGGTGATCTGCAGCTTTTTCAACAAACGAGCCTTTGCAGGACCAACCCGAGGAGCCTCTGTTATAGGAGATGAAAGCCGTAACATATCATATTGAGCGTACCGGAGGAGCGCTATTCGGGCCAGAATTGTTGTGTATATAAAAGCGAAACAGGTTCCAACAAGGGGAACCTGGGTTTTCTGTCTACATAGATGCTCTCTACTCTTTCATTTCAAGAGCTTTTCCATGTCAGAAGACGGAATCTCAACTAACTTTCCCGCTCCGAAGCGAGATTACTAGCATTCTCATCCTTAAAAGAACTATTCTCCTGCCTGGGACCGTGACGGGGTCCGTAAGAGGTCTTTGTGCTTAAGGTTCGCAATCCTGTAGCACTCGCTCTACTACCGCACCGTCACGGCCCGGGTCCGATGAGCTCAAATGTGCGCTTTGAAGCTCAACATCTGCCATTATTACCCTTTATAAAGCTTTGTCAATGCTCTTTACCTCAACTTCCCTATTTAATGGCCATTCTGGCCGCTTGCCTTTTGTTAGCACGATTTGCCATAACTGCAGGTCTCCATACCGAAACCCGGCTTCCGACCCCTGTAAATAAAGCTGCCACATTCGAACAAATCGTCTGTCGTACATCCGCTCTACATGATCTTGGACCTTCTCAAAGTTACGACTCCATGCATGCAATGTTTGCGCATAATGTCGCCACAGATTCTCAACATCCGTTGCTACAAGGCCCGATTGCGCAGCCGAAACAGTAATTTCACCAAGAGACGGCAGAAAACCTCCAGGGAAAATGTACTTTTGTACCCAGGGGTTAGTAACTGGAGAGGCCTTCATTCTTCCAATAGTATGAAGAAGTGACAGACCGTCTTCTTTAAGCAAGCTATCCCACTTACGGAAAAATTGGGGATATTGCCTTTTTCCTACATGCTCAAACATACCAACGCTTATAATCCGGTCATATTCGCCGGAAAGCTGTCGCCAGTCACCTTCAATAACATGCACGCGATCTTCTAGACCTCGTTTTTGGGCTTGTTCCCGAATATACGCTGCCTGCTCCTTAGCTGGCGTAATTCCTGTTGCCTGCGCTCCGTATTGCTCTGCGGCATGAAATAGCAGTCCTCCCCATCCGCATCCAATGTCTAGTAGTCGCTGCCCTTTGCGAAGACGTGCTTTCCGACAAAGGAGTTCCAGCTTTTGCTGTTGGGCTCGCTCAAGTGAATCATTTTCGCGTACGTAATATGCACATGAGTATACCATCTGGGGATCAAGCCACAGTCTGTAAAAATCATTTCCAAGGTCATAGTGATGCCTGGCATTTCGCTTAGCGATATCTGCCGAGATACGCTCTGGAATAACTTTTGTTAGTGCACGTATGCGAGAAGGAAGCGTATCCTCCATTCCTATGCTTGTTTTGTAAAACCCCTTCAATATATCCATGAGGTTTCCGTCTATTTTAATATCTCCATTCATATAGGCCTCCCCAAAGCCTAAAGATAGGTTTCTCATAATTCTATTCAGAACCCTATTATTTCGTACAACTATAGTGGTCGTAGGAATACCTTGTCCTAACTGATCCTTTTTATCACTCACCTGAACGACAACGGCTGGACCTTGCCAAAAATTCTTTAGATACGAAATTAAGGGATGTGTCATATGTATAGTATGATTGCCTATATACAAAAAGAAAAGGTATCGCGTCATGCGATACCTGCGTGCTTAAAAGCGGTTCATGAGAACCTTCCCCGCGGCAATTGTAGCCTTGGGAATGCCCTGCACGGTCTGTCCGTGAAAGGGGGTCCAGCCACACTGGGTAACGACATCAGCGTCGTCAATTGTCCAAGTGGCCTTCATATCAATGACGACGATGTCGGCATCGAACCCAGCCGCGATGTGCCCCTTGTGCTGCAAGCCGAGGGTTTCTGCCGGCTTTTCTGCCGTCAGGTACCGCAGTCGATCAAGGCTCATCTTACCTTGATTGACGAGGTCCAGACACAGCGGCAAGGCAGTCTCCAGTCCTGGCATTCCACTCGCCACACCCCCATACCCCTCCCCCATCTTGTCCTCCTTTGGGTTGTGAGGGGCGTGATCGGTAGCCAGCATGCCAGCCTTGATCGTCTCGTCGCACAGGTACGCGAGCATCTTGTCTCGCTGCTCGGGGCTTCGAACTGACGGGTTGCACTTAACGCGCCACCCATCGCTTCGCGCCAAGTCTTCAGAACTGAAGAAGCAGTACTGGGGGCAAAACTCAAATGTCACCCGCACACCCGTCTCCGCAGCCCACAAGATCTCCTCCAGGGTTTCCGGAGCGGAAACATGCGCGATGTTGACTTTGCAGCCAGTCTTGCGTGCAATCTCCAGGATTTCGCATGTCTGCTCCCACTCCGCCTCCCAGTGCCTAATTTCGCAGTGGTGCGAAAGATTCAGGGCAATGCCCTGATTCCGCAAGCGACGCTCACTCTTCTTAATCATGGCCTCCTTCTCCGAGTGAACATCCACCAGGAAGTCATGCTCAGCTGCGCGGGCGCAGATTTCATACTGATCCTCGGGCTTGTCGACCAGCATCTCCCCAGTCGCTGTGGTGTTGGCGGTGCACATCTTCACGCCGACGCAGCCGACGATCGTTGCAGCCTGTGCGAACGTCTTGCTGTTATACGGCGTAGCGCCGTACCACTGCAGACATGTGATCTTCGCTTCCCGCAGAGCTTCCAACTTTGAAACAAGCCGCTCAATGCTCGTAATGGTACGAGTTGTGTTGGCCTGCGCCACAGTCGTTGTCACCCCACCACGAATGGCAGCAGCTTGCGCTGTCCACCGCGTCTCCTTCGGACTGTCTGCCGATCCATCGTCGCGGTCATGAACGTGGCCGTCAACATCGCCGGGAAGGGCCAGGTCTTCCTTGGCATCCAGGGCGACCGGCCATCCTTGCCGGTCGCCAACGTGGGTAATCTGTCCGCAATTGATGCCGATGGCCACCAAGGGGCCGTCCAGGTCCAGACGAGCGTTAATGATTTCGGATCTCATGAAATTCTCCTGTAAAAAGAGCTATGTAACGCACCATGCGATACACCTCCTTCTTCATAACACACCAGTAGTAAAAGAAAAAAGCGCTGCCTTGGAAGACGAGCGCTGTTACTCCCCCTATTGAAAGAGGGTGTTGCCGTATTGGATCATGCCCCGGACCTTCCAAGGTCGAAGAATGCT
>JBBEDC010000034.1:0-22682 GCA_040881505.1 Candidatus Anderseniibacteriota bacterium
CTCTGCTATAGCTGGCCTAACAGAAGGGGAGGTTCAAAACCACTTTGAGCAAATGTCTGATGTCGGTACGGCAGAAGTTGAGTTCTGGCCCTTGTGGGTCATCAGTGCCCCCGCACGTCCTCAGGCTATTAGCATTGATGTTAGAAACATTGAATCGCAGTAATACGCTCTTGCGTATGGTAGAATGCGGTAGTATACAGAGCAATTATGGCCCAAGAACCTACTTCAACTGAAAATCTTCCAAACCTCCGCCACTCTACGGCCCATCTTTTAGCCGCAGCGGTTCTGCAGCTCTGGCCAGATGCGAAGCCTACCTTAGGCCCTCCCACCGAAGATGGTTTCTATTACGATTTTGAATTTCAAGAACCAATTTCTGAAAATGATTTAAAGAAAATTGAGAAGGTGATGAAGCGGCTTTTGCCGAGCTGGAAAGAATTTGTGCATGAGGAGGTTTCGGCAACCGCAGCAAAAGAGCTCTTTGCTAATAATCCCTACAAGCAAGAG
The DNA here is from genome assembly GCA_040881505.1 of Candidatus Anderseniibacteriota bacterium. GTDB lineage: Bacteria > Patescibacteriota > Andersenbacteria > UBA10190 > UBA10190 > JBBEDC01. The sequence goes on from JBBEDC010000034.1 coordinate 505, forward strand.
TTAATCGATGAGATCGCAGAACGCGGAGAAGTTATTACTCTTTACACCGCTGGGAAATTTACCGATCTGTGTCGCGGCGGGCATGTTGAGCAGCCGAATAAAGAGCTTCAGCACTTTACCCTGCTCACTTTGGCGGGGGCTTACTGGCGTGGCGACGAGAAAAACACCATGCTCACCCGCATCTACGGAACTGCATTTCCAACGAAGGAAGAACTAGACGAATATCTTGCTAATCTTGCTGAGGCTAAAAAACGCGATCACCGCAAACTCGGCCAGCAACTGGATCTCTTTACCTTTTCACCCTTGGTGGGCCCGGGGCTACCCCTCTTTACGCCGCGCGGCACTATCGTACGTCGCGAACTAGAAAAGTTTATATGGTCCCTACAAGGCCCAATGGGCTATCAGGAAGTGACTATTCCCCATCTAGCTAAGCCCGAGCTATATAAGGTCTCCGGCCACTGGGACAAATTCAAAGACGACCTTTTTCACGTGCGTGGCCACCATGATGAATTTGTGATCAAGCCCATGAACTGCCCGCATCACACCCAAATTTATGCCAGTCGCCAGCGAAGTTATAGGGAATTACCTCTTCGTTTTGCTGAAGTAACAACCGTCTATCGCGATGAGCAAGCTGGGCAGCTGCAAGGGTTAACGCGCGTGCGTTCCATCACCCAAGATGACGCGCATGTATTTTGCCGTCCAGATCAAATTGAAGGAGAAATTCTTAGAGTATTAACTATTGTTGAGCAATTTTATAAGACTTTTGACTTGAGCTTGTCGTTCCGATTATCCCTGCGTGACCCACAACACCCGGAGAAGTATTTAGGATCGGACGACATATGGGAAAACGCTCAAAATATTTTACGCAACGCTCTGAATGTGGGTAAAGGGAAATATATAGAAGTCGAAGGAGAAGCGGCGTTTTATGGGCCAAAGATAGATTTTATGGCTCGAGATAGCCTGGGCCGCACGTGGCAGATGGCGACAGTACAGCTTGATTTTAATATGCCTGCCCGATTTGATTTAACCTACGTTGATGACAAAGGCGATTCCCAAACACCAGTTATGATTCACCGAGCAATTTCCGGAGCTATTGAGCGGTTCATGGCAATTCTCATTGAACACTACGCGGGAAATCTACCTCTCTGGCTTTCCCCTACACAGGTCGTGGTGCTGCCCATTTCTGAGGATCAAAATAAATATGCGCAAGGGGTGGCAACGCAGTTGCAAACAGAGAATATCCGGGTTGAAGTTAGGGAAGATCGCGAGAGTGTTGGGAAAAAAATCCGCGAAGCAGAAGTAATGAAAGTGCCAGTAATGCTGATAGTTGGAAAGCAGGAGGTAGAAGCTCAATCGGTGGCCGTCCGTACGCGAGCAGAGGGAGATCTAGGCATGATGCCGACAGCTGAAATCACAGCCGAGCTGCGGGAAAAAATAAAGAATCGCGCTTAAAAACGAAGCGGTATTTCGGGAGTGGGCGTAGCAGTAGATTCCTCAGATTCTTCCTTTGCATCTTCGGATCCTGCAACCTCCCCGTCGCTTTGTTGAGCTGCTTCTAAGTTATTATCCAGGGAGCTTGTAACGCGCGCTAGGCGCTCCTCGTACTCCGCGTAATCCTGCTGAACTGCCTGCAGCTGAGCCAGCGCTGTGCCGGTTTGCTCTGTAATGATTCGTGCCTGGTCTTGAAGATTTACAAGCTCTTCATCTGACAGCGTTCCGGCGAATTCTCTCATCTGATCTACGCTCTGTAGTAAGAGTTCGGCATTTGAGATAACAACTTCGGGCTGCTTATTCTGTTCCAGCGCTTCCATCAAGGTTGCCGTATCAACTTCCGTATATTTCATTGCCAGCTCCATTTTATTAATCGCACTATCAGCAAAATACAACTCTGCTTTCCGCTTCCACGTAACAATCTTATTCTTTCCGGCAGTCAGCAAACTTCCGTCGGAAATGACACTTCGGAAAGTGCCCGGGACTGCAGAAATTTTCTCAGGCTTAAACTGTATCTGAATTACCCCGCTTAAAACGAGGATGGCAACAGCTCCCGCACCAACTAATAGCGTTATCTTTGACATGTAGGTAGTATATCAGGCATGAAACCAGAAGTTACAATCATTCTTGGACCAACTGCTTCCGGCAAGACTAACTATGCCATCGAACTCGCTAAGCAGCGACCCAGTCTCATCATCTCAGCCGACTCACGCCAAGTATATGCCGGTATGAATATTGGCACAGCCAAACCCGAGGAAGCTTGGTCTTCAGAGCCTCATTCCCCCATGACCCCAGATAGTGTTCAAGGAATTGACCATTATCTTTTTAATGTCCGCACTCCGGATGCTCCACTCACCCTAGCCGAATGGCAATCTATGGCTCAAGATGCCCTGCGCCTTGCTCTGGAACATGACCTGCACCCCATTATCGTTGGCGGCACAATGTTGTATGTAGACAGTATTGTTCACAATTACACTCTTCCCCAGGTTGCTCCTGACCAAACACTTCGCGCTCAACTGGAAAAAGAACCAGTAGAAGACCTTTACTCCCAATTAATTGAACAAGACCCTTCTGCTCAAAGCTTCATAGCCCCGGGGAATAAACGTCGTATTGTTCGAGCCCTGGAGGTTATTAAGGCTACCGGTAAGCCCTTTTCTACTCTGCGCGCCCAACAACCATCCCTTTACTCCTTTACCCTTATCGGCCTCTTCCCGGGATGGGAAGAGCTTAAGGAGCGTATACAAACGCGACATGCGGCAATGTTCGCAAATGGACTGATTGAGGAAACCGAAGAGTTGCGCAATCGATATACCCCTTCCGTGCCCCTTCTCGCTACCCTTAACTATCTTCAAGCAGGAAAAGTGCTTGATAACACGCTCTCGCTTCCTGAGGCGGTAGAGGAGAATATTCGAGTCAATATGCGATATGCTCGGCGCCAAATGTCTTGGTGGCGCGGCAGAGAAGAGATTCGGTGGATCGATTAATCCAGAAGCTTCTTTCTCAGTAAAGCAATGACCTGGGGAGGGGCTGCCTTGCCTTTCGACTTAGCCATCACCTGCCCCATGAGGAATTGAATAGCGCCTTCTTTGCCGCTCTTAATCTTTTCAACCACGTCTGGGTTCTCTGCAATCACCTGGTCAGCCAACTGCTCCAGCTCCCCCTCTTCGCTAACCTGCTCTAAGCCAAGATTCTGAATAATGTGGTCGGGGTCTCCTCCTGTTCGCTGCATTTCTTCCAATACCTGCCCTACAGCTCCTCGATTAATCTTTTTTTGATGTACCAGCACTACTAATTCAGCAAAGTTTGCTGAAGTAATCCGTAAATCCTCATATGTAAGCCCCTGACTACTCATCAAGGCCCGCATTTCCCGAAGAATGATCTTGTTGGACAGCAGCACAAGCTGTGGCACCTCAGCAGGGGTGATAGCTACCTGCTCATTATCCAGCTGCTCTAATTCACTTACAGTATCTTCAAATACATACGTAAGCTGCTTATCAACAACCAGTAAATCAGCCTGCTCCGCCGACAGTCCGTACTGCTCCATCAAGCGGCTGCGCTTGGCCGATGGCAACTCTGTTGCCTGTTCACGAATACTGTTCATGTAGTCAGAGTCGAAACTAAACGGAGGAATGTCTGGTTCTGGGAAATAGCGATAATCGGCAGCCTCCTCTTTCGTTCTCTGTTCCACCGTCACTCCACGCACACTGTCATATCCGCGAGTGGCGTGAGATGGGATGTCTTGTTTCTCCCAAAGCTGAGTCTGGCGCTCAATCTCAAATTGAAGACCCCGTTCTACAAAACGGAATGAATTTACGTTCTTAATTTCTGTTTTCGGATGCAGGTTATTCTCCCCCGCTGTCCGCAAAGAAATATTAGCGTCACATCGCATTTGTCCTTTTTCCATGTCTGCGTCTGAAATATCCAGGGCGCGCACTATTCGCTGCAGCTCCTGCAAAAATATCTTAGCCTCTCGAGGGGTTCTGATGTCAGGTTCTGTCACAATCTCAACGAGTGGTGTTCCCGCGCGGTTGTAATCAACGAGTGTATGGTCGGCTCCTTTAGGATGCGTATTCTTCGCCGCATCTTCTTCCAAGTGAATGCGCGTAATACCAATAGTGCGCTCTTCTCCATCGACCACAATCGTAATACTTCCCTTTCCACAGAACGGCTTATCGTATTGGCTGATCTGGTACCCTTTCGGAAGATCAGGATAGAAATAGCTCTTGCGATCAAATTTGCTCTCAGTGGCTAATTCACACCCCAGGGCAAGGCCAGCTAGATGGGTCCATTCTATCGCTTTCTTATTCGGCACAGGCAGTGTACCTGGGTGCCCCATACAGATAGGACATATAGCTGTATTGGGCTCTATATCGCCAAATACATTCGGGCACGAACAAAACATTTTACTCGCAGTTTTGAGCTGGACATGAATTTCTAGTCCAATAACAGGTTCAAGCTTCATACAGGAGCAGATTAGCGCACTTAGGCCTTTCCAGCAACGGGGTTGCCGTGGAAATATCTGCTTGTGAAGGCACATCCCCTCGCGTAGCATATACAAGATGCGCTAGCGCAGCATACTTCTTACCTCTTCATTAATAGCTATGATTTTATCCGACCGAGACATAAAGCAGGCAATTAAAGATAAGCGAATTATGGTGAAACCGAAGCCCGACTATGAGACCCAACTTGGCAGCTCCAGTCTAGATCTGCGCCTCGGATACTACTTCCGAATATTCAAGCATCGCCGTACGCCTTTTGTTGATCCCTTTGACGCCGAGACCACGGAGGGCATGACTGAGGAAGTAAAAATTAGCCGTAAGGAACCGTACGTTATTCAACCCGGGGAATTCGTCTTGGCTTCAATTTTGGAATGGGTGGAGCTGCCCAGCGACCTATCAGCGCGCATTGATGGCCGCAGCAGCCTAGGACGACTTGGGCTAGTAATCCATTCGACCGCTGGACATATCGACGCTGGGTTCAAAGGGTCGATCACGATGGAGCTATCGAATATTGGCATGATGCCTATCGTGCTGTATCCCAAGATGCGCATCTGCCAGCTCGTATTCGAACAACTCAGCTCCCCCGCCGAACGTCCATACACGGAAAAACCGGGCGCTAAGTACCATAGCAAGCGAGTACCGGCCGAAACGGCTATTTCACAAGAAAAACTATGATCCCCTTTCAAGTACATAAACTAAGCGATGACGCCAAGTTGCCGGCAAAAGAAAATCCCCTCGACGCCGGTATCGATATTTTTACGAACGAATCCCGCGTTCTTGAACCTGGTGAGACTTACATGTTCGGAACCGGCATTTCAGCCTCACTGCCAGATGGGTACGTGGCGCTGATCTGGGACCGCTCAGGACTAGGCAGTAAAGGCATTCACCGCCTCGCTGGAGTCATTGATTCTATTTACCGCGGAGAGTGGAAGATCGTGCTAACCAACTTAAGCCATGAACCATACGAGATTAAAGCTGGCGACAAAATCGCTCAGTGCGTGGTTCAAAAATTCGAGCCTGTTGAAATTATTGAAGTGGCTCAGTTGACTGAAACGAATCGCGGCGAGAAAGGTTTTGGTAGTTCGGGTCGCTAGTCTCCACTACTCCACTATCTCTTCTTTGCGTTCTCGGATAAAGACAAACCATTCCTCCGCAACATCAATGAGGAGTTTAAAAGGAGCCTCGATAATGAGGTCCATCACGAATATGACAATGTTAAGCTGTGAGATGCCGGTAGATAGCCAGCGTCCAAATTCCAGCATAGGCAACGTCAGGAACGTGAATACTGCACTAATTGCACCCTCCCGACGCCTCACCAGCTGAACCTCTCGTATAGAACGACGAATGCGAAAAGCCAGAAAGCTGGTTAGCCCTAAGAAGACTACAAAGAAAAATGTTGCGACTAGAGAAAATTCCAAACGGTGCAGAATAGTAAATAGGATGTAGAAGAACGCCAACAGCAGGGTTGCATATATAGTGGCAAACGCCCAGCGCGTTATTAACCCATAAGAACGCGTTGGGGTAACAACGATATTAGGAAGTCCTCCTTCACCAGTTGCGATGATACGGACCTGATCAATAATCCGAACTGTATTTTCATGCCCAGGCAAGCGCACGCTTACACTAAGGAAAAATAGGAGCATCGGATGAAATACAACATTAATGGCTAAAGCCAATAGATGAATCGTTTTTAGCACCAGCACTTCATACAACAGCTCCAGTGGAAGTGTGAGGGCTGTTTTCGTGACAAGCAGGAACATCACGCTATGGAAGGCCCGCCGAGAAATTTTTTGCTGTACGTGAGTAATGCGGGCACTAATGGCCTGTTTGGTCGCATCTTCGAGCGATTCAATCGAGGACCACGAATCTTGTGAGAACCGCAACAAATGCCACAGTACCCTATACGGGACGCTCACCGGCGTCAGCAAGCGCTGAAGACGAGGCTGCATCGGATGATCAATCAGTCGATTCATTTCCGCACGAAATGCTGGAAATCCTTCATGTAATTGGTTTGCCTCTTGGGTCGTAAATGGCTCCCGCCGCCAGAACGGAAATCGATGGAGGAAATAATGATACAAAACAAGCGATTCACTCGATTCAAATAACGCTTTATGGCAAGCAAAGTAGAGCTGAACTGGCCGGTCCTCCAACGCTATCGACTCATCAATCCATACCATTCGACGGTACGTATCCTGGTACATCACATGAGCTAGCGAATCCTCTACATCCTGCGGGAAAAAGAGTCGATCGAGGGCAATCGCTACCAGTTGCAGAAAATACGCACGATCATCCGACGACAGTCCTGGAACGACCATTTTTGTTTTTGCAATAACTAACGCAACAGACCTAACTGCAGTTTTGGGAAGCTGCGGTACGTAGTGTGCTCGAATAAGTTCCTGCAATATCAAACTAGCAGTAAGCTCATTCGAACGGTCCTCTTCAATCCTACGCTCTACAATTCGAGCAATCGCATTATGCCGCAGAATATGCTCTTCATCAGGCTCCAAAGTATTGCGCAAGCGCTCGTAAGCAAAAGCGACACGACGAGTAGCCGATGATACAGAAATAGCCTCATCTTCTGTTATTGGGGCCGCTTCCCCAGATGATTGAGCGAGGCTTCGTAAAGCAGAAATTTGATCCCGTACTATCATTGCCATAGGTAACTCCATATACTACTCCGCTTAGGCCGAGAAGCACAACCGTATATTCTCCTCATGTATCTACAAAAGTTTTTCCAGCGCTTCAAAGACGTGTTCCTCTGTAACGTAGAGTTGGATATCGGATGTAACAAACTTAAGCGCAGGAGAAGGCTCTGCTCCTCCCTGATGAAAAGCAATGATCTTCTTCCCTTCCGCATTCGCCCAACCTAATTCAATTCCACTTCCAGTAGACGCAATTGATACTTCTACAAGTACAAGATCAGCCGCGGTAATTGCATCCTTTGTGCGCTGGACCTGCTCCTCTTCGCTATGCGGAAAAACTATTCTCACCTTTGGTTGCAATTCAGCAAACCGATTAATGGCATTAAAGAAGGCAGGTGTGTGCTGTATGCCTCCCGACGGATGCGAAACAAACCAAGTCTTTTTTCCTAACATATGAGTAAAAATGCATTAAAAGTTAACTTAGATCCTAGGGGCAATATGCCCCCAAACCTCATCATGAATATCCTGTCGAGTTCGTTCTTGGCCCGTTGAATCAGTGTTACTCACAATAAGCCATTTCTGCTCTCGCGCAAGGCGCATATAGCTCTTTCGAATTGCCATAAGCTTATCACGATGCTCATAGAGGTCTTTCTTCTTTCCAGACTTATTTAACCTCTGAATAGCCAGAGAAACTGGAATATCTAACAATAGTACTGCTGTTGGCTTGAGAAGCTGAGGACTTCCCTCCCAGGCCAGCCACCTCAGCCAGGCAAGCATATCTTGGCGACGCTTCCCAGTAAGACCAATTGTCTGGTACGCCATCGTGCTTGTGCAATAGCGGTCTGAAATAAGGATATCCTTACTTCTCTCTCCTGCAATCCTCTGCATCTCTTCTAATTTGGAAAAAAAATCTTGCATGTATAGCAAAGATTGCTCTCGCCTGCTTAAAGGGTGCTTGTTCCTATCATGTAGGTACTTTTGGTAGATCAACTGCCCGGTTGGGGCATCCTCTTGCGGAAAATGATACTGGTTTGGAGTGTATCCCTCTGCCGTGAGCCGCCGCGCTAAAAACTCTAGCTGCGTAGAGCCACCGCCAGCATCGAGTGATTCAATAATGAAAAATGGACGAGACTTTGCGGTCATTCTGTCAGTGTACTCATATGGCTCAGTGCCTGTCTATTCCGCAATATGAGGGAAGGCGTCAAGAAATCGAGTCCACACCTTGGCCTGAATCTCCTCTATCGAGAGCAGTTTGTGATTTTCTGTGCAGATAATGCGGGCGTAACGAGCGGGATCAGCAGTAGTGAGGTGTTGATATTCAGCGTACAGTTGCTCTTGCACATGAATATGATCAGTATATTCATCATCAGCCTGAAGTTTTGCCTTTCGCTTTTCGAGCAAGGCTGTTGTCACGACAGGAGGAACATCCAAAAAAATTGAAAGGTCCTCTACGGGCATGCCATTTGTGCCATACTCCTTTTCTCGCACGGCCTTGTATACCTCTTCTTTATCACGCTCACCGTCATGCTCAGCTGCTTCGACGGCTACAAACGCTAAACTACTACCTACATAGCGATCATACACCACGACATCGCCTCTTTCTAAGGCAGCAAGAACCTCTTCACGATGCTCAGCTCGATTGCGGGCAAAGTATTCTAACTTTTCTTGCCAAGGAGTTGCATGCCAATCCCCCAGCTTGCCCTGAAGCCGTTTCTTTAGCTCTTGGCCAGATTTTGTTGTGTAGTCAGGGGTTTGAAACTTGCGAACAGTCTTTCCTAGCTGTTCTAACTTCTCAACAAATAATCGAGACTGAGTTTCTTTACCGGAAGAATCAAGGCCGTCAAATGCAACCAAAAGCCCCTTATGCTTCCTCCCCGTATCCATATCGCTTATACCGTTAATCGTATAGATGGGCCCATAGTAGTATTGACTACTACATGGGGCAAAAACTGTCCTTTTTGAGTCGCGGGACGAGCTGCTCGTACTGCTTCAATGAGAGCCTCGATATTCTCTTCGATTTTATTTGCATCCCAGCTTACCTTTGCAACCCCTTCGTGAATATTACCGAGTTGATCCATCTTAAATGCCATTTTTCCAGCAGAAAGCTCCTTTACAGCCGCCTCTACGTCTGGAGTCACTGTACCAGTCTTAGGATTAGGCATGAGTCCTTTAGGCCCAAGAATCTTTGCCACTTTTGCCACCTTGGCCATCATATCAGGCGAAGCAACGGTAATATCGGCATCAAGCACGCCCTCGGCTGCAATCTTGTCGATTAGCTCTTGCCCGCCAACGAGCACTGCTCCAGCCGCCTTAGCAGCTTCTTGCTTTGACTTGTCATCAGTAAAGACTACAACCTTTTTCTGTTTAGGAGTCCCGTGCGGCAGCACTACGCTACCACGCACCGTTTGGTCAGACTTACTAGGATCAATTCCTAGGTGCATGTGGATCTCAACAGTCTCATCAAACTTTGCCGCTGGATGTTCTTTTACAAATACAACTGCTTCAGATAGGCCCACTGCTTCTGTAGGGGTTTTCTCCTTTATAGCTTTGTATGATTTACTTCGTGCCATATCAGTTATTCAACCGTTATTCCCATAGATCGAGCCGTGCCTTCCACGATCTTCATGGCAGCTTCAACATCTCGAGCAGATAGGTCTTCTAGTTTACGTTCTGCAATTTCCCGTACCTGCTGCTTTGTAACCTTGCCTACCTTGGCAGTGTTTGGGGTTGCGGAACCACTTCCTACCCCTGCTGCCTTCTTGAGTAGCTCAGCGGCTGGAGGAGTCTTTAGTTTCAAATCCATCGAACGGTCGTCGAATATGGTAATTTCAACTGGTACCACGTCACCCTTCATATCTTTCGTCATGTCATTAAAACGGGTAACGAAGTCGCTAATATTTACCCCGTGAGGACCTAAGGCCGTACCAACGGGTGGCGCCGGGGTGGCTTGGCCACCGCGGACTTGAAGTTTTAGTTTAGTGAGTACTACTGGCATATAGAGCTCGTATCGTGAGTGATTTTACGGTTTAAGTCAAATTTAACCTTCTCGCTTAACCTGAAGGAAGTCCAATTCAACTGGTGTTTCGCGACCAAAGACATTAACCAATACCTTGACTGTCCCCTTTGCCTCGCTTACCTCAGCAATCTTTCCTTCAAAGTCTTTAAACGGCCCATCCATGATTTTAACTGAATCCCCCTCTTCTACATCCATCTTGTATTTCGGCTCATCCTCACCCATGCGGGAAAGAAGTCGCTTAATTTCATCTTCAGATACGGGGGTTGGGGTTGTTCCTGAGCCTACGAATCCCGTGACGTTTGGAGTATTTCGAACGACATACCACGAGTCTTCAGTGACGATCATTTGTACGAGTACATATCCTGGGAATAGGCGCTCTTCAATCGTTCGGCGCTTGCCGTTCTTGACTCGGATTTTCTTCTCTCGAGGAACTACAACATCAAAAATCTTGTCTTCCATTCCCATAGACTCAATGCGCTGTCGCAGGTTTCGTGCCACGTTATCTTCATATCCGGAATATGTGTGCAGTACATACCACGATCGCCCATCGGCGGCTACTTGCTGTGTTGGCTGTTCCTGGCTTTCTTGTGCCATAAATATAAATTATATGACGGCTTCAACCGCCAATGTTAAGAGGTAATCAACTCCACCGGTCAGCAAGCTTACTATCACCGAGCCAGCGATGACTATAAGGGTGTACCGTATAGTGGTTTCTCGTGAAGGCCACGAGACCTTTTTTAGCTCGTCTTTTGCTTCCCGCACAAATGCGATGCTGCGAGAGAAAAAGTTTCCTGATGAAGCTGCCATATCGATTGGTTTTTAAAACAGCCCTTTCGGGCGTTATGGGTAGAATATACCCGAACACCCGAAAAAATACAAGCGGGGCTAAATATCCAAATTGGCCACTGCTTTAGCGTGCGTTTGGATCCACTTTTTCCGAGGAGCAACGTCGTTGCCCATTAGCACATCGAACATATGATCAGCCTCTTCAGCGTCTGACACTGTCACTCGCTTCAAGACTCGATTTTGAGGGTCCATTGTCGTCTCCCATAGCTCTCCGGGATTCATTTCTCCCAACCCTTTATACCGCTGTAGGTTAATCTTTACATCTTCACTTGTTTTGAGTTTCTTCACCAGCTTTTCACGCTCTTCTTCGGTATAGACGTAGTGGGACTCTTTACCCTTTTCAACCTTATATAATGGTGGCTGGGCAATATAGAGATACCCACCAGATATAACTGGCTGCAGGTATCGGAAGAATAAAGTTAGGAGAAGGGTTCGGATGTGGGAGCCATCTACGTCGGCATCGGTAGCGATGATAACGCGGTGATATCGAAGTTTCTCAACTTCAAAGTCTTCGCCGATTCCGCCCCCAAGGGCAATAACCAAAGCCTTAATTTCATTGTTTGCCAACATTTTATCTAGTCGTGCCCGCTCCACATTCAAAATCTTTCCTCGAAGCGGTAAAATTGCCTGAAATCTGCGATCTCGTCCTGATTTTGCCGAACCTCCAGCACTGTCCCCCTCTACAATAAACAGCTCACTGCGAGAAGCATCTCGCTCAGAACAGTCGGCGAGCTTTCCTGGCAAAGCAAACCCATCAAGAGCTCCTTTTCGCAAAACAGTCTCACGTGCTGCCCGAGCAGCCAGACGCGCCTTGGCAGCAAGCGCGACTTTTTCAACGATTGCCCGTGCCTCACGGGGGTATTCTTCGAGAAACGTCGTAAATGTTTCTGTCATCATTTGTTGCACATAGGTGCGCATTTCTGGAGTCCCAAGCTTGGCCTTTGTCTGGCCTTCAAACTGAGGTTCGCGCATCTTAACGCTCACAATCGCTGTAAGCCCTTCCTTCACATCATCAGACGTTAAATTATCATCTTTTTCTTTAAGATAACCGTTCTTGCGAGAGTAATCGTTTACGATACGAGTCAGAGCTGTACGAAACCCTGTTAGATGGGTACCACCTTCAATCGTGTGAATATTATTGGCAAACGTTAATACCGAGTCGTTATATGAGTCGGTATACTGCAGCGCCACCTCTACTAAGCGGTCTTCTTCAAACTCCTTACGAGCATAAAAAATCTCTTCGTGTTTGGGGTCCTTACCAAGGTTGATCTGACGAACATATGATTTAATTCCTCCCTCAAAAAGGAAGGTGTAATTATGCGTTTTACCGGCTTCTCTCTCATCCACAAGATGAATCCGAACTCCTGGGGTTAGATAGGCCTGTTGGCGGAGGTGTTGTAGAACATAGTCCCAATCAAAGTCAGTTTCGCTAAAAATCTCCTTATCTGGCTTAAATGTAATAGTGGTACCAGTATTTTTTGTACTTCCATGCTTTCGTACCTGATTTTGAGCCGCCCCTCGCTTGTACATTTGCTTGTACACCCCGCCATCGCGATACACTTCAGCCTCTAACCATTCAGATAAGGCATTTACTACTGACACACCCACGCCGTGCAATCCACCCGACACCTTGTATCCCTCACCGCCAAACTTCCCTCCAGCGTGCAGCACTGTCAAAACAGTCTCCAAGGCAGACTTTTTCGTTTTGCTGTGTTTTTCAACAGGAATACCTCGTCCATCGTCAGTGACCGATATGACATCATCAGGCAAAAAACGAATTCGTACACTGGATGCATGCCCTGCCATTGCCTCATCAATAGAGTTGTCAACGACTTCCCAAATTAAGTGGTGCAGGCCTTCTTTGCCAGTACTCCCGATATACATACCCGGACGTTTTCGTACCGGTTCGAGTCCTTCAAGAACTGTAATGTCCTTTGCCCCGTATGATCCTTTTGAAGTAGGTTTTTTAGCCATAAAACTCATCAATTCATTAAGAAAAGGAGGGTAAAATCCTCCCTCTCACTCAGCTATATATTACCAGATCCGAACAAAAAGTGGTAGCCGTCAAAAACCAATATTATCGAATCGTAGCATCCAGCTCTTGTATCAAAGCTTCTACTATCTGTTCATGAATAGTGTCCACTTCACGATCACTTAAGGTTCGATCCAATGCTTGGTATTCTACGTGAAAAGCTAAGCCTTTTTGATCCCCGCTAGCGGGTTCGTATTCGTCAAACAGATCACTATCAACTACTAGGTCCCCACCTACTCTTTCGATAATTTCCTGTGCCTGATCAGCTGATACTTCAGGCACTACAAGTAAAGATATATCTCGAAACACACTTGGGTAGCGACTGAACTCTGTGAAGCTATGTACTTCTCGCTTTTCGTCTCTGATCTGCTTCAGCGTAAGCGGAGGTGGTACTCGCAATTCAGCGTGACGAGCTGCAAGCGTAAGATTTAATTCAATAACCGCAACTGGTAAACGGTACTTAAGACTTGCTAGAATATCTGGATGTAAATATCCGACCACTCCTGCAACTTCGCCCCCAACATATATTTGATGGGCATTCGTAAGTGTAGGGTGACCCGTGCCTTTACTTGCATCAATCGGAATACCACTTACCTCACGAATGTGATCAAGTAAGGTTTCAACTTTTCCAAAAGAAGCGACACCAAGATACTGCTGCTCAAGAACTCCTGGAACTTGCCCCGCCTTTGAGGGTAGGTACACTTTTCCAACCTCGTATAGTCCCCCTGCTTTACTTGTTGGTTTGTGAAATTCGGCATTATTTGTATGCAGATTTTGCAAGAGACCGGGGATAAGGCTCACTCTCAGACTCGCTAGATCTGGCGCTATTGGATTCGAGATAGTAAGGTGCTGATCTGCTTGTACTCCCCACAGTGTAGCCATTTTTTCAGGCTCGAATGAATAGTTATACGTCTCTGTTAGTCCCTGCTCTGCGAGCAAGTCCCGCAACGACTCTGTCAGTATCTTTTCTTCCGGCAGCGCTTGAGGTGCCCAAGCATTCTCATCAAAATGAGCCGGGATTTCCTGAAGCCCCACTACCCGAATAACCTCCTCTACAAGATCATGGTCCCCTTCAATATCCAGGCGATCAGTTGGAGGCGTAACTTGCCAACTATCTTCTTGCAGCTTATCTACTGTAAAGCGTAACTGAGTCAACACTTCCTCGACCGTTGCGTGATCGATTGGCGTTCCCGCAACAACACTCACACGCTCTGGATTCAACGTGATTGGCGTTGATACGCGCGGGTGAGGATACCAGTCCAGAACTCCTTTGGTCGACGCACTCCCGATCGCTTCGAAGAGAAATACCAGCCGTGCTGCTGTCTGCCCTACCAGATTTGGATCCAGCCCCTTGGCGAAACGAGTTGATGCCTCTGTTCGACTATCAAGCCGCCCAACTGTTTCTTGTATGCGATATGAATGGAAGTTTGCTACCTCTAAGAAGACGTCTTCTGTTGCTTCATCTGTCTGAGTGTCTGCCCCTCCCATCACACCCGCAAGTGCTATGGGACTATTGTCAGCCGTGATCACAATATCAGTATCCTCGAGCTGCGGCTCTGAGTCATTGAGTAATGAGAGCGTCTCTCCCTTCTTTGCCAACCGAACACTAATCGTGTTCCCAGATAGCTTGCGTTGATCAAAGGCGTGTGAGGGATTTCCCAGCTCGAATAAGACATAGTTTGTTATATCAACCACTGCCGAAATCGGACGAGCACCCATCGCTAATAGACGACGTTGTATCCATAAAGGCGACGAGCCATTTTTCACCCCAGAAAGAACGATACCCATATACCGCGAAGATACGGCCGTATCGTTCATCGCGAGGGAAATTCCCTCTATCCGCGGTTGAGCTTCGGGGAGCAATACACTTTCTGGTTCCTGCACTTTAAGCTTGAGCAAAGCGGCTACCTCTCGAGCAATACCGATATGACTTAAACTATCATGTGCGCGATTCGGGGTGATATCCGCCTCTAAGATAACGTCGTTTTCTACGTGCTCGATTAGCTTGCTTCCGAGCGGAGTATCAGATGGCAGGATATAAATACCAGAGTGGTCACTGCCAAACCCCAGCTCCCTAGAAGAGTTAAGCATGCCAGGACTCTTTTCTCCTCGAATTGTAGCTTCTTTAATAACAAATGGCTTTCCATCCTGGTCAATAACGCTCGTTCCTGGGGGCGAGTACGGCACTACCTGTCCTGCTGATATATTTGCAGCCCCACATACTACACGCACCTCCTGCTCCCCATCCGTAACATACGCCAGGCGCAATCGATCAGCGTTAGGGTGCGGCTCAACTTTTTCAATTCGCACAACGGTAATAGCCGGGTCAATCTTCCATCGCTCGATTACTTCCGTCTCAAAGCTGTGCAGCGTTAACAGCTCCGCCAACTCTTCGGGAGTAGTTTGTAGATCGGGAATAAGTTCCTTGATCCAATTGTAAGAAATGCGCATAGAGTTAGCTAAACTGCTTGAGGAATCGAAAATCACCAGACCATAACAGTCGAATGTCATAGATGCCATGTTGAAGCATGACCAAGCGGTCTACTGCTCCCCCGAAAGCAAATCCCTGATATTTTTCAGGATTTACGTTCATGTTTCGAAGCACATTAGGATGAACCATGCCTGCCCCCATAACCTCCACCCACCCAGTGTGCTTACATATGCGACAGCCCTTTTGCTGGCAAAATACGCAGCTCATATCAATCTCAAAACCAGGCTCAACAAAGGGGAAATACGATGGCCGCAGGCGAATTGTTACATCTGACTGAAAATAGGCTGAGTAGAACGTTTCGACGGTGCCTTTAAAATCAGCAATGGTGACGTTTTCTCCTACAGATAATACTTCGAACTGATGAAAGGTGGACTCATGCGTAGCGTCTGTGCGCTCTGCCCGAAATACTCGCCCAGGAGAAGCAATGCGGAAGGGCGGAACGATGTTTCGTTCGAGGACTGCCCGTACTTGAACGGGTGATGTGTGAGTGCGCAACACGAGCTCTGGATGAGAGCTCAGATAAAACGTATCTTGCTCCTTGCGAGCAGAGTGCTCGAGCGGAATGTTTAGTAAATCAAAATTATATTGAGCTTCTTCAACCTCCGGTCCTTCTACTATCAAGAACCCCATTGCCGATAATATATTGCTTATTCGACGAATAGCGAGGGTCAGCGGATGCAGGTGCCCTTCCCCACCCTCTCTATACTTTCCAATAGGATCTTCATGTGTTGTCTCTCCTCCCAACTCATTCTGCTTACGTCCGAAGGCTGCTTCGAGCTCTTCTCGAAGCGCATTTGCTGCGGCTCCTGCATGTGCCCTCTGATCCAATGGTAGGTCTTTTACCCCGCGCAAAAAAAGCGGAACAGCTCCCTTACGACCAAGGTAGCTCACCCTCCAAGCTTCAAGATCCCCAGCCGTCTGAACAGCCTCAAGCTGCGCTTTTGCGTCCTTCTCTATGCGTTGTATTGTGTCTGGTGCCTCGATCATAACTTAAGAACAATAGCTCAAGAAAGATAAATACGAAAATGATAATAAGCGCTATCCACCAGCGAAGCAGCTGATGAAGCTGCAGGAAAAGGAGTAAATTCAAGAATATCCCCAACCAAATTCCCTGTCGAACTGAGGGACGTACCCGATATGCGGCAAATTGAGCTGGCTGCAATAGACGACGGACCCCGTACCCTGCCAGAGCTACTGTGCTGGCAACAGCCACGAAGAGTGACAAAAAGAAAAGTATGAATCCCATTGCGCCTGCTCGCAGAGGGTCAATCCAGTTTATAATCAAAAGCCAGACTGCCCACCCGGCAATCATGCTTGCGGTGGTACTCAAAAGAAACACCCTCACTGTCATGGGTGTAGTATATCAGCTCTTTCGCATTGCTTGAACTTATCTAGGGCGGGCCCGACCGGACTCGAACCGGCGACCTCCTGCGTGACAGGCAGGCGCTCTAACCAACTGAGCTACGAGCCCCTAAGCGATAAGACGTATTAAACCCATTTTTGAGCGGGAATGCAAGCATATGTGCCTAGCGCTTACTTGGAAGCGGGGCGCTAAACAGCATATTTTTATATGACCTTGGCAAATCCTACTAACCGCTTTACTGTATTCATACCATAGGGCGGGGTAGCTCAGTTGGTTAGAGCGCGGGACTCATAAGCCCGAGGTCGTGGGTTCAAATCCCACTCCCGCTACGAATACTGCAACAAGCCAAATTTACAACACCCCTTCAAGGGGTGTTGTTAAGTCTGCCGAAAGCGGCAGTGAGACTTCTTGTGACACACTAGGTCTCTGACGAAGCATTAAGGACTGTGTGCTATCAAGTCAGGGCATTGCCCAGTGGTCGTACTCAATACCTTTCCAGTAGACCCTCCGAGCCGCAAGATGCTTTGACATAAGTATGTTAAAGGGTTCTGACAATACTTTCATACCCCATGTGAAAAACAAAGATTTTTATGATTATATCCATTCTAATAGTTTGCACATATTGTCAATTTCTTTTATAGTGTCCACTTGAGGCTACCGTGCGCTTCAATATAGATAACGCGGGGTGGAGAAGTAGTATCTCGCCTGGCTCATAACCAGGAAATCGCTGGTGCAATTCCAGCCCCCGCCACACAAAATACTACATGCACATGTGATACACTAACCCGATGAACCGTCGGGCTGTTCTTATAAGTGTTTTGGCTATATGTGGCATATTTGTCATTCAGTACGCAACATGGCAACGGTGGCCACTTGTAGATCGCACTGTATGGGAAAATCGCATTACTCACTTCCAAGGTGAAGTTGCAAACAAAGCCTTTGATGCTCAAAATCCAGTATATTCAGGTCATCCTGGGATGTCAGTTATCGTTCTCGGCAGTGCTCTACAATGGCTGCTCCCTTTCGACGTACGCACAAGCTTACAAGTAGCCGTATCGCTCTTCACTGCTATCACCACCACTGCCATTGGGGTAGTTGCATACAAGCTACGTCCTCGCTTAGTATGGTGGGCTGCTGCTGTACTAATGCTAGCAGCTCACCCGCTATTTATTGACGCAACTCCCACGAATGTTTTTACTGCTCCCCTAATCGTCCTGCTTGCACTCTCTGTGCTCTGGATATATGAACATCCAGGCACTAAGAGGTCATGGGTGCCTTACATTGCTGGTATCGCGTTAGGGACAGCGACCGTCACTCGCCTCCCAACAACTGGACTCTTAGCTCTTCCCCTTCTGGGCCTGCTTGCAAATAAACGATACTTCCATTCTCTTCTTATAATTTTTATTACAGCAGTTGCAGCCGGTCTTATTCTTGATCCTTTATTACTCTTTGATCCCTACGGGCATATCCGCCAGGTACTCTTTCGTACAGGCTTGAACTACACCGAACACGTAGCTTCGTCGCCTCTAACCTTTGTCGCATTTACTACCCACGTCCCCTTATCGCTGTTGTCTATCGTGCTTGGAATCACACTTACACTAAAAAAAGTGCGGACAGCCAAAGCGCCTCCAGTTAAATTTATTTACGCAATGCTGCTGTCCACTGTCCTCCTACTGGCTGGAATCTTTTCTGTTCGCAGTCAGTCACTGCGATACCTTGTTCCTATCGCATTTATGTGGGATGCGTTCTTGCCTTTATTCATTATCAATCTGACAACCAGAACCACTATACGGATTCTGCATCATCATTACCTGATCGCTTTGCTAGTAATAACCCAAATTGCTATGTTCACTTATGCTTTCTTCGTGCCTACCATATAGTTATGCCTTACCCTGAACACTCTCGCCCTCGTCCGCTCGTAGTCATCATCCTTGATGGATGGGGCGTTAGTTTTGTCCATGATGGAAACGCCATCGCGGCAGCGCATACCCCTTACATGGACAGCTACATGCGCCTCTATCCGAGCGCAGCTGTACAGGCAGCAAGTGTTGAAGTGGGCTTGCCATGGGGCGAAGTTGGAAATTCTGAAACGGGCCATCGCAATATAGGTGCCGGACAAGTTCAATACCAGTCGCTTCCTCTGATTGACCGCAATATCGAAACAGGAGACTTTTTCAAAAACGAGGTACTACTGGGAGCCGTCGAACACGCAAAGGCCAATAATTCATCTCTCCACTTGATGGGTCTCGTGTCTCCTGGTGGCGTTCACTCTCACATGAATCACCTCTTTTCTCTTTTGGAGCTATGCGCCAAAGAAAACCTGAAAGAGCGAGTATATATTCACATGTTCACAGATGGACGCGATACCTTGCCGCAGAGCGCACTTCCCTATCTTGATACGCTTGAGCAGCATATCGGAGCTACGGGGGTGGGTACGATCGGATCGGTTACTGGCAGGTTCTATGCTATGGACCGTAATAAAAACTGGGAACGGACAGAGGCTTTGTACGCCACCTTAACTGGCGGCAAAAGAAAAGTCGGGGCTCCATCGGCGAAAGAAGCCATCAACCAGGCATATCACCAGAATATTTTTGATGAAATGATACCGCCGACGGCAATCACGCGCGGAGGTGAACCAATCGCAACGGTTAAAGACAACGATGCGTGTATTTTTTTCAATTTTCGACCAGATAGGGCTCGGCAACTAACTGCCGCTTTTGTCACTCCAGAAAAGGTCGGTTTTCCCACTAAGCCATTGCAGAATATATACTTCGCAACTCTCAGCCAATATGATCCGGCTGTACCCGCTCCTGCAGCCTTTATTGAAGAAAGTCTTGAGTTTCCCCTTGCCCGTATTGTCTCTGATGCAGGGCTGGCGCAGCTTCATATTGCTGAAACAGAAAAATATGCGCACATCACCTACTATCTAAATGTCGGACACGAAAAGCCGTTTCCGCGCGAGCAACACATTATGATCCCCTCTTCGGATATACAAAGTTTTGCTCAGGAACCCGAAATGCAAGCTAAAGCTATTGCGGCTCGAGTAGTTGAAGAGGTACGAACTGGAGCATTTGACGTTGTGTTTATAAACTTCGCTAACGCAGATATGGTCGGGCACACAGGCGACTTTGCTGCGGCCGTAAAGGCCTGCGAGACAGTAGATGCCTGTATTGGACAAATTCAAGAAGCTGCTTTCGCGACCGGAGGAGCGCTCCTTGTTACCGCAGACCATGGCAATGCAGAGGAAATGCAAAATCCCGCGACGGGTCAACGAGAAACGGATCATACAAGCAACCCCGTTCCCCTACACTATGTTCACGCCAGTTTGAGACGAACAACCCCAAAAAGCGACCAAGAGCTTGTAGCTATCTTTTCTACGCCAATTGGCGTACTGGCAGATGTTGCTCCAACTATCCTTAATATCCTACAGCTACCTCAGCCGCCAAGCATGACAGGAGTATCTCTTTTAAGCTCGCTGCGATAAGGCAGGCTCCTGTTTGTGCCAATTATGAGCCTGCTCGTATGCATGAGCGGCGGCAAACATGCGAGCTTCTTCAAAGTGGGGCGCTATAACCTGCAGGCCAACCGGAAGACCATCAACAAATCCGCATGGTACTGATAAGGCAGGTAACCCTGCCACGCTAACCGGCACAGTTAACGAGTCAGTTAGATACATTTCTAGCGGATCATCGGTCTTGCTGCCAAACAAGAACGGGGCCACGGGTGCAACCGGCCCTAGCAAGATATCAACCTGCTTAAACGCTTGTTCATATTCGCGACGAATAAGAGTGCGCACTTTGGATGCTTGTTTGTACCAGGCATCGTAGTATCCAGCAGAAAGAGCATATGTACCCATAATGATTGTACGTTTTACCTCAGGACCGAAGCCACCACCGCGAGCCTCCATGTACCGCTCAAGCAGGCCGTCAGCTCGCAAATCCATCTTGCCGAATCGCAGTGCATCATAGCGGGCAAGATTGACGGACCCTTCCGCTTTGGCGATCAAAAAATACACTGCCACACCAGCTGAGGTGAGCGGAAGTGATACCTCGCGAATACGTGCTCCCTGCTTTTCAAACCATTGCACTGCCTGCCTTACTGTTGCAGCTAACTCAGGAGCAATGCCTTCTGCGAAGAATTCCTTTGGCACGCCAATAGTCATTCCCTCAACTGACGACGTATCACACGCTGCTACGTAATCAGATACAGATTCGGGGGATGAGGTCGCATCGAGCTCATCAGATCCTGCCATCACCGACAAGACCAAGGCGGCGTCTTTGACCGTGCGCGCAAAAGGGCCGATCTGATCTAGGCTGCTGCCGTAAGAAATAGCCCCAAAGCGACTCACCCGGCCATAGGTGGGTTTTACCCCCACTACGCTACAAAAGCTTGCTGGCTGGCGTATAGAGCCGCCTGTGTCGGTTCCGAGCGCTGCTGGTACCATTCCGGCTGCTACAGCAGCAGCTGATCCACCACTGGTACCACCAGGTACACGATCTGTATCCCAGGGATTTTTCGTAGCGCCAAATGCTGAAAATTCCGTGCTTGATCCCATACCAAACTCATCAAGGTTTGTTTTTCCGATTACAACAGCCCCGGCTTGCTCTAACCGATTCACAGCCGTAGCGTTAAACGGTGCCTTATAGTTCTCAAGAATTTTCGAAGCTGCCGTTGTGTGACCTATTACTGTTGCGATGTTGTCCTTGATGGCAATCGGAATTCCGGCGAGCGGACCTTGTGGGGCTTCTTGTTGGTATCCTTTATCAATCTCAGCAGCGCGCTCTTTCGCTTCAGACTCGAGCACTTGCAAGAATGCATGGATGGACGGGTCCCAAGCGTTAATGGTTTTCAGACAGTCTTCAACGAGCTGCTGTGATGTGACAGTGCCGTTTGCTAACTCCCCTTTCAACTCATGAATCGTTTTCATCTTGGGCTGCACTTTAAGAGAAAACTGCCCGAACTTGTATTTGTCCATCCTTGATACTCGGTACAGCAGCAAGCAGTGTTTCCGTTGAGCATAAGCACTCAGCTATAGCCTGGTCAGGCCTCGCAACGTTACGTAGCCCTGAAGCATCATCAGCCATGGGGACATTCGTAGTATCTATATGCTGAATCTTAGAAAAGTTATCTAAAATACCCGACATGTCTTCAGCTGCTTTTTTCTGCTCTTGTGCAGTTAGCGCTAAACGGCCTAACCGGGCGATCCGCTCTATATCCTGTTGGTGTATTTCCTGGTTCATTACTTGCTCAGCATAGCGGCAACAACCCCTGTTAGGCAATCATTTTCTTAAACTGGGA
>JBBEDC010000035.1:0-20799 GCA_040881505.1 Candidatus Anderseniibacteriota bacterium
ACGAACACAAACCCCGGATAGCGCTGCTCCTGCCACTTGGACTGGCTGCTTTTCGTGAGCTGAACAATATCTGTGCCTACCGGCGCTACAATACGACCGTTAATTTTGAGTTGGTCCCGCCAGACCATCGGTATCGCTATTCCTGCTGCCGCAGCAATAATCCTGTCGAACGGAGCGCCTTTCGAATACCCTTTCGAAGCGCTCATGCAATGCACTTCTACAATGCCAGCACCTATATAGTTATATGCTTCAATATTTTTCCTGCCCCACTCGCATAGCTCCAGCACGATTTCCAATACCACAACATGCCCTGAAGATCTGACAATGTGCGCCAGGAGCGCGCTCTGCCATCCAGAACCGAATCCGACATCAAGCACCGTATTTCCCGGCCGCGGCTGCAGCAACTCAAGCATGACTGCCACTGTATACGGCTGCGAGATAGTCTGTCCGGACAGGGTTGGCAGCGCAACATCCATGTACGCCGCCTCAGTCGTCTCCGGTGACACGAAGTCCGCGCGATCAATCGCTCGAAATGCGTTGATAATAGCAGGGGTGTGCAACACGCCGTCTGCAACAAGGCTATCGACCAAGTGATCATTGCCTGACATACCCTCTATTATTCCTCTCCCATACCGACAAACAAGATAACTCTGCATAAAAACAGTAGCGCACAGTACGCTTAACATCGTATAGTGAAGGACGTGGAATCAGCGCCAACTTCCCGACGCATTGTATTAGCCCTTGCCGGCATATGCATCACCATTGCCGGTATTAGCATACTGAGCGCCCGGTATCTCCTCCAAGCCAGTGACAATACCTCTTCTTACACAACGGATGAGGTCGGCTTTGAATTTATCGAAGGAGCGCTCCCTGAAATGGGAGTCGGGCTAAATGGCAAATACCTACCCTCCGAACTAGAGAATTGGCAACGGCCGGCGGGTACGACTCGCGTCGGCATCCAGGCCGGGCACTGGAAAAACGATGAGGTGCCTCAAGAGCTAGAAGGACTTACACGAAATGGCGGCGGGGCAATTGGAGGCGGCACGAATGAACGTGCGGTCGTGCTAAACATTGCCGAGCAGGTAGTAGCGCTGCTGCAGGCGCAGGGTATAGAGGCGGATCTTTTACCAACAACCGTTCCGCCTGGGTATATCGCCGATGCATTCGTATCGATTCATGCAGATGGCAACCTCAACTCATCGGTATCAGGATTTAAAATTGCCGGACCAAGACGAGACTATTCACAAAAATCTCCCACCCTCGAAAAGCAGTTGTACGCCACATACGAAAAAGCCACGCAACTGCCGCAGGATCCAAGCATCTCTCACCGGATGCGCGGATACTACGCCTTCAACTGGCGCCGATACGAGCATGCAATTCATCCGATGACACCAGCCGTTATTGTTGAAACCGGATTTTTAACCAGCCCGGCTGATCGACAAATCATTGTCGCTACCCCACAGCGCGCCGCCCAGGGAATATCGGAAGGGATACAAGCATTCCTGCAAGGCGAAGGGCTGCTCTAGTACCCGTAGGAAAAAAGAGGGTACGATGCAGAATATGACATCCAAGACATCCTGGTATGGTTTTCTTCTGGCAGTTGGAGCAGCTTCAACTGCAGCTGAAATTGCCGGCCTTCGGTTTTTAGCGCCCTTATTCGGCTCTTCCTTGCCTATCTGGGGATCAGTGATCGCCATCGTTATCGGCGGCCTAGCCTGGGGATACACCCGGGGCGGACAACTGGCCCGGAGGACGGTCACAGTCCACGATGTTCACCGCTACGCCGCCCTGGCAGCCGCCCTATTCCTCTTTATGCCCCTGGCGTTTCGCTTAGCACTCACTATGCGCAACGAATACTTTGCTACCGGCCTCTCCTCCTACCTTCTGGCCGCCTTCGCCATTTCATTTCTGATCCTTCTGCTCCCTTCAATCACATTCGGCACTGTTACACCGCTGGCAGTTCAAATAGAGGCGCTGTTGCAGGGACAACCGGCCGGAACTGTCGCCGGACGCGTATTCACTCTGACAACAATTGGCAGCCTCCTTGGCATTCTCATCCCTTCTTTTCTCACCATCCCCTTCCTCGGAACACATGCGACTACTTGGATATTTGCGCTGCCTGTACTGTTGTTTGCCCTTCGCTCGATTACAACCCGCCATCCGCTGCATACTACGACAGCCTTTCTAATAATCGCAGCTATTGTATCTACTTTAGTGCCTCCGCGCCTGGATGCGTCAGTGATATTTGAAGACGAAACCCAGCACCAGCGAGTGGTGGTGTATGAGAGAGGGCATCAGCGACAGCTTACGTTTGATACCGGCTTCAGTATTCAGTCGGTCATAACTGACGGCACGTATGCGGACGGGTACTGGGATTACCTAGCTGCTTTGCCAGTTCTGTTGCCGCCCTCCGCCGATACCTCGGTGCTCGTCCTCGGCGCAGCCGCTTCCACTACCGAGCGTCAGCTGTCGCGCCTGTGGGGAAATATACGGATGTTTCAATTCACCAGCGTTGATCTGGATCACGACCTGTTCGGTATTGCAGATACCTACTTCGACCCTCCACCTCGGACAACGATCGCTTCCGACGCACGTACGTTTGTGGCGGCAGATACCAATACATACGATCTGATCGTGCTTGATGTATATACCAGAGAATTTGCTGTTCCGTTTCACCTAGCTACCACAGAATTCTTCGCCGAAATACAGCCAAGACTACATCCTGGCGGTATTTTTGCTATTAATGTAAATGCTGTTTCCTCTGACACGCTGTGGCTGCGCAGCTTGGGAAGAACGCTCAACGAAGTATTCGAACATACTTTCCTCGTTCACGTTCCGCACTCCTGCAACTACCTCCTCCTAGCCTCCTCCACTCCGGATCTTCGTGTAACAAGCGAAGTGCCAGAGGCCGTGACGCCGCTGATAGATGCCTTGCTGTCCGCAGCCCCACCTCGCACCGATGGCCTGCTGCTAACCGACAATCGCTCTCCGACTGATATGCTGGGCCTGCTGGCACTCATTCAACAGGCGCCAAGTGGGAATAATACGGAGGCTACCTGCGCGGCATAGCCTTAAGGGGTTGCAAAAATATCTCAGTTGCCTATGCTGGTACCTTCATGCCATACAAATATCCGCGAACAACAAAACACGACTTTGTCGTCCGTCGCAGCAGCGCCGGGCTTGGGTTATTTGCCGAAAGCGAGATTGCAAAAGACGACTTTGTCACCGAATATCATGGGCCGCTACTGAGCCAAGATGAAGCTGATGAAAAAGGTGGAAAATATTTGTTCGCTATCGACAAAAAGTTAACGATCGACGGCAGCTCTCGAAAGAATACCGCTCGATATCTGAACCATTCCTGCAAACCGAACTGTGAGCCGGAAATTGACGGCAAGCGTATATATATTTACGCCAAGAAAAAAATACAGCCTGGAGAAGAGCTCACCTACAACTACGGGAAAGAGTATTTCAACGACTATATCAAACCGTACGGCTGCCGATGCAGCAGCCACTGAAGATTGCTAGTTAACTTCTAGCACCAGCGTGCCTTCAACCGCATCGGTTACGGTCCCTGATCCGTCATCCGGAAACACACGAACCCAGAAGGCGTAGTTGCCTGGTTGCGGGAATGTAAGGGGACCTACTACCGATTCCGTGTCTCCGGATTGATTAAATTGAGGGTGATCAAGGACATAAAAATTATCGAGCTGAGGCGCGGCGAGGATATAAAAATGATCGAAGTCGGCAAGCAGCGGCACTTGTTCACCAGCGGCATTTTCCGCTACGACCGTAAACGTGCCTGGTGTTCCAGCTGTAAGTGAATACGGCAAAATCTTTAAGGTGTATTGCTGCCCTGGCTGAAAGTTCACAGCCGGCACCTCACTATACGCGTCAACAGCAGCAGGCGCGTTTTCTACTTCGGGCAAGTCCATCATAAAGCGAGCAATATAGTCAGAACTTGATCCGTGATGGTCAACGGTCTGATTGTTATTGATCTCAATCCAAACCGTGTAGTCTGACCGTTCCGTAAATACATGTGTAAACTCGTACACTCCTGTTTTCGAATTGGTCAGCTCATCAATATGGTAAAACCATACGTCTCCGAGATTGTTGCTCACGATACTGGCATGCGGATATATTTCCTGAGCCGCCAGATCAATCGGCTGACCATCAAGCTTTACGGTAAAACTCATTTCAACCGCTTCTCCTACCTCCGGCGTAAATGTATCGGCTGCAATCGAAACCTCATATGGCACTTTATCATGCAGCACTTCAAGCTGAGGCGCCTCCTGGCCGCCACGCAAATACACCATCGCGCCCAGCAAGATCACTGCCGCTATTCCTAGTAACGCATAGCTGTTTTTTGTCCAAGCCATATATCTATCTTTTGTGTAGCCCAAATCCGCCGCTCAAGCAAGTAGTATCCCACGCGGAGGGTCAGCATAGCCTTCCTGCAACACCCCACGTTTGCCAACCTGCTCAATTGCGACAATACTTTGAGCATGACTAAACAAAACATTTTCATCCTCCTTATATTCTTCGTCCTAGCCGGAGTGGCCCTTGTCTTTTCTATGACAACTCCGCCAGAGCAACCTAGCGGTCAGTCTCCTAACAACACCCCCCCGGCGTCAGAGGATTCCCGACTCTATGAGTCGGATACGTATGGCATTAGCTTTCGATATCCCGCTACATACTTTGCAACCGAAAGATCTGTTGGCACTCCCGATATGCCACAACAGGCTATTATCCTAGCTGAAGATACACAGGAAAATCGCGATCTGTTTGAAGGCCGCAATACTGAACCACGCGAAGGTCCGATTGCAATTACGATCGATATTTATGAAAATCCGCAGAAGCTTTCGCCCCAGGACTGGATTCAGAGCAGCACGAACTGGACTTTAAGCAACCAACAGCTCACGCCAACTACAGTTGATAACAAAGAAGGCCTATCATACTCCTGGTCAGGCCTGTACGAAGGCAAGTCAACTGTCATCACAAACGAACAATACGCATATGTCATCTCAACCACTTGGCTCTTGCCGTCTGATCCAACGATCGAAGATTACAACACGGTTTTGAATTCACTGCGAATCAGCTCGGAAACAAAATAAGCTTCAGGCCGATTAGTAAAAGAAAGACAGCAACAACGGTGCGGAACTGTTTTTGCGGTACGTGATCGACGATCTTTCTGGCCACTTGCGCCCCCGCAAACGAGACGGGAATAAGGATTAACAGACTCCACCACAACCGATTAGATAACGTTGCCCCGCCAGCCACATATGTCACGACACGCGTTACATCAACCATTAACCCAATAGCCCCAGCGGTAGCTATATACACTGCCTTTCGAAGATTGAAAGCTGATAGGAACATACTGCGGATGGGGCCTCCAATACCAAACATGCCGGCAAAAAATCCTGACAGCGCTCCACCGATAAGGACTGCTATATTTCCGCGGGAAATGCGGAAATTCTTTTGAGCGACCAGAAATATTGCATAGCCCGCCAAGAATGCGCCAAGCAGACGCATCAGTATCTCCTCCCCAGCTCCCAATGATATCGATGCACCAATGTAGCTTGTTGCAAGACCAACTCCCCCAAGAAGTATGAGGAGTCGTACATTCACCCCTTGCCTAAATAACATAACCTTCCATAAGTCCCCGAACCAATGGACAATAGCGACCAGAAATATCGCTTCCACCGCTGGCAGAACCAACACCAGAATTGGAATCATAATCGTTGAAGTGCCGAACCCGGTGATCGTCCCAACACTCGCGGCCACAAACGTGAGTATGGCCAGAAGAAAAATATCGATCATCACGCCCTCACCTTCACCGGCCAACCTTCAACGATAAGGTGGCCGATAAATCCGCCTGCGATTACAGCAGCATATATGGCAAATAGCGCCATATACGGAAGCGAAATATTCGGTACGAAATCAAGAAAGGTGATCGTATTCCAGGAAACAAGGGAGGTTGCACCGAAAAGTCCCAGTATGATATTTAATGGATT
Organism: Candidatus Anderseniibacteriota bacterium; assembly: GCA_040881505.1. Lineage (GTDB taxonomy): Bacteria > Patescibacteriota > Andersenbacteria > UBA10190 > UBA10190 > JBBEDC01. The sequence goes on from JBBEDC010000035.1 coordinate 6,012, forward strand.
TGGAATCTTGCGTTCTTTCTTTAGATACCCTGCCGCGCGGCGCGTTAAGGGACCGGATAACAGAATACCGTTGATAAGGAGGATACCAATAACGGTTTGCATGAAGAAAAACCGCGCATCAAGCCGCAAAGCTTCGCCGAGAATAAGGTACGTACTCATAATATCGATTGCCAGGCCGGCAAGAATAAATACGGTGAACCGATCAAATGATTCAGTCAGTCGAGCTAAAAGTTTACGGTTGTGCCGGCATACGAAAAAGAGGTAATCAAGAATAATAACCGTTCCTAGCGTGAGGATAGAGTGCCAACCGTGCCACACATATGAAACCTCCTTAAGATCAATGTTATCCGATACGGCATACGTGCTAATCAACAAACTCATCACTATGAAATACAAGAAATGGTACAGCTTTGGCACTCGGGCCAACCCTCTTCGGCTGGTAGCCAGCAACACTACTAGCACTATAACCAGCGGCAACTGCAAAACATATGAGCGGGCAAGATCAGCAGCGGCCGGGTCGAGGGAAATTCCCACATGCGCTTCAGCTAAAGAGTAGCCGACGAATCCGATCAGCCAGGCAGCAATATACACAACCGCGGCAGCAGCCATAATCGGTTCTAGCAAACGCGATAACTTGCCGTGCTGTCGGTTAAAGAGCAGCCAGCCATGCAGTCCAGCCGCGCCGGCTACGGCTCCTGACACCTGGCGGACAAACGCCATGATTTCAAAAACGCTAACTTCGAACATAGCGTGATAGGTATTTCCCGACAACAAAGGATACGCCGATAAAATACAATCCCTGCGCACCGAACCATAATCCAACCCGTCCGACAGCTAGGAGCGGTAAGCTGGTAAGTAGAAGGATTGCCGCTACAAGGATGATCAACTCACCCACAGTAAACCACGACTTCATGAGTTGATTATAGCACATGCAACGAAACCGCTTGCGGTAGGATGAAACACTATATACAGCAATGCGGGAATGCGATATATAGATGGTATGCAAACACAATCTCTTGTTATAACCATCGTCATCATTGTCGCTCTTGTAGGCGCAATCTGGTATTCCAGGACGCCACAAACTCCATCAATTAGCAATTTCGAGGCATGTGTAGAGGCCGGCCATCCGGTTATGGAATCTTACCCTCGCCAATGCCGAACACCGGACGGAACTACGTTTACCGAAGACATTGGTAACGAGAATGATAAGATCGACTTGATTCGCATCGATACTCCCCGCCCCAACGCTACGGTAACAGGCCCTCTATCTATTACCGGGCAGGCTCGCGGTGGATGGTTTTTTGAAGCCACTTTTCCCATTCACTTGGAAGATGCCTCAGGTACAGTGCTTGCCACTACATTCGCTCAAGCAGATGGCGAATGGATGACAGAAGAGTTCGTGCCATTTACTTCAGAGCTTACTATTCCCAACACCTTTAGCGGTACAGCTATTCTGGTGCTAAAAAAGAATAACCCTTCTGGACTGCCTGAACACGCCGACGAGCTGCGGGTCCCTATAACCGTAGAAACTAGTGAATCTACGCCCGCTGCAACTTTGGAGATCAAAGCCTATTTTGCTAACAGTGGAATGATATCGGGCGATCAAGACGAATGCACTACCGTTTTCCCTGTTACCCGCACCGTTCCCAGAACTGTATCGGTTGCCCGAACAGCTATGGAGCAACTGCTCGCAGGCCCCACAGCTGAGGAGCAAAGCCAGGGATATACAACCTCCATTAATCCTGGAGTCAACATTCAAAAGCTCACAATTGAAAATGGAGTGGCTCGAGTTGACTTAAGCGAAACACTTGAACAGCAAGTGGGCGGGTCATGCAGGGTGACTGCCATTCTCGCTCAAATTATCGAAACTCTCCAGCAGTTTCCTACTGTGCGCGACGTAGTTATTTCCATTAACGATCGTACAGAAGATATTCTACAGCCGTAGTCGCATAGACAATTTGCGTCCATAGGCTATGATTCTATCGACATGGACGTTAAAATCCTTATTGTCGCAACCGCGATCCTTCTCTTGCTTCAAATGTACCTTCGGTACAAACGAAGCGTCCTGCCAGCTATGGGGCTGGCTTTTTTGGCTGCACTAACCTGGACAACCTATTACCGCTACGAGTACGTGGGAGAAAATATGCTGCTCTTAGATCGTATTAATGTGTATCCTCTAACGCTGTGGACGCTGGGTTTAACAACTTTGTATGTAGCACATACACATATGCGTATATTCAGACATCCGCTGATGATAACGCTACTGCATGTAGCTGGCCTGGCTGCAATTGAAATGATCGGATATCACCTACTGCACGTACGTATTGATGACAACTTTACGAGCTTGTTAGGCCTTGGCGTTATTCATGCACCCTTAAAGATGAAAGTATTCTATGTCATAGCAGGGCCGATCTACATTTTTGCGATTGATATATATCAAAAAATGTACGCGCCTCTTAGACGAAAGCGCACCTGAGCACTGCGGTATTATCCGAAAGACGTTACAATATAGGGATGCCAGCTACGCTTCCTTTCTTCATTGTACTGCTCGTCGCTATTCTCTTTTCAGCGATAGTACGTAAATTACATATGCCCTGGGTAATTGCATTGATCCTTGGTGGTATTTTAATTGGCCCGTATGGCGCTGGTTTACTGGAACCTAACGAGACGCTGGCTTTTATAAGTGAGTTGGGCCTTATATTCTTGATGTTTATGGCCGGACTCCACGTTCGCGTCTCGTCCATTAAGCAGTTCGGAAAGAATGTCGGCATCATTGCAGCCTTTAACGGAATCATTCCTCTCCTTGTCGGCCTCGGAGTAAGTTTTCTGTTTGGATACACCGGTGCGCCAGCCTTGATGCTCGGTATTATTTTTGTTTCTTCATCTATAGCGCTTATCATACCCGCCCTCGAAGGCCGTGGGCTACTTGGCTCACGTCTCGGCAATACGATAGTGGGAACTGTTGTCGTGGAAGATATCGCCAGCCTTATTGGTCTTTCAATTCTTTTGCAGGTGTTAACGCCGAATACTTCCATCCCACTGCCGCTATTCTATCTCCTGCTCGTGTTTATCCTGATTGGCATGCGCTGGATCATTCCGAAAATTCGCTTACTAGCCGGTAGTCGCACGACGATTGAAAAGGAGTTATTCCATCAGGACGTCCGCGTCATTCTCGGAATCATGATCGGCATCGTCGTCTTATTCGAACTACTCGGGCTGCATAGTATCATTGCCGGATTCTTCGCCGGATTTGTTCTCTCTGAAAGCATCCGCAGTGAACGCCTACTCGATCACATCCATGCTATTGGATATGGCATCTTCGTTCCTGTATTCTTCATTCTCGTTGGTACCCGTACGGACTTAACAGCTCTTGTAGATCTACGACATACCGGATTATTTGTAGGAACCATTGTACTGGCATCCATGCTGGCCAAGTATTTCAGTGGCTGGATAGGGGCGCGGCTCGCAGGGTTTACCACTACCGAAGCTTCTTTCATTGGCGCCTCTACTATCCCGCAATTGTCTACATCCTTGGCCGCCGCTATCGTGGGACTCGAGCTTGGCATTCTGGATTCAAGCCTTATGGCCGCTATTGTTGCCCTCACGATCGTAACAACGTTCGTGGCTCCTATACTGACGCGGGTTATAGGCCGACGAATTCAGATATAACAGATAGCAATCTATATAAAGAAAAGACCCGGTGCGAGTGTTAAAAAACACATCGCAACGGGTCATTGAAAACCTAGGAGAGCAAACGCTTGGCTTGGTACATGCGCTGGTCTGCCCTTCTGAGCAGATCCCGCTCATTTCTGAGGCTGCCCGATGCGCACCCGGAGCTGATAGTCACATGGACTGACTCCGTTTCCGCATCGATCACAATTTGCTCAACAAGCTCCTCCAGCCGCAAACGCACACCCTCGGCCTGCTCTTCTGTGGTGTCGGGCAACAGGATGAGAAACTCATCGCCACCCCTGCGTACCACGATGTCCTTGCGAGAGACCTTGCCACACAAAACCCCTCCGATCTCATGCAAGACAGCGTCGCCCACAGTGTAGCCATGTGTGTCATTGATTTGCTTGAATTTATTCACATCGATGCTAATCACTGCCAGTGGGGTATTTTTTCGGGAAAAGATATCCCGAAACAACTCGTACCCCCGCTTGTTGAACGCGCCGGTGAGGACATCCCGAACAACCTCCTCTTGCAGTCGTCGGACCTTCCAGTAAGTGAACAGCAGCAACGCCACGAGCGTTGCCAGCAAAATCACGTTCGCAACAAGGGGAACGCTCATCGCACCACTCCTTTCACCTTTAAAGGACGATCTATAACAACCTTATACTACCATTTATACAAAATATGTCAAATACCCCAAAGTTGCCTACCTATATACCCCCCTGACGGTGACTAATCCGAATAACATAGACTATCAACCTTTTCTTCTCGAGCTTGTAGAGAATTCTATAAGGCCAGACACGGATTGAGCGATGCTGCTTCAACCTGCCGCCCAGATGCTTTCCTCGCTGCGGATCCTGCTGCAGTGATTCCAGCGCGGCTTGCAGGCGCTGCATATACCGCCTATCAACTTTTTTTAGATCCTTTTTTGCGGTTTTTGTCAGAACGACGCGATACATGCTTTTTGCGTAGCTTATCAGCTAATACATACCCATGTTCTTGTAATACTTCCTCAAGAGGATACACATCACCTTTTTTGATTTCCCGCTCCGCCTGGGTAATATCCTTTTCAAGGTCAGGGAAATAATCCAGTACATCGAGTGTTTCAAGGAGCACTTCAAACTCTGCCGCTGAAAGCACCACAGCCTTGGGTCGGCCTTTATCAGTTAAGATATAGTAAGAGCCAGGTACCTGAACTTCGTCAGTGATATCAAAAATCTTCTTCCTCGCTTCGGTTATTGAAATTGTAGCTTTGGTATTCATATTGGTGATATATGTACATAATAACGTACATCAAGTAGAAATCAACCCATTCTCCCGGAAGCTATACAAATAGGCTTTGGAGATAATCACATGATCCATCAATTGAATCCCCATAATCTGCCCCACTTCCGCTAGGCGTTTGGTAATTTGGAGATCAGCCTCGCTCGGCTGCGGATCACCTGAAGGATGGTTGTGGGATATGGCGATATTTGCAGCATGGCGCTGGATGGCAATTTCAAATGTTTCCCGCGGATGTACTAAATTAGCATTCAATGTTCCGATACCCGCAAGGTCAACTCCTAACACCCGGTTGCGGTTATCGAACGAAACGATATAAAAATGTTCCTTATCCCAATTACGGATAAGGGGTTTTACAAGCTTGGCGATATCTTCGGGCTGCGCTATAGCAGCCGTGCCATTGCGTTCGGTCTCCTGCAGCGCCTCGTCCCGTATAACTCTCCTCGCAATCTCCAGACATGCTTTCAGCTGCAATGCTTTAGCCGGACCCAATCCTTGAATCAATTGCAGATCTGCTAAAGAAGCAGATACCACTCCCTCTAAAGATTTAAACTGATTTAGCAGATCCTGCGCGATCACCATAACCGAGCGTCCGGCTGTGCCGCGACCCAACACAATCGCAATCAACTCCTGGGCCGACACTGCCGCCGCTCCATGATTCATCAGCCGCTCCCGCGGACGTTCATCTATCGGTAAATCCTGAACCGTAAACGACTTCACGTCTGTCAGTATATACCAATAGGGGGAAATTGGCTCTGTATCCCAACCATATCGCAGAAGACCGATAGGCCTCAGTACTAAATATTCACCTGGATATCCGCCTGGGCTTTCAACTCTTCTAAAATCTGAGGAATAATTTGAGATAATTGCTGCTGCTCAAGCTCTGCCCGTACTTGCGCTTCCACTGCTTCAAATGGGATCTCTGTCTCTTGTCCGGCAATCTGCTCATCGTAGAATGCCCGCACTTCTTCATCGCTCACTGAAATATCGCGTTCTTCCTTTAACTGTTCAAAGTACGCCTCGAGTACAAGCTGTCGCTCCAGTGATTCCCGAAACTTGTCTACAGTAAGCCCAGCCCCAGCTAAAGCTTCTTCCACTGCCTCTTGTCCGCCAAACTCTGTCACGATCGTGTTGTACTGCTCCTCTATTTCATTCGGTGCTACTGATATACCCTTTGCCTGCGCATCTGCATAAAAGAGTTGCTCTTCGATCATCTGATCCAGAATCTGACGCTCCAATACCTGTTGCTCTTCTCCGGTAGCGGACGGGATTTGTTGGGCGGCTGTGAGCTGAGCTACCTGCTCATCCAATTCCTCTCGAGTAATTTCTCTATCACCAACTGTAGCCACTACTTGGCCGCTGCCTGCTTGTTGTCCGCCAAACCGCTCAGGGTTGCGCGCATACATAAAAACGACAATAGCGAGGATTACAAGGCCGGCAATCCAGATCATTTTCTTTCCGCCTTTAGCTTGAGGTTGTTCCGGATTAGATTGCGCCTGCTGTTCGGTTTGAGTCATAGAAAAAAGGTTATACAAATATGTCCATGAACCCTATCAAGAAACCCCACCAGGGGCAAACGCCTATAAAAATCAGACGCGTCGCTCCACAACGATCGTGCATTTAGTCACCAGCGCCGCGAGCGCCCCTACCGCAGCCAGCACCGGAGCCAAAACCGTGCCGATAACGGCGATGGTTAGAGGAATAACAATCAATGTTGCTCCTTCTTCATTTTTAATCGTAATACGCCGCACGTTTCCTTCCCGGAATAACTTTTTAATAGTTCCCACTACTTTGTCTCCTGAAACTTTAAACTCTTCCTTGGTTGTTTTTTCTTCATTCATAGCTATATGCAACTATACCGCTAAATTGTGGGGACGCCATGGCTGTTATGATACCTATACCTCAATCTTTTCCAGGTCTATAACTTCATCAATACGAACCTGTTCTACGAATGAAGGGATATGAGACACCATCATAATTGCTCCCTCATACTCATCCAGTGCTTTGGCGATAACTGGTAAATGTCGAAAGTTAATATGGTTGGTCGGTTCGTCTAGGATGAGAAGTCCAGGTTGCAGTAGCACAAGCCGGCAAAAAGACAGCAGTCCTTTTTGTCCTTCCGATAGCGATTTAACTGGACTGGCGAGTAGTTTTCCGTCCAGCAAGAATCCGGCCGCTGTTGATCGCAGAACCCGCTCGTTCGCTTCGGGCATGACCTCTAGCAGAGTATCAAAGGCCGTACGGGCTGGATCAAGATTGCTGAAATCCTGCTTGTAGTATCCTACATTCACTTTGGGGGAAATCTCAGCCCCGTCACACGAGCCTGTCGCTAATTTTTCTAAAAGCGTACTCTTTCCGATTCCGTTCGGTCCGGCGATAAGCGCATGCGTGCGTCTGCGGACAGCTAGCTCCAATTCCCGCTCTACCACTTTGTTATCCCGCCAGGCAGATATCTTCGTAAAATGAATGATAGTTCCGTCAAACAATGAATCAAACTGCTGGGCGGGTATATCAAAAGAACGGATTGTCTTGTCTTCCGTGCGCACACTGACAATATTTTCCTCTGCAACCGAGGCTGCCTCCCGCATGCGCTTAGCCACACCGCGCATCTTTCCGCCCTTGTGCGCGAACACTTCCGCCTGAGCGCGCTTTTCTTTGATCTGCGTTTGCATGCGGGCATTCAGGTAATTTTCACGCTCCCTGCGTTTTTCGATCTCCTCAACCACGTCATTGTAGTTTCCCGTATACTGCTCGATCTTTTTTGTTGCCGCATCGAGGTATAGCACTCCATCAGAGAAGGCATTCAAAAAGTCAGCATCGTGAGAGATAACTAAACACGTTTTCTCATACATCACTAAAAATGCTGTCAGGTGATCGATCCCGTACTGATCCAAATTATTCGTCGGTTCATCTAACAACAGAATGTCAGGCTTTTGAATCAGAGCGTACGCCAACAGGAGTCGGGCCTGTTGTCCACCGGAACACTCTCGTATTTTCTTCTCAAGCGGCAGCTGAAGATGCACGATATCCATCACTTCCGCGATTAACTTATCAAGCGCGTATTCGGTATGAGGAAATGCGGTAGCGAAATATTCTCGGAGGGAAAGCTCGAGCATCTCCTGGGGCATCACCTGCCTGGAAATAGCGATCGTGGCATCGGCAGGCGTGCGGGAGATCCGCCCTTCAGTAAGAGCAAGTTCGCCGGTAATGAGTTTAAACAGGGAGCTCTTCCCCGCCCCGTTCTGGCCCATGAGCGTAATTCTGCTGCCGGCACGCACAGAAAAACTCACCTCGTCCAGCAATTGCTTGATGTGGTCGTATTCGAAACTGACTTCCGAAAATCTTAAGATAACGGCATCTTGGGGCATATGGGTAAGTCCTTACAAAACCACATAATGCCCTACTTCGTCAAAACCAATCCTGCGCTTGACAAAATACGTATAAACAGAGACAATCGACGGTTTATGAACAACCGCTTCATTACCACCAGTATTACAGTGCTTCTTCTAGTCGGAGCTATCCTCCCCCTACAGGCCGCCGCAGGCCAGCCCGGCGTTATTATTGAATGGAACCGCATCCTGCTCGAACTTATCAGAGAAAACGGCACACCTCCGCCAGCAGCCGCCCGCGCTATGGCTATTACGCATACGGCTATGTATGATGCCGTAGTTTCCATCACAAAAACTCACCAGCCATATCACGCCAGGCCTCAAGCTTCTCTATCCGCATCTCCTCAGGCTGCTGCTATCAGCGCTGCATATGAATCGCTGATACACCTATTTCCACAACACACAGATCGCCTCGAAAACACATTTACCGCCAGCATATCGCAATTACCCCAGACCTCGGAACGCGAAGAGGGAATTTCGATCGGCCGTGCAGCCGCCGCAGAGATTATAGCCTGGCGCTCCCAAGATGGGCATGACGCACCATCCACATATTCACCAACACAAACGCCAGGGCGTTGGTCGCCTACCAATCCAAATGTGGCACATCCTCTCTACCCTCACTGGGGACAAGTTGCGCCATTCAGTAAAAGCGCTTTGAAACAGTTCTGGACCGCTGGGCCCCCGGCAATCGAAAGTGCACAGTATGCCGAGGAGTTGGCTGAAGTTCAGCGTCTGGGCGGCAAAGAAAGCGCGCAGCGAAATGCCGATCAGACGGAGATCGCCCGGTTCTGGGCTGATGGCGCCGGTACATTCACACCTCCAGGACACTGGAACGTTATCGCCCAAGACATCATCCTGGCACACGGACCAAACCTCGTCGAAGAAGCGCGGCTGTTCGCAGTGTTGAATGTCGCCATGGCTGACGCCGGTATTCTATGCTGGGAAATGAAATATACGTTCGACTTCTGGCGGCCGTTGACCGCGATCCGACAGGCACATGCCGACGGAAATGAACAGACTACAGCTGATCCTACGTGGGAACCCTTAATCGCCACCCCGCCCTTCCCAGAATATACCTCCGGACACAGCACATTCAGCGGCGCTGCCGCCGTTGTAATAGCCGCTTTTTTCGGCGATGACATAGCCTTTACGACTTACTCGATTGAAGATCCTTCAATTAAACGGTCATTCACCAGCCTCAGCGCAGCAGCTCAAGAAGCTGGGGCCAGTCGTTTATACGGCGGCATTCATTTTCGCTCTGCTAACCAGCACGGACTCGCTTCAGGAGCAGCGCTGGGTACTCACATTGTAACGCAGCTCATGCGACCAATTGCATCTGACCCACCAGCAGTCGCGGTTTCCACGAGTGCAAAAGCCGGCGGCTCACTATGGGTTGCCATAGCGTCTATGCTACTGGGCAGCAGCACACTGATAGTTTCTCGCAGATACTCGCGCTAGCTATTCCTTCCCTTCGTACGCGTTCTGTATTCCCGATATATCGATCTTCTTCATCGCCAGCATCGCATTCATCGCCCGGTTCGCTTTTTCCTTATCAGGATCATTCAGCATCTCGTCCATACCACCAGGCACTATCTGCCACGATACGCCATACTTATCTTTCAACCAGCCGCATTGTTCCGACTCTGGGACCGCTGACAGCTTTCCCCAGAAATAATCAATTTCTTCCTGCGTCTTGCACTCCACCAGCAGTGAAACTCCTTCATTGAAGGTAAACTCGTGCGTTTGTGCGCTGTCCATTGCTGCAAACTTCTGTCCGGCGAGCGTAAAGTCTGCATACATAACCGTGCCTTCCTTATCAGGCGGCTGTCCCGCCCCATACCGGGAAATATCTCCCACCTTTGAGTCTTCAAAAATCGAGACGTAGAAATTGATCGCCTCCTCGGCTTTGCCTGCCCGATCGCCGACAAACATCAGTGAAGGAACAATCGTCCGCACTGTAGTTTGCTCGCTAAACATAAGCTGCCAGGAAACGCCATATTGATCCTGTATCCAACCGTACCGCTCGCTGAATGGATAGGTATTAAGCGGCATCAGCGTCTTGCCACCCTCAGACAGTTTCGCCCATAACTCATCCACCTCTTCTTTGGTAGGACAGTTGACTATGAATGATATGGCAGGCGTGATCTTAAAATGAGGGCCGCCGTTGAGCGCGGTAATGGTATATCCTTCGATTTCAAATCCTACGGTCAAAACGGTTCCGGCTTCCATACCATGGACGTCGTGTCCGGCTTCAGTATATCTGGTGGTGCTGAGAATTTTACCGTTGTTAAAGACTGAGGTGTAGAACGTTGCTGCCTCTTCGCCATTTTTATCAAACCAAAGATGCGGGGTTATCTTTTGCATACGATTATGTTATTTAGCTGAACAATTAAACATCCACTCCACACCGAACTTATCGGTGCATGATCCGAAGTAGTCGCCCCAGAACATTTCCTGAAGCTTCACTTCAACCTTGCCGCCTTCGGATAGCGCGGTAAAGAGACGGTCCGTTTCCTCTCGCGTGTCCGGCTCTAAATTAATGTATATGTTATTGCCAAACCGCACAGTAAACTCCATCGATTCCGGAGCGTCGGTACCCATCAGCATATGTCCCCCAAGAATGGGGAGGGCAACATGCATTACTAAATTCTTATCCTCCTCCGCTATCGGAGGCACACCTTCCTGCGGGGGCACTTCTCCCATTCGTTTGATACCGCCTTCGAACTCGGTACCGAATACGAACTTATAGAACATAAACGCCTCCTCTGTATTGCGGGAGAAGTTCAAGTACGTGCTTACTCGAGCCATGGTAATAAAAGATTATGAATTAGTATTGTTACAATTTCCTCAACTCACTCAAATTCTTATCAGGCAAATACAGGATAAGGAGTCCGACTATAATACCGCCCAGAGCTGTAACCGCATGGTCTCCGTCAAAAAACATCCGATCGATAATATCCATCACATACCAAATACCACGCCATATAAGGACCAGCCCCAACACGATAGCAAAACTGGAGGTAAAGTATGATAGGCGATGGCGAGATTTGCGGGGCATAGCTTTAAATATATAGATTAGTAGCGCGAGTTTCGATAGCTTTTATTTACATAAGCCGGCGATGGATAAACTTACGTCCTTCTTCTACAAACAAGATCGAGCTAGCAACAATTCCAGCCAGCAGCCAGTCATCGGGCGCCAGCGGTACGGTGCGGAGAATGAATTGGAGAAAGCCTGTGTATACGGCCGCGATCTGCAGCAGTATTATTACCACCTGCGCCCCAACGAGGTAGAGGTTGGAAAAAGGATTGGAAGAAAAAACTGATCTATACTCGCTGCGGCAATTCCATACATTAAACCACTGGAACATAGCCATGACTGTCAGTGTCATCGTCTGCGCTTTCAGTAATCCTTCTGGCAGATAATGAGTAAAAATCCACAACGCCCCTATCACCATCGGCAGCGCCATCACGAAGATGCGAATAATAGAAACGGCATTGAGCAGCCGGGGCTTCTTCAGGCGCTCAGCCAACAAACCTTTATCCTTTGGATCCATCCCCAGCGCTATATCCAAAAATCCATCAGTTACTAAGTTCAACCAGAGGATCTGCACTGCCAGAATCGGCAGCGGATATCCGGCAATAATAGCGACCAAAACTGTCAGTACCTCAGCGACACCGGTAGATAACAGGTACAACGTAACCTTGCGGACCGTGCGATAAATATGCCGCCCCTCTTCCATAGCAGAGACAATACTACCGAAGTTATCGTCAAGCAGGACAATATCCGCTGCTTCCTTAGCAACTTCTGTACCAATGCCCCCCATCGCCACGCCCAGGTCTGCGGCCACCAGAGATGGCGCATCGTTCACTCCATCTCCTGTCATCGCAATAACCTCGCCTGCGCGCTGATAGGCCTGCACAATGCGCAATTTATGATCCGGCGTAACGCGAGCGAAGACAGTTGTTCTGGGCAGATGCGTAGCTAATTTTTCATCCGACATTTCAACGAGGTCCTTTCCGGTCATCACCTCATCGCCTTCGCGGTAAATCCCAGCCTCCCGAGCGACTGCTCGCGCTGTTACCATATGATCTCCCGTAATCATGACTACTTTAGCACCGGCTTCCCGAGCCAGTTTCAACGATTGATGTACTTCAGGCCGCAGTCCGTCTTTCATGCCGTACAGCCCGCCGAATGTCAGCCGCCTGTCCGTGAGTCCCGCATCTCCTCGTATATCCCCTTCGCCCGTAGCAAATGCCAGTACGCGCAACCCTTGATCAGCCATATCGGCAATAACCTGGGTAATATTTTCGCGAGCTGCGCCATCCATAGCTTCAGACTTCCCGTCCGGGCTCCAAATTGTCTGGCATAGTGCCAGAACCTCCTCTGGAGATCCGACCACAACAGACATTGCCTGTGCACCCCACTTGTATACCGTTGCGTGATATTTATTCTCGTACGAGAACGGTATTTCATGAAGCAGGGGATGTTCGCGCAATAAGCTATCACGCGACACTCCGCCCTTCTCACCAAATACCAGCAACGCCGCCTCCGTCGGATCACCCGATACGCGCCACTCCTTCGTATCAGCTAAATACGTAATATGAGCACTGGCACAGAAAGCGGCCGCATGGGCAGCTGCCTGGATTTCCGGAGCGGTCCGCGCGCTTACACCGGATTCCTCGTTAACAATATCACCTGCCGTATCATACCCCGATCCTGTAACTGAATAGTGCGTTCCGTTCACATACACCCGCTCGATCACCATCTGATTGCGCGTAATCGTCCCCGTCTTATCAACCGCGATAATCCGAGCCTGTCCTAACGCTTCGACCGCCTGCAAGCGCTTTACCAACGCGTTGCGCTTGCTCATGCGCCACACACCCGTAGCCAGTACAAGCGTTACTACCACCGGCAACCCTTCAGGCACGCCAGATACTGCCAAAGCCACCGCCACCTTAAACATCTCCTCTAATGGCAGCCCCGCAACAAATCCGTACCCCATCAAGAATATCGTGAGCGCGAACACGGCGAAGAGAATAACGTGTGCCAGCTGGCGGATTTCCGCCTTCAAAGGAATTTCCGTTTCGATTGTCGTGATCTTTTTGGCAATGTGTCCCATTACGGTTTCAAGGCCCGTGGCCACAACAACGGCCTGTCCGCTGCCGGCGACAATATGAGTGCCGCTGAACACCATATTCTTCTGGTCTGTTACCGGCAGCTCTTTGGTCGGCAGTATGTCAGTCTGCTTGTGCACCGGTTCCGATTCCCCCGTTAATGCAGCTTCATCGATTTTCAGACCATTTGATACCAGAACGCGGGAGTCGGCGGGAATCCGTTCTCCTTCAGATAAAATGAGGATATCTCCGGGTACCACTTCGTGGCTGGGAAACGACATTTCCCGATTGTCGCGCCTGACTGTTGCGGTTGTTTCCGCGAATTTCTTCAGTGACAGTAGCGTATTCTGAGCCCGGCCTTCCTGGACACTGCCTACGATAGCGTTCAACAAAAGCACCACTGCGATAATGAGAGCATCCCGCGTGTCGCCCATGATGGCTAGTGCGATAGCGGCTATCAGTAAGATATATATTAAAGCGCTGGAAAATTGGCGGAAAAATAAGAGAACCCAAGAGTCACGTTTTCCTTCCGGTAATGCGTTGGGACCATACCGCTCAAGCCGCGTTGCAGCTTCCGAGGCGGAAAGACCTTGCTGGCTGCTGTAAAGCTCAGCTAATACCTCCTCACCCTGCTTGGCATACCATGACATGCCTAGCAGTATACACTGCAAGCGGTGTATCGTTGACCCCCGCTGTGCCGCTCTTTGATGATTTGGTACAATTACGTTAATGAAGCATGCGCCATCCGTTATATTTGCCGGAGTATTCTCGCTAGCGATAACAATATTTATACTCTTATACGTCGGCATTCAGCCCGCCGTTATCATCGGCGGATCAGCAATCATTGCTTTTTTTGTATGGCTGAGCACCACGTATCATCGCCCGGTCAGTCCCGGCAAAATCGTGCCCATGTACCTACTAGCCCTTACCGGCCAGATTATTCATACTGGCGAGGAATACATCGCTGATTTTCCCGGCCATCTATCCGGACTATTTCACCTTCATAACTTTGACCGCAATACGTTTGCGCTTGCTGTCCTTATATTCGCCGTTGCCGTATGGGTATTAACCGCATATGGACTGCTTAAAAGGAGTGCGCTGGCTAACTACTTTCTGTGGTTCTTTTTAATCGGCCCGGGAATCGTTAACGGAATTGCCCATATCGCGTTTCCGGTTATCATGCGCCAACTCTATTTCCCGGGTCTTGTAACCGTTATCATACCGACGATTCTCAGTATTGTGATCATTCGAAAGATCCTGGCACGCGCATAAGAGCCTACAGCTCAGATATAGATTCAACTTCAATAGTGCCTATGCTTTGATATCGCTCA
>JBBEDC010000036.1:0-20446 GCA_040881505.1 Candidatus Anderseniibacteriota bacterium
CTGTTTAAGTTTAGTGTATAAAACAACAATATTACAAGGTGTCAAGATAGAGAGCAGACAGCCTCCTATTACTTGCGTTTTCTAGCCTTTTCCGCTATTGTAAACCCACTAAATCGATATATGAACCAATACGAAATCACCTATCTAATCGACCCGCAGGTTAACGAAGAAGCTCGCACTGAGCTGAATTCTGCTGTAGACGGCAAAGTAAACGAACTGAAAGGAAAAGTAAGCCATTCTTCTCCCACACTCCGTCATAAACTTGCCTACCCAATCGTTAAGAAACAATCCGCCTTCATGCGCAGCATGCATATCGAACTCGATCCAAGTGAGGTGGCTGCGCTCCACGACTTCCTCAAGCGCAACGACAGCGTTATGCGCTTTAACCTTATCACTACCCCATACCGCGAAGGTGTGTCCCCTGAAGCTCTCAAGCAAAAGGAAGAAACAACTAAGAAGAAACCTATGGCTAAAAAGGAAGCCAAGGAAGTGACCATGGCTGATGTTGAAAAAGGAATCGAAGAAGCCTTAACTGAAGAGGTAAAATAGCTGTATGGATTTAAATAAAGTTCAGATTATCGGACGGCTCACACGCGACCCAGAAGCCCGCACCACCCCACAAGGTCAAGCCGTGACTAACTTCTCGGTCGCTACCAGCCGCGTTTGGAAAGATCAGCAAGGTGCCCAACAGCAAAACACCGAATACCATAACGTTGTTGCCTGGCGTAGGCTAGCTGAGATCTGCGCACAGTACCTATCAAAAGGACGACAAGTATACATCGAAGGGCACTTGCAGACCCGCAGTTGGGAAGGCCAAGATGGCAAGAAAAACTACCGCACGGAGATCGTCGCCGATAACATGATTATGCTTGGCAGCGGAGGCGGACAAGGAAGCCAACAAGGCGACCAACAGTCCCAGGGCGCTCCCCAGCAGTCTCAGCCAGCACAGCAGCAAGAACCAGCCATGGCCACAGCTGCTCCAGCCTCTGACGAGGAAATTCGAATCGAAGATATTCCATTTTAATCATTCCTATGCGACGAGCACGAAAAACCCGACAGCGAAAAACTATTGATACCCTCGCCTTTGAAGATCTTGATAAGGTGACGTTTCGAGATACGGATATTCTTGATCTGTTTTTGAGCAGCCAGAATAAGATTCTGCCTCGCCGTAAAACTGGGATCACCGCCAGACACCAGCGCAGAATTGCTGCCGAGATCAAGCGCGCCCGGGAGATGGGCCTGCTTGGATACCGCGGCCAGCATAACTAATGGATAGACGTACAAACTTCATTCCTCGGAATGAAGGCTTTGTTTGTGAACAATGTCAGGCCTCCGTACCACCAGCCAGTGGTACTTTTCGCAATCACTGTCCGGAATGTTTAGCCAGTAAGCACGTAGATCGAGACGTCCCTGGAGATCGCCTTAACCCCTGCCAAGGGCTGATGCCGGCTGCAGGAGTTGAAGGGACGGATCCTGACAGTCTGGATATTATTCACTGCTGTAAGGTATGCGGATACCAGAAGCGCAACCGCATAGCGCCGGATGATAATCGAGAGCAAATTTTTGCCATAATGGATACGAGGGTGTAGTAAGAAGATTAGGAGCGGCTCCTTTTTCAACTCAAGAATAGGAGATGCACCATGCGGCAGAAAAAATTCTCCTTTCAGGTGGAGCTCTTTGTGGATAATCCATTTCTTGTCGCCGTCCACCTGCGACAAGAGGTCCCCGAACACTGCCTGGGCTCCTTCGGCCTGATCGGAAAAGGGTGGCTGGTGGAGGACCATACCTCACCACAATTGCTCCACGACCTGGCATCCATCAGGGGAGTGCGGTTCTTGCATGTCTATCAAAACGAGGTACACCTGGGCATCGGGAAGGCATTCAACCGGGCCGGTGACTTGGAGAAGATTCTGCAGCGGGCAACATACGTGCTGCAGTTTCATTTGACTGAAGATCTCGTCAGCACTCCGGTTATCAAGCCAGGTGACTTCACCCACACGGCTCGAACGCCGAGTGTCGAAATCCGCCCCAGTGCCTATGGTGTGGAAGACGTCTTCCCCTAGCACGCGGCCCGCAGAGCACCTGCTACGGGTCTTTTTTCTTTATTCCTCCTTCGTAAAGTTACTTAACACACTTTGAGACGTCATCTCGGGAGGAGTATCAAGCCCCATTATCTCCAACACCGTTGGTGCCACGTCGGCTAAAATACCAACCGGCTCAACAGCGATCTGTTCCAGCTCATTTTTATCCCTGCCTTGCTCGCGACGATTATCGGGCGTGATGTATATCAGAGGAACGGGGTTGGTCGTATGGTCGGTGGTCGCCTCATCCGTCAAACGATTAACCATATCTTCCGCATTACCATGGTCCCCGGTAATCAAGACTGCTCCATGCGCGGCTAGTACCGCATCAACCACCCGCCCTATCTGCC
This sequence comes from Candidatus Anderseniibacteriota bacterium, assembly GCA_040881505.1. Taxonomy (GTDB): domain Bacteria; phylum Patescibacteriota; class Andersenbacteria; order UBA10190; family UBA10190; genus JBBEDC01. The sequence goes on from JBBEDC010000036.1 coordinate 2,432, forward strand.
CATCCAAATATTCCAGTGCCTGAACCGTAGCCGCAAACTTGCCGGTGTGCGCAATCATATCCGGGTTAGCATAATTGGCAATGATAACGTCGTGACTCTCGTTTTGTACTGCCTGAATGATCGTGTCAGAGATCTTCTCCGCACTCATATGCGGCTTTTTGCTGTAATCCTTCACATTCGCAGATGGGATCGCTACCTGATCTTCTCCCGGGAACGGCTCTTCCCGACCGCCATTCATGAAGTAAGTAACATGAGCGAATTTTTCACTCTCGGCCACCCGCAGCTGTTTCAGTCCATAGTCGCTTATAACCTTCCCGAGCGGGGTCGTAATAGTCTCGGCAGGGAAAACAATTTCAGACCTGACACCATGTCCGTAATCTGTCATCGTCACAAAGAACAGGTCCTGCCAGGCAGCCACCGGGAAGTGGGCAAATGCCGGATCAGTAAAGGCCAACGCCAGCTGCACACTTCGATCCTCGCGGAAGTTGTACAGGATAACCGCATCGCCATCCCGTATCATGCGTGGTGCAGCTTTAGCGGCCGAAAGCACAACCGGCGGGGCTGTCTCGTAGCTTCCACGCTTATCTTCTTTACGGAAGATATTTTTCAGCGCTTCCTGCCATGAAGTGAACCGATCGCCCTGACCTCCTACTAACAGATCGTATGCCACCTGCGTCCGATCCCAGTTCTGATTGCGATCCATAGCATAGTACCGCCCCACCATAGATACCAGGTGGCCCACCCCCAGCTTTTTTATCCTCTTAGCAATTTGATTAATAAAGTTGCCAGCACTATCCGGAGCCGAATCGCGTCCATCAAGAAACGCGTGGACGTATGTACGGTCGCCTATACCGGAGCGGGCTGCTAACTCTAACAGAGCAATTTGATGATCGACGTGGCTATGCACTCCACCGTCGCTAGCCATTCCCATCGTATGAAGTGCGGCCCCCGGTCGCTGACGCACATGCTCAATCGCGGCCAACAGTACTGGATTAGAGAAGAAGGACTCGTCTTCAATCGCCAGCGATATACGCGGCAACGGCTGGTACAATACCCGCCCGGAACCGATATTCTGGTGCCCCGTCTCAGAATTCCCCATCTCTCCTCTGGGAAGCCCGACTTCAATTCCCGCTGCAGTCAGACTAACCCACGGATGATGCTCGAAATATTTCTGCATGTTCGGCTGGTGAGCTGCTGCCACAGCATTGCTTTCAGATACGGGGGACAGCCCGTATCCATCTAGAATAAGCATAGTTAAAGGTCGAGGAGCATTTTGCACGCTACCCTTACTTACTACACTTTTCGTTTGTCCTTTCGATAAAGGCTGCATGGCGAAGGAAAGCGCCACGGGCGATTTGCCTTCTGAACGCATAATGACGTGGGATTCTGTGTACGGCTCATACCCTTCATGGGCCACCGTCACCGTATACACACCCGGCGGCACTAACAGGAAGAATGATCCGCTCTTTCCGCTGGTCACCCTTGTTCCAACCAAGGTGCCACTTGCCGCATCAAGAATACGGACGATCGCGCGCCCCAATGGTTTATGAGTCACCGCATCGGTTACCAGGCCACTTGCTTTAAAGAATCTACGCGCCACCAGAACCTTCATGATGATAAGCAAGATGTAAAATATTTCGGTTCCCACGCTTACCGAAGAAGGGGCACCAAGCAACACAACGCTGTTAATGAGTAACCCAATAATGAGAAGTGGCCAGGATAAACGAGCCAGAACGTATGATGCTCCGCGCAGGATTCGCTTGCGTAATGGAATCCTGCCCTCGACACCACCCGCTTGTCGCATTGCTACGACCAGCGGCGCTAACTTTTCCCGAACAACAGCAATCGCCCGACCATCATAAATCTTTTCCCCTCCTATAATACTCAGGAAAGGCGCCTCTGGCGTCATAATCCATCCCCGCTTTGCCACCCGCAGGTTATATGACCCGGGAGATAAGTAAGAAGAAAATGCACCATTGTCATCAGTGACGGTTGCATCTACTACGCGTTCGGTCTGATGATTAACGATTTGAACCTGGGCGCTGGCCAAAGGCTCCCCTGTATGCGCATTAACTACCCTACCCCATGGCCGTCGCCTGCTTTTGAGACCAGCCAACCCGAGGAGCCCCTGCCATAACCGCTCAAACAAGCTGAAAAGCTGTGAGGCAAAATTGCTAGCCGTAGCAGCTAGAGCTGGCTGCGTAGCAATTGTTGCCACGGCAGCTGATGTTGTCACGGTAGCTGTAGTGACTTGAGCCGCTGGTGACTCGGCAACTGGTTTTATCTCCTGACGGATTTCTCGAATAGCTTCTACTGGATCTTCTGGAATCCTTTTAGCTGCTTCAACAATGTTGCGAGTTGTTTCGGGCAACTGTTGAATTACTTCCTTAAAACTTTCTATAACCTCCTGAACAACCTCAACAGAATTAACAAATATCTCCTGCACCGCGTCACTCACGGCTTCAGTAACCGTCTGAACCACTTCAACGACCGCCTGCGCTACCTCTTCAACAGCCTCCTGAACTTGTTCAACTATGCTCCCCACCCCTTCAACAAGCCCTTCAAGTCCATCCCCACCTGCGCCAGGGTTAGGTGAGAATATTGGAGAAGAAGAAGGAGTCGGAGTAAGAACCGGGGTTGGGGTGGGCACAGGGGTTGGCGTTGCAGTCGGAGAGGATACGGGAGTTTGTATAACAACAGACGCAGGAGCTACACATACCCCGTTAATGTTCGTCTCTCCTTCCAAGCACGTAACAGTGCTCGCTACGTTGGATACAATTTTTTCTTCTACACTATCAAACACGCGCACGGTGAAGTAGTAGAGGGTTTGCTCTAATAACCCTAATACGGTGGTGGAGGTGGTATTGGAGTTGGCATATGTGATTTTACTTGTTTGATTATGACAGTTGCTGCCCTGCACATACTGCTGATTGATAGAGTAACAAAGCTCATACCTCAAAAACGTAGGGCTTGTTACTTTATCCCAAATTAATTTAATAGTGGAGCCAATAATATCGGTTATCGTTACGTTGAACGGCGGCAGATCTATAGTGGCAACCTGGTTGAGTTCCAGTGTCAGAGAATTCCCGCGAGTATCAACAGCCGTCAACGTAATAAAGTGATTTTTGTTCTTCTGCAATCCAGCAAGCGTCACGCCGGAAGTATTGCCATTCGTTATCGTCCTCGTACTAGCAGTTCGATCACAGCTAGCTACGTGGCTAGCATTCGTGCCATAACAAATCGTGTATTGGTCAAAGTTCGATTCATCTTCATCAATATCCCATTCAACTGTAAGGGACGTAGCAGTACGACTAGCGAGACGGAAATTCTCAATCTGCGGGGGACGGTTATCAAGAAAAAATGCTGCTGATGTTTTTGATGTGCCGTCATCGCTATTATCGTTAGGAGTAACTCGCAGATACACCGTGCGTGCCTGGTCAGCAAAATGCTCCTGAGAGTTCCACTTGATCGTCAACTGCACGGACTCCGCATCAGTATCGATAGATCCAATCTGATACGTTGCCCCGTTGCTTACAGTCACGCTGCCAGCAGAAGGACTAACAGAAACAATGTTCGCCTTGTGCCAATTCGCTTCGTCTGTGGAGTATTCCACTTTCAGACGGGTGCTATCTGCGTCTTCGTCGGAAATAGTAGTCATGAAAGTGACATATCCGTCTCCATTCGTTACCTGAGAAATATTGGTGAGGGAGGTAGCAGAAGGAGCAGTATTCACTTCTGGATCAGGTTCATCTTCCGATTCGGTCGTTGCACTCGCTTCTCCTGAAGGATCGCTCGTACCGATAGCATTAATGGCGCTCAGTCGGTAAGTGTAGGTAGTCCCTTCGCTTAAGCCGGTATCTTCATAGGTAGTATCAGTAGACTCAGTGTCAGCTACGATAGTAGAAAAGGATCCTCCTCCGGTTTTACGTTCAATTTTGTAGCCAGTAATGGCGCTGCCGCCATTACTGACTGGGGCATCCCAGGAGAGGTTGATTTGGGAGATAGATGCAGCCGTGGCACTGAGATTGGTAGGCGCGTCGGGGGCAACCAGAGGATCAGTAGTAAATTCTACCAGCGATCCTTCATCCTCTTGAGTACCACTATCTTCCCACTGCACTATAGCCTTGTACTCATAGATAGTGTCAGGAGCAAGATCCGAGAGCGCTTGGTCAAACGTGCCGGTGCTTGTTTTTTCCTGAGCTGCGGTATCAGTAAATGGATCGCCGGAATCCTTTTCCCGCCAGCGGAAGAAGACATCAACAGTTAAAAAATCACCGAGGGAAGTAAGATCCCCCTGTAACGTAGCATCTGTCTGGCCAACGCTGGTTGCCGCTTCCGTGCTCACAGTCGGCGACGCCTTGTCCGTCGTCTCACTCGCCTCACCAGAAGCACTGCTCGTACCAATAGCGTTAATAGCGCTCACGCGATAGGTGTGCAGAGTGTCGGAATCAAGGCCAGTATCTTCGTAGGTGGTATCAGTAGATCCAGTGTCAGCGACAAGCGTACTAAATGACCCTGCTTCAATTTTACGTTCAATCTTGTAGCCCGTAATGGCACTGCCCCCGTCATCGACCGGAGCGTCCCAGGAGAGATCAATCTGAGAAGAGGATATAGTTGCGGTAGCAAGGTTGGTGGGGGCGTTGGGGGCGGAAGCATCAGGATCAGCAAATAGCGCAGTGAGGTAGGGGTACCCGTTGTTAGCATCAGCGTGGATATCCCAAATGTCGTCATTGGCCACATCATTATTCGGATTGTCCACAAAATCCCAAGGGCTAGAAAGGCCGGTTGTGGCGGTGTTGGTAAAAGTAGCTACATTCTTCATCTGTAAGATCGTCTTGCCGGTACCCGCATTGCTGGTAATGGCTCCCGACCGCTGCATGTCCCAGAAAGAGTTAGTAACTGTTCCACCATCATTAGACCAAATAAGACCTCTGACAAAAAAATTAAGATCCTCCGCCATAGTGAAAGGATAAAACTCAATTGGACTATCTAAAGGAGACCCACCGCCCCAGGCCCGGATTCCATGGCGTGTTTCGCTGCTGTTGAAGGAGGTGTTAACAGCAATAGTCTCATCGATACCGTCTCCGACAACGTGGAAGGTAATGTCATCTCCGCTGAGAGTAAGAGTCATATCATAGATAGTGCCGTGGGAGACGCTACCGGCACTGTCAAGGAGATCGAAGGTATTCCCATCCCAGGTAGCAACGCAAGCTCCACAATCAGTAGACACAAAGGCGGTAATAAGGCTGGAGGATGAGGCAACACGGGCGGCAAAGCCAGTGTGACCACCACTATCGCCGGATCCGCCATGAAGTGCGGACATAGTCAGAATGCCATCGGTGGCATTAGTTTCGATAGTAGCCAGGGAAATTCCCTCGGCAGTTTCATCAACCACGAGCTTGCCATTGTCGCGATCGAGCTGACCTTCAAGCAGACTCCAGGTTTCGCTAGCGGGGCCAATATCGGGAGAGGTGTTGTTAACAGTACCGGTACTGCTCCAGTCGTCCTGGACAATAATGGCTGCCAACAGCCTACCAGCGAAATAGGACTTGTTAATAGTTCCAGAACCAAAGGCTACCAAACCGCCCTGGTCTCCAGCCCCTTCGACATCACCGGTAGCAAATGAATTGACGATTAGACCGTCGTTAATGGCAACAAATCCGGCTGAAAAATCACCCCCAGATACACTGGCCGCAGAGTATGATTCTTCAACCGTCACATCAGCTCCAGTGGTTCCCACTAGACCGGCAATGTAATCTCCCGATGAGGAAATACTTCCTGTGACATAGGAATCTGTAATAGAGCTTTCGCCATACACTTGTCCAGCCAACCCACCTACTTTCTGATTGGTAGTTGTTACTTCAATATCAACCAAACGCGCATCCGTAATATCCGCCCCATCAACATCACCGAACAACCCATAGCTTCCATTGATAGACAAGCTGGATACAGTATGCCCATCGCCATTAAAAGAGCCTGTGAAAGGCGTGGCAAGGTCGCCAACTGACTCGAATCCTTCAAAAGCTGAACAGTCTATATCATTGATCAGAACGAAGGAAGAAGCGAGCTCCTCCTGCATATTCTGGAGCTGCTGGCAGCTGGCAATTTGATAGGGATCTCCCAGCGAACCATCGCCGTCAGTAAATAAATGATTATCTGCCCAAGCAGAACGGAAAAGTACAGCCAAAACCGTAGCAAATACTGCCACGACAAGAAGAATTAGCACTAGAACTCCAGTGCTGCGTTGAGCAGACGACATGTGCTACCAAGTATATCATGGGGCTTTAATCTGTAGCATCGCCCCAACCCGCACAGAGGAGTTCTCGCCCTCTATTGAGCCACCTTATAGCCTATACTTGAGCCGCTTCTTCCTCTTCAACCGCTTTCCAGATCGCTTTTTCGAGTTCCTTCGCTAATTTGGCATCTTCACGTAACACTTGCTTGGAAGCTTCCCGTCCCTGACCAAGTTTACGATCACCGTATGAGATCCAACTACCTGCTTTCTGCAAAATTTTGTACTCAATCCCCTTATCAACCACATCCCCTTCGTAGCTAATTCCTTCGTTGTACATGATATCAAATTCCGCCACCTTGAATGGGGGAGCAACTTTGTTCTTAACCACCTTAGCGTGAACGCGATTACCAATAATCTTCTCGCCCATTTTAATTTGAGCTCGTCGGCGCAGGTCAACACGAACAGAAGAGTAAAATTTGAGCGCTTTTCCGCCAGTGGTTTCTTCAGGATTACCAAACATCACGCCAATCTTCATACGAATTTGGTTAATGAAGATAATAGTAGTGTTCGTCTTATGAGAAATTCCAGTCAGCTTACGCAACGCCTGGCTCATTAAACGAGCCTGCAGTCCCATATGTGAATCTCCCATTTCACCCTCAATTTCCGCACGAGGAGTTAGTGCTGCTACCGAATCAATTACGATCAGATCAACAGCCGCGGATTTTACCAGTGTTTCCACAATATCAAGCGCTTGCTCTCCGGTATCGGGCTGGCTGATGAGAAGATCATTGAGATTTACGCCTAGGCGCTTGGCATATTGCGGATCAAGAGCGTGTTCTGCATCCACGTACGCCACCGTTCCTCCGTTATCCTGACAACTGGCTGCAATATGAAGCGCTAACGTTGATTTACCACTGCTTTCCGGGCCGTAAATTTCAATGATACGGCCACGAGGAACACCGCCGATACCTAAGGCGAGATCGAGGGAAATAGATCCAGTAGAAATTGACTCGATGTCCTTTTTCTTCACTTCCCCCAAGCGCATAATTGCCCCTTCACCAAAACGCTCTTTAATCGAATCAAGAGCGGACGCTACCGCGATCTGCCGATCATCCTTATTCTTATCATCTGTTTTTTCTTTTTCCTTTGTTGCCTCAGCTTGCTTGGCCATATGTTTTCTTGTCTTAAACCAATTAATAACAGCGTATTTAAGGCCGTCATTTAAGGATACGTTCTCGCGCCAGCGCCCGCAACCCGCCTTAAAACCCCTATAAATACCCCTTCTCCCGCGGCCGCAGGTAGTGTTCCTCTAATACCCGCTTGCGTCCGGCGGCATTCTCCGCCTCTAAGCGAACAATATTAATACCAGGATGAAGCTCTATTTCAAGCTCAAATGTGTCATCTTCCTGAATCAAAAATGGCTCTCCATTCAGTGACAACTTTACCCCTCGCTCCGACGCCCCTCGAACAACCACCCGATCATTATCTACGACATGGTGTAGGGGCGCTGTAACTTGCAGTGCCGGCAGCTGCCAGAATAAGCGTAGCTGCCAGACAATGTATCCGCCTACAATCAATGCAACGAATGCGCCAGAGGCGATGAAGACCAAGCGGGGATTCTGGATACGCTCGTACCATCGCTCCGGAGTGTGCATCTTTAAGGGAGTAATAACACGCTGAGATGAGAGTGCTCGCAGCACCGTCCGCTGAGCTGTTTTGGAATCTATCCCGAGGTACACCGCATATTGGGTATATGCTCCCCGAGCGTACACCTCCGCTGAAAATACTGAGAAATCCCCTCGCTCAATTGCCTCAAGATGCTCTACGGAAACATGCAGGCTATCGGCAGCAGTCACCAATGATATGCCTTGCCTCTCTCGGGCTTGCCGTACAAGCTCAGCTGCCTCCTGTGTCCGGTCTTTCGTATCCTTGCTCTCTACCATTGCTGCCGCTTATCCTCGTCCTCCGCATCTTCGTCGTCATCGTCATCGTCAAGATCATATTCACTGTCATCCGCCTCTTCATCATCACTATCATCATATTCTTCTTCCACCTTCCCATATTCATCTTCAACGCTAACCAATATCTCACGCGGCTTATTCCCTTCAGCAGTGCTGATCACTCCGTTCTCCTCTAGCATATCAATCAAACGCGCAGCTCTTGCATACCCGACGCGAAGCCGGCGCTGCAACAGTGAAGCACTGGCTTTACCGGATTGCATAACCACCTGCTTGGCATCTTCGTACATATCATCGTTCACCGTTTCTCCGCCGCCGCTGCCGCCGAAATCCCGCTGAGGCGTTACGATCGAATCATCATGCTCGATTTCCAAGTCGTTGTTCTCCTGAATATCCTGCACCACCTGACGAACCTCTTCCTCTGATACGAACCCGCCTTGTAAACGCACAGGCTTAGCCTGATCCCCTGGCAAATACAGCATGTCTCCGCTGCCTAACAGTTTCTCCGCTCCCGCTCCGTCAAGAATGGTACGAGAGTCGACTTGAGAGGCGACATTGAAGGCAATTCGAGTTGGAATATTTGCCTTAATGAGCCCGGTAATAACATTCACAGACGGGCGCTGGGTGGCCAGCACCAGGTGAATCCCGATCGCCCGAGCCATTTGTGACAGCCGTACGATCATACCTTCTACGTCCCGAGCATGGGTTGACATAAGGTCAGCTAACTCATCAATAACAATAACAATAAATGGCAGGGCGTTTTCCGGATGATTAGAGTTGTATGACAACAAATTACGCGACCCCACTTCCGATAGCAGTCGGTATCTGCGATCCATTTCTTTTACCGCCCACTTGAGCGCGTTGATCGTCTTATCAGGCTCAGTAATCACCGGGGTTAACAAGTGCGGAATGCCGTTAAAAAGCGATAACTCCACTCGCTTGGGATCAACCAGAATCATTCGTACTAGGGCCGGGGAATTGCGGTACAGCAGGGATAAGATAAGGGTGTTGATAAAGATAGACTTACCAGAACCTGTCGCTCCAGCAACTAGCAAGTGCGGCATCTTGTCGATCCCAGCCGCCTTGGGCATGCCAGATACATCCTTGCCCATAGCAATGGCGAGCGGAGACTGCGATTGGCGAAAATCTTTGGAGGTAATGATGTCCCGCAAACGCACTAACGAAACATCCTTGTTTGGAATTTCAATTCCAACAAAGTTTGTCCCCGGAATCGGCGCCTCGATACGGATCGGGTGAGCCGCTAAAGCTAAGGCTAAATCGTTTTGCAAACCGGTAATGCGCGCCAGCTTCACGCCTTCTTCGGGCCGCAAGGTATACTGCGCTACAGTCGGACCTACGCTAACCTTACCCATCGTTACTGCAATGCCGAACTTCTCTAATGTGGTTTGAATCTTCTTCTTGTTAGCATCTACATTGCCACTATCAGGTTTTCCGATAGAGGAGTGGAGAATATCGATACTCGGGGGTCTGTACTTCTTGTTCGCCGAACGCAGCTGAGCTCGCTCTTTCTCGCGCTGCTCCTCTTCCCGCTGTGCCTGCTGTTCTTGCAATTTAAGCTGATTCGGATCCGTCTTATCAGCCCCTTTACGCATACGGCTAATGCGGAAGGTAGGCACTGCGGACGCAGATCCTTCTTCATCTAGGTCTTCTACGCTATCATCAGCAACTTCCTCATCTTGAATTTCCTCCCGACTAGGAATAAAGGTGCGCAGCCACATCCACACGCTCGACGGGGACAGATCAAAGGTCAAAAATATACCAGTCAAGAAAGCAGCAATAAATAACAGAATAGCTGCAATTGGAGAAAAGGCTTTACTTAACGGGAAAGAAAACAGGAACCCGAGTAATCCGCCGCCACGCCCTTCAAGTGCGGTCTGGTAGGCATCCTCCACCGGCGTGCCGATTAAATGAAACAATCCAAGCAGTCCCACCAAAGCTAAACCGACACCCACTATCCGCAGCCGAGGCACCCTCTCTTGTCGCGGTCGGATCAGGTAAACACCAAGCCAGATGAGCGCTACCGGCGTAACAAAAGCCAGAATCCCTAGTATTTTACGGACACCAACCAAGAGCAGGCTTCCTGTCGGTCCGGCCGCCGCAAAAAAGCTCAGAGCCAGGATAAGGGAAAAGAGGATCAGGAGGATGCCGATAATGGCCTGCTTGGTTTCGGGTCGAAGAAAGGATTCTTTACCACGACCGGATGACTTACGAAAAGGATTGAACCGCATGAAAGGTCGATCTGTATTACGATTGATGTTTGTATATTATGCCATACCTGCGGATATAACGAAAAACCGCCTAATTCAGGCGGTTTTTCTTCTTTTGGGAAGAGGTAAGAGCTTAGAGTGACTTACGCTTCCTTAGCTGCTTCACCTTCTACCGGAGCCTCTGCCCGCGCTTCAATCGCTTTTGCGCCCGGTTTACGATACCCGGTTCCAGCTGGGATAAGGCGCCCGATAATAACATTCTCTTTTAATCCAACGAGCTTGTCATCCTTACCGGCAATAGCAGCGTCGATCAGTACTCGAGCAGTTTCCATAAAGGAGGCTGCTGCCAAGAAGCTGTGAGTAGATAGAGATACCTTGGTAATACCAAGCAGGAGTCTCTCTCCGGTAGCTTCAGCCTTACCAGCCTCTTTAGCTGCTCGGCTAGCTCTGCGGAACTCTGACAACTCAACGATTCTGCCTGGGATCAGTTCAGTATCACCCGGATCCTGAACGCGGATGCGCGATAACATCTGGCGTACAATAATCTCTAAGTGCTTGTCGTTAATCGTTTCACCCTGAATTGCATACACCTGCTGCACCTCTTTGAGGATGTATCGCTGTACGGCACGCACTCCGGCGACCTCATACAGATCCTGCACATTCATGTGTCCTTCAGTCAGCTGCTGGCCAGCGATAACAACATCACCATTCTTGACGTTTAGGGTAGTGCTAACTGGTACGCTGTAATCTTTCGTTTCCTTACCGCCCTTTACGGTAATCGTAATCTCATCCTTTGATTCCTTAACGCTTACCTTGCCTTCGATTTCAGTCATTACAGCCTGTCCTTTTGGAACACGTGCTTCGAAAAGCTCCTCCACACGAGGCAGACCCTGCGTAATATCATCTCCGGACGTACCTCCAGCGTGGAAGGTACGCATGGTGAGCTGAGTACCTGGTTCTCCAATGGACTGAGCGGCGACTACTCCAACTGCCTCTCCGATTCTGACTAGCTCATTCTTACCAAGATCCCAGCCATAACATACCTGACAGATACCATGATCAGCTCTACAGGTTACCACCGAGCGGACAACGACTTCGCTTAGCTCCATCTTGTCGATCTGCTCAGCCAGCTCTTCGTCAATGAGGGTGCTGCGGTTGATAACGGTCTTTCCAGTCTTGGCGTCCTTAATACCTTCCGCCAGCACTCGTCCGCGAACACGGCGGCCTAAGGTCGTACCAACTTCCTCGCTATCAGCGGCTGTTACAATTCCCCCTTCTTTATCACCACAATCTTCCTCATGAACTACTAAGTCTTGAGCTACGTTAACCAAACGACGGGTCAAGTACCCGGCAGTTGCCGTACGTAGAGCGGTATCAGCCATACCTTTACGAGTACCGTGAGTGGAAAGGAAGTATTCCAGCGCATTAAATCCTTCTTTAAAGCTGCTCTTAATCGGCAACTCGACTGCGCGTCCGGTTGGACCTGCAACTGTACCTTTCATTCCCACCATCTGCAGGGTCTGAGTCCATGATCCACGAGCGCCAGAGGCAACCATCGTATGAACACTACCGTGCGGATCAAGCGCTTTTTGAGTCACGGCTGCCATCTCTTCACGAGCCTTCTCCCACACTCCTACAACCATGCGGTATCGCTCTTCTTCAGTTAGAAGCCCTTCTTCGAACTGTTCCCGGATTTTTGTAACTTTTTCTTCACCGCGATGAACAATCTCTTCCTTTTCCGGCGGAACAGTTAGATCAGTCATACCCCACGACAGACCGCTATGGGTAGCATGCGCGAATCCAAGCTCTTTCATGTCATCCAAGAATTGAGCCGTGCGTTCCTGTCCGTGCACCATCAAGCTGCGTCCGATAATCTTCTTCAGTCTCGACTTATCAAGCGGATCGTTTATGAACTGATCCTGATCTGGATTAATTTCATGGAAGAGCAGCCGGCCAACCGTCGTTTCAACTCGCTCGGTTGGGTCTACGGGATTCGGCAAGGTAATACTGGCGTTAACTGCTACCTGGTCGAGCTGGTGAGCCATGAGAGATTCATTGCGGCTGGCGAATATGCGGCCGGTACCTAAGGCATTTTCTTCAATGCTAGTGATGTAGTACATTCCCAGCACGATATCTTGAGACGCTGAGGTGGCTGGTTGACCATCGGCGGGCTTAAGCAAATTGTGCGAAGATAACATGATTGTATCAGCTTCCGCTCGCGCCTCATCAGAAAGCGGAACGTGTACGGCCATCTGATCTCCATCGAAGTCCGCGTTAAACGGTACGGTTACCATCGGATGGATCTGAATCGCCTTACCTTCAATTAATATGGGCTGGAACGCCTGGATACCTAAGCGGTGAAGGGTTGGCGCACGATTAAGCAATACTTTGTGTGTCTTGGTTACCTCTTCAAGCGAATCCCATACTTCCGGAATACCCTGCTCGATCAAACGGCTGGCAGAACGAATATTATGCGCCAATTCTCGTTCAATTAATTCATGAATGACGAATGGCTTGAATAGCTCTAAAGCCATCAGTTTCGGCAAACCGCACTGATGCAGCTTTAACTCAGGTCCAACTACAATAACGGAACGACCAGAGTAATCTACGCGCTTACCTAACAAGTTCTGACGGAATCGCCCCTGCTTTCCTTTCAACATGTCAGCCAAAGACTTGAGCTGTCGACGCTGTCCAGTTGTGCTAATTGTCGTAGATCCGCGACGGGCTGAGTTATCGATCAAGGCATCAACCGCTTCCTGCAACATGCGCTTTTCATTGCGGGTAATAATTTCAGGCGCCCCCAACTCCAGCAGACGCTTCAGACGGTTGTTACGGTTAATAACTCGGCGATAGAGATCATTTAAATCAGATGCGGCAAAACGACCGCCATCGAGCTGCACCATTGGACGTAAGTCTGGAGGTATAACTGGGAGCTGTGTTAAGAACATCCACTCCGGGCGGATATTGGTTTCGATCATACCGCGCACCAAAGAGAGTCGTCGCATAACGCGCTTTTGCTTAGCGGTAGATGCTTCTTCTGCTTCCTGCTCCAGCTCAGTTGCGAGCTTTTCCAGATCTATGTGTTCGAATAGGTTGCGGATCGCTTCTGCTCCAATACTGGCTTTGAAAATATGTCCGTACTTCAGAGACAAGTCGCGATATTCAACTTCAGAGATAATCTTATGAGAAACAAGCGTCTTGACCTGCTCTTCCGCGTTATCAATCGCCTCTTCCAACTTCTTTAGTTCCAACTCTTCCTGTTTCTTTAAGTCCTCTTTCTTCTTATCCCGGTTCTTTTCATCTTTCGACAAAGCGCTGCGCAGCTGCTTGTATCCCTGCTTGATCGCATCGCGCTTGCTTTGTGATTCGCTGTGCAGGCGGTCAATGACTTCCTTTTTAGCCGTTTCATCAACTTCGGTAATAATGTAAGAGGCGAAGTAAATAACCTTTTCAAGCTGGCTAACATTAATATCCAGCAACAGCCCCATCTTAGAAGGCACTCCCCGCAAGAACCAGATATGTGAAACAGGCGTGGCTAGACCAATATGTGCCATGCGTTCGCGTCGGACGATAGAGCGGGTTACTTCGACTCCGCATTTATCACAGACAATGCCCTTGTAACGGATACGTCGGTACTTACCGCAGTAACACTCCCAATCTTTGGTTGGTCCAAAAATTCGTTCGTCAAATAATCCATCCTTCTCCGGCTTTTGAGTTCGATAGTTAATCGTTTCAGGTTTTGTAATCTCTCCGAATGACCAGTCGAGGATTCGCTCTGGAGAAGCCAGAGTTAATCGAATGGAAGTGAAGTCTGCTACTTTTTGTTCGTGATGATCGTATGCCATATGTGGAGCCTTAGCGAATATTAGCTTCTTTAGCTGGCTGGGAAGTTTCCTGAGCCTGCTGTTGGTCTTCTGTTGTGGAGCTCTGTGTCTGGCCGACTAGATCGACATCAAGAGCTAACCCTTTCATCTCTTTCACCAATACGTCGAAGGCAGCTGGAGTATGAGGCGGCTGAATCTTGCCACCCTTCACGATCGTCTCGTATGTCTTGCTGCGTCCGGCCACGTCATCTGACTTTACGGTTAGGATTTCCTGCAAGCTGTAGGCAGCGCCATATGCTTCCAAAGCCCACACTTCCATCTCTCCAAAGCGCTGTCCGCCGAACTGAGCCTTTCCGCCGAGCGGCTGCTGAGTAACCAGCGAGTATGGGCCCGTGCTGCGCATGTGAATCTTGTCCTCCACTAAGTGGTGGAGCTTTAAGATGTACATCACGCCGACAGTTACTGGCTTGTCGAACTTCTGGCCAGATAGACCATCATATAGTTCAACTTTTCCATTTTCCGGCAATCCCGCTTTTTTCAGCTCTGCCTTGATTTCGTCTTCCGTAACACCAGCGAAGGCAGGGGAGGCAGCGTGGTATCCTAAGATCTCCGCAGCCCATCCCAAATGAGTTTCTAGAATCTGCCCGATATTCATACGAGAGGCCACACCCAACGGGTTAAGCACAATATCAACCGGAGCTCCATCAGAGAGGTACGGCATATCTTCCTCGCGGACGATTTTAGCGATAACGCCTTTGTTTCCGTGGCGTCCGGCTAACTTGTCACCTACTTGGAGCTTACGGAACTGAGCGATGCTGACCTGTACTTGTTTGATAACGCCAGATGGTAGCTTATCGCCCTCTTCGCGAGAGAATGTCTTGATATCAACAACTTTCCCCATCTCGCCGTGCTGCAAGTAGAGAGAAGTATCCTTCACGTCCTTGGCTTTTTCACCAAAGATAGCGCGCAGGAGACGCTCTTCTGGAGTTAAATCAGTTTCACCTTTATTAGTAACTTTTCCGATAAGGATATCGCCAGATCGCACTTCAGCTCCAATGCGGACAACGCCTTCTTCGTCTAAGTTGCGAAGCTTTTCTTCACTAACATTCGGGATATCGCGGGTTACTACTTCAGGTCCGAGCTTAGTGTCGCGAACGTCAATAATGAAGTCTTCAATGTGAATAGAGCTAAAGCGATCATCTTTCACGACACGTTCGGAAATAACGATAGCGTCTTCAAAGTTTCCGCCGTACCAAGGTACGAAGGCCACCTTCAGGTTTTGTCCGAGAGCCAGCTCACCTTGTTCGGTCGCCGCACCATCAGCTAACAGGTCGTTCTTTTTGATGCGCTGCCCGATTTCTACCAACGGGTGCTGGGTCATAGCTGTCGATTGATTAGAGCGCTGGAATGCCTGCAGGCGGTAGATGTGCTTTTCCTTCTTATCATCAACGATCGTAATGTGCTCCCCATCAACTTCAGTAACCTCGCCATCCGTGTTGCTCAAAACAACTTGTCCGGAGTTAAGAGCTGCAACTGATTCCATACCAGTACCAACACGAGGCGCGGTCGGGCGCACAGAAGGCACCGCCTGGCGTTGCATGTTCGATCCCATCAATGCGCGCTGGGCATCGTCGTGTTCGATAAAAGGAATCATACCCGCTGCGAGCGACAAGGCTTGGCTTGGGTAGATATCCATGTAATCAATTTGATCTGCAGATGTTTCTTCAAAGTTTCCTTCGATACCGCGAGCTTCAACTCGCTCATTCACGAAAGATCCATCAGCTTTAAGCGGTTCGGTAGCATGGGCGATCACTGCCTTATCCTCTTCGTATGCATCCAGGTAGACGATCTCTTCGGTTACTTTACTGTCTTTAACCTTGCGGTATGGCGTTTCGATAAAGCCATATTCATTCATGCGGCCAAAGAGGGCCAAATGCCCCACAAGTCCGATGTTCGGTCCTTCTGGAGTCTGTACCGGACAAATACGACCATAGTGAGATTTGTGAACGTCACGAACTTCAAATCCGGCTCGGTTTCGATCAAGTCCTCCCGGACCCATCGCACTGACGCGTCGCTTGTGCTCTACCTCTGATAGAGGGTTGGTCTGATCCATGAACTGGGATAGTTGGGAACTGGTGAAAAATTCCTTAATAGCAGCAATGATTGGACGAGCGTTGATCAGCTGAGACGGCGTCATTTGTTCGATGTCCAACGTGCTCATACGATCCTTGGCAATGCGCTCCATACGCATCAAGCCCACACGGAACTTGTTCTGTAGTAACTCTCCAACGGCGCGAACGCGACGATTACCTAAGTGGTCGATATCATCTGCGGCATCCTGGGTGTTGTTCAAGCGAATAACTTCAGTGATAACGGCAGCAAGATCTTCAACACGCAGTGTCCGGTGTTCCGGATCTTCAGATACATCCATAGAAAGCCGCTGATTCATACGGTGACGACCAACGCGTCCGAAGTCGTATCGGTCAAATCGGAAGAACATATCGTGAATCATCTGCTTGGCGTTATCAACAGTCGCCAGATCCCCTGGGCGCAGACGCTTGTATACTTCCTTTAGTCCTTCGGCTTCATCGCTGGCTGCGTCTTTCGCGAGAGTTGCGTCAATGTAAGATAGCTCCTTATTCGTATCTACTTCAGCAAACAGCTTCTTGATCTCAGCATCAGTAGGTACTCCCATCGCACGCAGCAGGGAAGTCACTGCAACTTTACGCTTGCGGTCGATCTTAACGTATAGGGCTCCATCAGCCGCTGTTTCAATTTCTAACCAGGCTCCGCGGTTTGGAATAACCTTGGCGCCATACCAGCGACGTCCTTTATTAGTGTTACCAGAGAAAAACACTCCAGGAGAGCGGATTAACTGGGATACGATAACGCGCTCCACTCCATTAATAATGAAGGTGCCGCGTGGGGTCATCACCGGAAACTCTCCGAGATACACTTCCTGTTCTTTCGTCTCTCCAGTTTTCTTGTTCAGTAAACGAACAGCGCAACGTAGAGGTGCTTCATACGTTGCGTTGCGTTCTCGAGCTGTTTCTTCAGTGTGCTTAGGAGCATCAAGGTAATGGTCGACAAAATGAAGCTCGAGGTTCCCAGCGTAATCATTAATAGGGGAGATTTCTTCGAATAGCTCTCCTAGTCCTTTTTCAAAAAACCAGCCGTAAGAGTCTAACTGAGACTCAAGCAGGTTGGTAACGTCTGTTAATTTTCCTGGTGCTAAAGAAAATGTTGTTCGTTCTCGTACCATGTTTGTGTTGTCGCTGGGGGATGACTTTTTTGCCATGTGGAGAGATGATTTAATGTATATAAATTATGTATACAAACGCACAAAGGCCACAGAGCACCTATACTTACCGAGTGTAGCTGTGGAAACAGACGTGAAGGAGGAGTCACAAACGGTACGAGGTATAAAACCTAGCAGAGTGGAAAATGTTTACTCTGCGCACGCATTCGCGCTCCTATATTAGATTTTCTTGATGCACACAGTCCTTGTTTATCGTCAGAGACGATAGGTGAAAGTGTATCAGACCTCTATCCAAGTGTCAATAAAAGTCAACAGAAGATATCCACAGGCTAATATTAAATGACTTAGCTGAAAAATAGCCTATATGCCCTGACCCGAGCGTATTCTTCCTATCATACCTATTATTAGACTCCCCCCTACAATACTCAGCGCAATCACTATCCACCTTCGAACAGACAATTTCTTACTTGACTCTTGAGTTATTTTGGGTTCTTTCTCTGATATAAGTTCT
>JBBEDC010000037.1:0-1680 GCA_040881505.1 Candidatus Anderseniibacteriota bacterium
GCCTATTCGTACTTCGTTATTTACAGAAATTCCAGCGCTGATTGAATCTATATAATGTGGAATTTTATGTCTCGTCCCCGTACACTATAAATATGAGTATCAATGACATACAACGAGGTATCCAGGAAGCCATAGATCAGCTGGATGATGGTAAGTCCATTAAGCGTGTTCGGCTCTTTGGTTCCCACTTGCATGGTACAGCGAACCATACCAGCGACATTGACCTTATTATTGACTTTGAAGAGTCGGCAAAGATTAGCTTATTTGATTTAGCTCGAATCCAAAGGGTACTAGCAACCTCTCTTCATCAGGATGTCGATATCACTACCCCTGAGGGATTGAGTAAATACATAAAAAGCAAGGTTCTAGAGGAAGCAAAAACAATCTATGAAAGACGCTAAGCTCACCCTCCGCGTTATTCTCGAGGCGGTAAAAAAATCGAGTCATATTTTTAAAAAACAGTTGGAGCAGATTATAGAGGAATGATCATCATCCAGCCTCAGACGACCATTCCATATCGTAAGGTTGAACCTCGTCTTTCTTTATGAGAAGCTAAGTAGGATGCTGAAGAAAAACGGAAAACAGAAAAACGATACTCCAGCAACCCAGAAAGACCTGGAAATGTGGGGCGGGCAGATCATGCACCACTTCACGGGGCTAGAAAAGGACGTTGGGAACTTAGAAGAGGATGTTGGGATTCTAAAGGAGGACGTTGGAATATTAAAAGAAGATGTTGGGATATTAAAAGAGGATGTTGGGATTCTAAAAGAGGATGTTGGGACGTTAAAGGAAGATATGAAGCATGTTAAAAGTGTTCAGGAGAGCCTGCTGCAAATCGTGCAATCAATTGATGCAAAGTTAACTCCTGAACACCTCGGGCTACCTCCTCGCGTTACCGTGCTGGAAAACGACGTCTTCAAACTCCAACTGGCAAGTAAAAATAAGTGACAATTCCAGTTTTTCAGAAAATCATCCTCGAATGGTATCAGGAGAATAAGCGCGACCTGCCGTGGCGAAAAACACACAATCCCTACCAAATTCTGGTTTCAGAAATCATGCTCCAACAAACGCAGGTCTCCCGCGTTATTCCCAAGTACCAACAATTCCTTCAGGAGTTTCCAACTCCAGAAGTGCTCGCTAAAGCCCCTGATTCAAAACTCCTAACTGTTTGGTCCGGCCTTGGATACTGGCGCCGGGCAAAGTTTTTAAAAGCCGCCGCTCAAGCAATTACCAATGAGCATAACGGTGTATTTCCACAAACTCCCGAGGAACTCGTACAGCTCCCAGGTATTGGCCCGTACACTGCCGGAGCTGTCGCCTGTTTCGCTTTTAACCACCCCGGTGCTTTTATTGACACCAACATTCGCCGGGTATATCTACACTTCTTCTTTCCCAACAAAGAAGAAGTCTCTGACACTGAAATTCTCACCATCGCACAACAAGCCGTATGGAAAAAAGATCCGCGCACGTGGCACTGGGCGCTTTTTGACTACGGCGCTAGTGAGCTAAAGACAAAGGGGATTAACAGGCGCAGCAAACATTACGCCAGGCAAAGTAAATTTACGGGCTCATTCCGCTCATACCGTACGGCCGTTGTAAAACAACTTCTAGCTACACCCAACCATCAACTCTCCAAAGCTGTCGTACTCGACTTTCTGGAAGATAAGCTCCGTACCGAAG
>JBBEDC010000037.1:1780-20157 GCA_040881505.1 Candidatus Anderseniibacteriota bacterium
CAACTCTCCAAAGCTGTCGTACTCGACTTTCTGGAAGATAAGCTCCGTACCGAAGAAAAGGATTACAGCCCTCAAGAGATTCTCGATGCGCTCGTTAAAGATAAGCTGGTGAAAACCACCAACCACCTTGTCTCATTATAAATACAGATACCAAAGTGCGAAAAGCCCGGCCAGGGCGAAGGCAATAACGAATCCGGTATATGGCAGCGTAAAGAGGAAAACCAAGGCTAAGATAAACCCCGTTGCTGCTTTGGCGATCGAAAGAACCATTTCAAATGCCACCATGTACCGAACAATGCTGGTGGTGTTCGCCTGGGCATATAGCTTATGCACCATCGGCAAATTCACGCCCGCAAAAGCCATACGTCCTAGTGTGTCGGTCAGAAATGCTGATACAGGCGTAGCCACAAACATCCGGAAGCCGTACCCGAGGATCATAAACGGGACATGTAGACGAATGACGGAACTTCTTGGCCAGCGATCGGACATCTCCCCTATCAAAAAACTCATAACCGTCATAATAGCGATAGTCATCGTCGACAAAACACCTAACCGCTCAGTACTGCCCAGAACGGTAAAAAGAAAGATCGGCCAGAATACCATGTCAATATAATTTTCTCCCATTCCCGCCATCGCCTTGGTCATATTCCTATACGCCCGAGCTTTAATTATCTTCCATGGATCGCTGTACCCGAAGAAGGTCGGCCGGTATCGCTCCCTTGTCTTCAAAAGCGGAACAGAAGACAGCAGAATTAATCCCGACGTAATGACAAATAATGTTGAGAAGCCAAACTTAGCCGCTACGATCCCGCCAAACAGCGGCCCTAATACGCCTACCCCGTATTGTAGTACTCTCATCCACGACAACTCCGTCCCCCGGTTACTACTCTCCCCAAGTTTGGCGAAGTTGGCGTGAAAGGCCGGCCAATAGAATATCTTATGCAGCGTTAATAGTGGGATAGCCAGCCATATCAGTCGGTGATCATAGGGCACTGATGCTAATACTAAAAAGTACGCGACAAAGAAGGGAAGTGAGACGGAGATAGAGCGTTCAAACCCGAAACGGGCTGCAAACTTACCACCCAGCGGCAGGAGAAAGATATAGAGCGTGTAGTGAAGGGCGTAATACAGGGAAATAAAAGAGAGGGAGAATCCCTCTTTGTAAAAGAAGACCGGCTCGAAAATGAGGATCAATGCGTACGCGAAAGAAAATAGTAGCGAAAACAGGTATAACTCCCGCAGTTCAGGATTTAAGCGCATGCTGAACATGCCTTTTAATACACCCGGGTGTGAAGGATGCGAGCTCAACATCTTCATAGTATAACGGCATTTCCGTTTTGCCCGAAACTGGTGTATAAATGTCGCATGTCAAAATCATCTACTCCCTCCCATAACCTTGCCTTTATTGGCTCCGGATACGTTGGTCTTGTGTCCGGAACAGCTCTGGCTGAGATCGGCCACAACGTGATCCTAGTTGATAAAGATGAGTCAAAAATCCGAAAACTGAAAAGTGGCGGCATCCCCATCTTCGAACCGGGGCTCGACGAGCTGGTTGCGAAAAACGTTAAGGCTGGCCGCCTTTCTTTTACTACCAGTCTGCCAAAAGCCGTTAAACAATCCTCCGTTATCTTCATTGCTGTCGGCACTCCTCCAGCCAAAGATGGGACCGCTGATCTGTCATACGTAAAAGCTGCGGCGCAGGAAATCGCCGAATCTGCTGATAGTTACAAAGTAATAGTAAATAAAAGCACAGTTCCTCCAACAACCGGAGATCTCGTAAAGAAAATTCTGACCACGCACAACAAGCATGGAGTGGATTTTGACGTTGTCAGCAATCCCGAATTTCTTCGTGAAGGCAATGCCATAGAAGATTTTATGGAAGGTGATCGCGTTGTTATCGGCGTTGATAACGAACGAGCTGAGAAGATCATGAAAGAAATTTATGCTGCCCTGCCGATGCCGGTATTCGTTACCGACATAAAAAGCGCTGAACTCATTAAATACGCCAGCAACTCGTTCCTGGCCACGAAGATCTCTTTTGTAAACGCCGTTGCCCGAATTTGCGAGCTTGTCGGCGGGAACATTGACGATGTTTCAAAAGGCATGGGAATGGACAAGCGTATTGGTAAGTACTTCCTGAACGCCGGAATCGGATATGGAGGAAGCTGTTTTCCAAAAGACGTATCCGCCTTCATCGCTATCGCTAAAAAACATGGATACGACTTCGATATGCTTGATGAAGTAGAGCAGGTAAACAAAGAGGCACGTAAGCTCTTCATAAAGAAAATTGAGCATGCTCTAGGGAGCACCAAGGGCAAACAAGTTGCCATGTGGGGCCTGGCCTTTAAGCCAAACACTGACGATATGCGCGAGGCGCCATCTATTACGGTGACAGAAACCCTTCACAAAGCCGGGGTGACAATCCACGCATATGATCCTGAGGCTGAGGAAACTGCCCGTGAAGTTATAGGTGATAACGTAGTCTATCATCCGGACAAGTACGACACGCTGAAAGACGCAGATGCGCTGGTTATCATGACTGAATGGGATGAATTCAAAAACGACGTTGACTGGGAAAAGGTCCGTGCCGCCCTGAAACAGCCTGTCATTATTGATGGTCGCAACGTATACAACCCGAAAGAAATGGAAGAGCGAGGTTTTGTCTATCACTCAGTCGGACGACGTGATCCGGCTGACGTTAGTCCGCTGGACTGATGCAGCAAATAAAAACTACGCCCAATAGCGGCGTAGTTTTTTTGCATTCAGACCTATAGCCCCCCACGATCCCTGAGAATAGCCTCCGCCTTCTCCAGTTGGTCCTTGTCGTTAATTGGCAGCCAGAAATCGCACTCCACTACCTTTATCCTCTTCCCTTGATCCTGGATTAACTTAGTCCACACATCCGGCGTCTCGTATTCTCCCCGCGCAGACGGCGGCACATCGATTGTCACGAACGACTCATCCATGACCATGTGCCCTGTCCATACAAGATCAGATACAAACTCCTGCGGCTTTTCTACTGCTCGGACTAAATATCCATCTTCGTCTGTTACTAAAACACCAAAGGCAGAAGGGTCTTCTACTTTGTACGCCAGTACCGCTAGTTCTTCCTGCACCAGCTTCTTAATACCATTGGGGTCGATGATGTCATCAGCGATCAAACCGACCCACTTGCCATCAATATGATCTTTGGCCGTTTTAAACGCGTGGGCTAACCCCAGCTGCTCGGTCTGCACGACAAACGTAATTGGCCGCCCGTTATACTCTCCACTGGCAAAATGACTGCGAATTGTCTGTTCATGAGGACCGCCAACTACGAATATAAATTCGGTAATCTCCTCCGGCAGATTATCTAGCATGTGCTCTAGAATAGGCTTACCCAACACCGGTAGAAGTTGCTTGGGCCCTTCGTAATACTTGGCCATGCGAGTGCCTTTGCCGGCCATCAGAATTACTGCTTTCATATAGTCTCAGATAAAGGATAAATGCTGTTATTTCGTTGATATCACACTTTCACTTCCCTTTACAATACTGCTGCTCGCGCCTGCTGCAGACCGCTCTTGGGTACCACCGGCATCAGATCTGCCGTTATCTGCAACACCGAATCTTGGGCAGAGCTAATTAACACATTTTCTTTAGAGAAAACAGCGTAGCCGGGCTTTGTTACGGTTACTGTATACGTGCCCGAAGGAGGCAGAGCGAAGAACTTTCCTTGTCCGTCGGTAACGCGAGTCATAATGACGCGATTGGTGCCATGTTCGAATAGACGAACAACAGCGAGATCAAGCGGCACGTGCGTTATAGCATCCCGCACCAGCCCGTACGCTGGCCGCACCCGGATCTCCAGTGCAACCTTAATGATAACCAAAGCGACGTAGAGCACTTCGATAAACAGATAGAAGGGACTCGGCGCCAGGAAGATCAATACGGTATTGATCAACGCTCCGATGATAAAAATGGGCCAAGACAAAATGCGTCCAATTCGTTGTGTCGTCTGCCATAAGTGCAGCATACGCGTAGTAAGAGACTTTACCTGATGGCCGGTAGGTTTCATCGGAATAATAATCTCCAGCGGCTTTCCGCCCTCTGGAACATTGAGCTTTCCGCCCGAATACAGAATGCCGGCCTCCGGACGAATAGTCCGGGAAGCTGCAGGTGAAAAAGCAAACCCGGGAGCCTTTACGGCAATCATGTATTCGCCAGCGGGGAACATTGATGAGAACTCTCCTTTAAGGTTCGTCCTCTCGGTTGCGCGAAGCTTTCCGTCTGCTCCATACACCATCACCTGCACCGCTGCGATTGGCTCACCAGTTTTGAAATGCACAACCTTTCCGGTTCGCGCTTTCGCCGAAGCGCTACCCTGGACGTCTAACCCACTCCCTTGACGATCGCGCCAGGCTCGAGCAATACGTTCTCCAAGTGAAATGAGAGTCGCGAGCAGCGACAAAACGAAGAACACTATATCAAACGGCCTCAACAAGCTAACCAAGAAAATACTTTCCGATTCCGTCACATCTTCAGGCAGATCACTTACATCAACCGGAACAACGGTGGCTTGAGGCAGCGCCTTAGTAGCAATCGTTACCTGGTCTGTCGCCGAGGCGCCATTTGTATCACGTACCGTTAGAACAAAAATATATGTTTCGTTTTCTCCACCAGCAGAGAACGAGGCATTAGCGGTCCGCTCGGATAGCAAATCAACTTGCGGACCCGACAGTTGCCTCCAGCTGTAGCTCAATATATCGTCATCAGGATCATATGAAGCCGATCCTACAAGGACTACTAAGGCTGAAGGGTTAACCACCTGATCAACACCAGCATCGGCAACTGGGGGCGTATTTTGGGATGTGGTAGGTGGGGGTGTGACAAAAATATCCGGTGTTGGGGTGGGCTCTGGTGTCACAGTTACCCCCGGCGTTGGCGTTACTCCAGGGGAGGAAACCGGAGTAGGCGTCGGAGTTGTTCCTGGGGGCGGTGGGGTAGGAGTAGTGCCAGGAGGCAGTGGAATTGGGGTTGGGGTTGGACTGGGCTCCACAGGCGTTGTTGATACGCCAGTAACGCTCGGAATTCCCACGGAGTTGCCGTACTGGTCAATGATAAACAACTTGAATGTGTATGTCTTATTCGGCTCTATATCGTCAATAACAACAGATGTTGTTTCAATGTCGCCCAGTATTTCATCACTGCTCGAATTCCATACAGCAGAACGCTGCTCTAATACCGCTGCATGATCTGTACCGTAATATATCTCATACGAATACGACGAGCTATCACTTGGCTTATCCCACTCCAGCGATACCTGCGACTCGCTAATAGAAGCAATGCGAAGTCCTCCCGTTCCTGTCGGAATCGAGTTATCAACTCTAAACTTTGAGCTGACAGCCACAGCGCCGTTGCCATTGCCATCCCGAGGAATCACACGAAGCTGGACCGTTTCAATATCGCCCGCTATAGGACCGCCAGTATTCTCGCTTGATTTCGTATCCCAAGTGAATGTAAGTTTTACCGATGCGTGGTCATTAGTATCAATCGGATTGGTAGTTCCCGCCTGGTATGAGTTGCTGTTTTTAAGATCAACTGACCCATTATCAGTTGTTACCTGTGTCAACCACGGCTTGTACCAGTGATCGCCGTCCAAAGAGTATTGGATACGAGCACTGGTCGGGTCCCGATCAGCATCTGATATGGTAGTTTCAAACGTTACGCGCCCAGATCCGTCGGTAGCTTGTTGAATAGTGGTAGGATTTGTTGCGGTAGGTTTCGCCCGTATCCGCTCATACCACCGCACCGTCCCTCGGTGGTGATCTCCTGTTACAAAATCTAAGTCATTATCACCATCAATATCTCCCACCGCCACCGACATAACTGTTTGTAAATCAGTCGCCAAAGTGCGCTTGGTAAACTCTTGCGACCCGTTGTTATCAAACCAATATACGCTATTGTTGTCCTGACCGACTACGACAAGGTCCTCATCGCCATCTTCGTCCAGGTCTACAATTCGTACCGTAGTCGCATCGACACTGGTAGCTATGACAGATCTGGAATATTGCGAGTGCTGGGTGTTTTGATAATAGATCAGTTCATCATCGACATGGTTTGCTGCAATAATATCGGCTCGATCATCTCCATTGATGTCTTTTACAGCAATCCAAGTAAAATTCGTATGACCATCATCCAGATCTTCCCGTGACCACACTGATCCGTTTTCTGTATCCCACGCCTGCAGCCCTTTGTCACCGCCAGTGATAATATCCCGAAATCCGTTTCCATCAATGTCGGCAATATGAATCGCTCGCACCTCCCCGACAGCATCCATGACCGTAGAGGAGAAAATACCGCTTCCATCATTCATCCACCGTCGCAGCACATAGTCCTCATTTTCTTTGGTGGAGGTAATGACATCCGCTGCGCCATCTCCGTCAATATCATCAGCGTACACATAGGCATCTGCCCCAGAACCAATTGCAAATCCAGAAAACTCCAAATCCCCGTCATTTCGATACCACCGTACGCTATTCCCTCCTTTGAGCGTTACCAGCAGGTCAGGCAGCGAATCGTCATTCAACTGCACCACCTGAAGCCGTACCGCCGACTTATCATCAATAATCTTCTGTTCAAAATTTCCTTCCTCCGATCGACTGAATACCTTAACCCCATCGATCCCCGTCGTTATTATCTCCTTGTCCCCATCCTGATCAAGGTCAGAGATTGCATAATCTAATACGCCAACTGATCCTGTTTCGGTGCCAACAACGTGGGGCGTAAACTCTAACGCGCCAACCGTTTGAGGATGCGTAATGTATCGGTATCCACCTAGTATGATTGAAATAACCAAGCCCGTGACCGCAAGAAATCGGACTGCGGGAAGAATGGCCTCAAACAGCGAAAAGCGACGACGAATTCGAAGACGTGCGCCCGGCATATATAGGATATAGTACCACGTCTTATGTTTGGCTTCCCTACGCCTACTTCACCACAAAATTCAACAAGCGATCAGGAACGTATATAACTTTAACAACCGTTTTTCCTTCAAGGTGCTTTTGTACATTAGTCAATGCTCGGGCTCGCTTTTCAACTTCTTCCTGTGAAATACCGGGATCAAACTGAAGCTGACCGCGTACCTTGCCGTTAACCTGGATAGGAACGGTTACCTGGGCTTTCGCCAACAGCTTTTGGTTAAAGCTCGGCCAACGCTCGTACACTAGTGACTGAGTGTGTCCCAATTGCTCCCATAGCTCTTCGGCAATGTGTGGAGCATATGGTGCCAGCATCAGAACAATGCTTTCAAGCGTCTTCTTGGAAAGCATTGGTTTGCTCTCAACAACATTCAAAAGCTCCATCAATCCCGAGATGGCAGTATTAAACTTAAAGTTCTCCGTACTTTCCGATACGTGTCGGATTGTCTGGTGTAACATCAGCTCCACCTCGACATCTTCTTGATCTGAAGCTTGTGCGGCGCGGGTTGCTACAAGGTCCCACATTCGATCCAAGAAACGCCTTGATCCTTTGATGCTGCTCGTGTTCCAAGCTACCGAAGCTTCGAACGGACCCATAAACATCTCGTACACCCGCAGCGCATCTGCTCCCACTTGCACTACCACGTCATCAGGGTTAATAACATTTCCGCGTGATTTGCTCATCTTCTGCCCGTCTTCGCCGATAACGAGACCAACAGCGCGAAAGCGCTTAAACGGCTCATCCTGCGGAACAAGCCCGGCGGCATGTAACGCCTTCTGCCAAAACCGGGCATACAACAGATGCAGCACCGCGTGCTCTGATCCGCCGACATACACATCAACCGGCAGCCATTTTTGCATCGCCGCAGGATCAGTAAATGCTTGGGTATAGTGGGGACTGACATACCGTAGCCAGTACCAGCTAGAGCCTGCCCATTGAGGCATCGTATTCGTCTCCCGCTTTGCCATGCGCGGACAGGTAGGGCATTTCACGTTTACCCACTCCTCGACGGTGGCTAAGGGAGATTCCCCAGTTCCAGTCGGCTCATACTTATCCATCTCCGGTAATCGCACCGGCAGATCTTTTTCCGGCACCGGCACCACGCCGCATTTTTCGCAGTGAATGATTGGGATCGGTTCTCCCCAATAGCGCTGTCGAGAAAATACCCAATCCCGTAACTTATACTGAACTGCTTTCTTCGCCTTTCCCTGCAGCTGCAGTTTTTGAAGGATCATCCTTTGAGCCTCTGTAACTGAAAGGCCATCAAACCCTTCGGAATTTATAATCACACCATCGCCTATGTATGGCAGCGTTGCTTCCCCTTGAGCTTTTGCCGGAACAATGACTTGTTGTATCGGTAAGTTGTATTTTTTAGCAAACGCAAAGTCGCGCTCATCATGAGCCGGAACTGCCATAATCGCTCCTGATCCGTATGACATTAGTACATA
Organism: Candidatus Anderseniibacteriota bacterium; assembly: GCA_040881505.1. Classification (GTDB taxonomy): domain Bacteria; phylum Patescibacteriota; class Andersenbacteria; order UBA10190; family UBA10190; genus JBBEDC01. The sequence continues at coordinate 10,186 of JBBEDC010000037.1, forward strand.
GTCAGCTACCCAGATAGGAATCTTCGCGTTGGTGACAGGATGAATAGCGTAGGAACCCGTGAATACTCCTGACTTTTCTTTTTCCCCTTTAGGATCAAGCCGGATCGGCTTTTGCGCCTCGGCAACATACGCGGCTACCGCCGCCTGCTGCTGTGGCACTGTTAGCTCTGCTACTAACGGATGATTTGGGGATACCACAACGTATGTAGCCCCAAATAGCGTATCGGGTCGGGTCGTAAACACGGATAGCTCATTTGAGGTGCCGTCAATTCCGAAAGATATTTCAGCCCCTTCGCTTCGCCCAATCCAATTGTGCTGCAAATCCAATACAAACTTCGGCCAGTCGAGCCCGCCCAACCCTTCCAGCAACTGATCAGCATACTTGGTAATCTTTAGCATCCACTGGCGCATCGGCTTTTCCTCAACTTGAGTTCCGCACCTATCGCACTTACCGTCAATCACTTCTTCGTTTGCCAGGCCTGTCTTGCAGCTTGGGCACCAGTTAATGGGAATGTGCGCTTGATAGGCCAGCCCCATCTGAAACATGCGCAGGAAGATCCACTGAGTCCATTTGTAGTACTCGGGATCTGTTGTGTTTACTTCACGATTCCAATCGTAGGAAAAACCCATCTGCTGCATCTGCTGACGAAAGCGCGTCACGTTTTGAGCAGTGAGCACTGAGGGCTGAATTCCTTTTTTAATAGCGGTGTTTTCAGTTGGCAGGCCAAATGCATCCCAGCCCGTAGGATGCAATACGTTAAATCCTTTCATGCGCAAATATCGGGAGACGACATCCGAGGCGGTATATATCTTCACGTGACCCACATGCAACCCGTCACCAGACGGGTACGGGAACATGTCTAGAATATACATTTTCTTCTTCGGAGCTTGGTCGCTAGCGGCAAATATATTCTCATCCAGCCACCGCTTCTGCCACTTGGACTCTATTGCTTTGGGATCATATGAGGGCATAGGAACAGTATACCGTACTCGATAGCTAGGTTGCATGTAAAGAAAAACCACAGACCCTAGCTGTGGCTGCTGCTGTAAGACTGTGTGTACGCAAGGATTTCCTGCGCCAGCCCTTCATCGGGATCCTCTGGCACAAACAGGCCCTGCCGACGCTGACGTCTGGGAGAATCTTGATGAGAGGAGGCTCCTACCAAGATGAACCTATGCTTCTTTGCCTCTCTGTCTTCCACAGCACGCCTCACGAGATCGTCGGTCTTGTCCGAACCGAGCTGCCAATCGAACAAGATCACAACAGGCTCTGTCCAGCTCCTTTCAAGCAAAGATTCGTAAAACCTCGTTGCCGACTCCAAGTCGCGCAGAATAAACACCGTACACCCCTGGGACTCGAACTGTTCCCTACGATGTTCAGCAAAATCTTCGATGTCCTCGATGATCACCACGAGCGGCGTACACATCTCAACGACTCCTTCCGTACCTTTCGAGGAAAAGAACCCACTCGATACCTTCGGTATACTCCTCTTATATATCGTGTCAACCTCGCAATACTTTTTTCGCCTGATCGATTCGCCGCTTCACCTCTTTTTCAAACCCCTCTGTGCCTGGATCATAATACGTATTGTTCTGAACCACCGATGGTCGATACTGCTGTTTCACCAGCGCTCCAGGAAAATTATGCGGATATTTATACCCCACGCCTTTGCCATGCTGTTTCATTCCAGCAATTGGAGCGTTAGTAATATGACCTGGCGGTACGGCATTACCGTGTCTTTTGATATCTTCCCTTACCGCCTCCATTGCGCGTTTGACTGCGTTGCTCTTTGGCGCCGCTGACAGGTATATCGCTGCATGCGCCAAACTGTACTCCGCCTCCGGTAACCCCACCCACTCCAGCGCTCTGGCCGCAGCATCAACCAACATCAGTGCATGCGGATCGGCGTTGCCGATATCTTCAGAGGCAAATATGTACATGCGACGGATGATAAACTTGGGATCCTCCCCGGCAGCTATCATGCGGAATAGGTAAAAGAGGGCAGCGTCAGCATCGCTTCCTCGCATACTTTTTATAAACGCGGAAATCGTATCGTAGTGGGCGTCTCCCGCCTTGTCATACTGCACCACCCGCTGCTGGGCGGCAGCTTCTATGTCGGTATCCGTAATTGCTTTTACGTTTGATACTAGTGTTGCGCGCTCAAGGATATTTAAAGCCCGCCGAGCATCACCACCGGCAATCTGCAGCAGAGCTGCCTCTCCCTTTTTCGACAGCGTCTTCGCCTTCGGCACTCCCCGCTCTCGATCCTTTAAAGCAGCTCGCACAATTTGTTTAACATGACTTTCCTGTAATCCTTCAAGCTTTACCACCTCTGCTCTAGATACCAGAGCAGCAATAACCTCAAAGTATGGATTTTCAGTTGTCGCACCGATCATGGTAACCAGTCCCTCTTCGACTGCCGGCAACAATACATCCTGCTGCGCTTTGTTAAACCGGTGAATTTCATCAACGATCAAGACTGTTGGTTTGTTAAGCTTGCGCCACTCTTTAGCCCGCTCAAGTACCGCCCGCAAATCTTTGACTCCAGCGGTCACCGCACTCACCCGTTCGATAGCTGCGTCCATGTGGCGAGCGATAATCTCCGCCAGCGTTGTTTTCCCGATGCCGGGAGGACCCCATAAAATGAGTGAGCCGCTCGTTCCTTGCTCAATTGCTTTGCGCAGGGGAGTTCCTTTACCTAATACGTTTTCATGTCCAACAAAATCGTTGAGGGTTTTCGGCCGCATTCGAGCAGCCAGGGGAACATGAGAGCTTGTTCGCTTCATGTTTGTAATATACCAACCCAGCGACTATTCAGCTATACCGCAATACTAAAGAGTCTCCGCGTATTTTCTTCTGTTACTCGATCAATTTCTTCTACCGTCACGCCTCGCAGCTCCGCCAGCTTTTCAGCAACGTAGCGCACATACGCTGGCTCATTGCGCTGACCGCGATAGGGTTCTGGGGTTAAAAAAGGCGCATCCGTTTCTATCAACACCCGATCAAGCGGCGTCTCTTTCGCAGTTTCGGCTATCTCAGCCGCATTCTTGAATGTAATAACTCCTGAAAACGAAATATACATACCCATATCTAAGTATTGCTTCATCTGTTCTCGCGTGCCGCTGAATGTATGCAGTACTCCCCGCGGCCGAACACTATCCTCATACGATGCCAGTATTCTGATCATTTCCTCATGCGCATTCATGTCTTTTCCGTCCCGTACATGAAAAACAACCGGCTTGTCATACTTTTGCGCAAGCGTAATGAATTGCCGGAGAACATCCTCTTGCTCCTGCAGTGACCCGCCACGATAAAAGTCAAGACCAACTTCACCGACAGCTACAACCTGCGGTTGTTGCAGCAGTGTTTCAAGCTGCTGCCAACCAGACTCATTGAGTGAGCCAATATCGCTCGGGTGTACTCCAGCCGTCGCCCAGACATTGTATTTGTGAGCCAGCTCTACTGCCTGCCTGCTTTCTTCGACAGTTGTTCCAATTTCAATCCAGCCTAATAGCTGTTCTTTCGCTCGAGTAATAACGGCTTCACGATCGCTGCCGTACCCGTCGAATGCCATATGTGCGTGTGAGTCGATCATATCCCTACGGTAATAGAAAGATTAGCTGATAACAATCCGTTCATTGACAGGTGTATTGTATAAGAGTATCGAAAGAACATTCCTTTTGTTCTTTGTTGGAGGAAGATTCATGACGAAGCAAGAGGTGGTGGTTTCGCTGCGACGCGGTCACGAGCGATACATAGTAGAGGAGACGGTGGTGACGAGCCTGTTGAACAACGGGTATCCCTGCCGCATCGTCTACGCCGAGCAGGACTTCGTGTGCCCGAAGGATGCCTTAGCGGTCATCTGCATCGAGCCCACCCGGGAGATGGAGAAGTCGGTCGCAACGTTGCTCAGCGCGCGCCACGAACACCCGGACGTAAAATGCGTCCTCGTTCGCCATGGCGAGGCCAAGGAATTGAAGCCGTGCGGAATCCACGTGCTCAATCCTTGGGACGGCACATGGATCAAGAATCTGCTCGAGATTCTCAAACCCCCCTAAACCAACAGGGGGATTTTTTTATCGTTCCTTGTATCGCTGGATTGAGTCTTGAATAATTTCTTTGGCTTTTTCGGCATCATCCCAGCCGCCAATTACAACATGCTTTCCCTCAAGCTGCTTGTATACCTGGAAGAAGTGGGCGATCTCCTGACGAACTGCCGGCTTTACATCACGTACGCTTACCATGTCTTCCATGCGAATATCATCAATCGGCACACACAGAATCTTATCATCGCGTTCACCGTCGTCTTGCATGTGAAGCACTCCAATTGGCCGAGCCTTAATCAACGTTCCTGGATATGTCGGATACGTTACCAGCACCAGAGCATCAAGCGGATCACCGTCTTCTGCTAATGTTTGCGGCACAATACCGTAATCACCCGGATAATGAATCGGCGAAAACAACACTCGATCGAGCGTTAATATCCCTAATTTCTTATCAAATTCATACTTATTCTGCGACCCCTCAGGGATCTCTACAATAACGTTGATTTCATCCGGCACGGCCTCTCCAGCCGGAATATCATGCCAAAAATCCATAATACAGTCCTGTTAGAGTTATATATACATTATATCACGATTTACGATACTGTCAAATCACTTAGCCGCCTTTTCCTCTATCGCCGAGGTCGTGGAGAAGAAGTCAGACAAGAAGATGCTTAATATCGTAGCTACCGGAACAGACAAGATAATACCCACGGTTCCCGCTAGACGTCCTCCGAGCAGTACTGCGATAATCGTAACAACAGGATTCAGTCCAGTTGCCTTGCGCATCAGGTTTGGAATTAACACGTGATTTTCAAGCTGTTGAACGATAACGTAGAACACGAGTACTCCCAACGCTAACAGGAATGATTGCGATAGGGCAACGGCCACCGCAAATACTCCCGCGATAATCGGACCGATAATCGGAATAATTTCCAGCACGCCGGCGAGCAATCCAAGCGCGAGTGCAAATGGTACGCCCATCGCCCATAAACCCAATCCCACAGATACTCCAATTACAACACCCAGGCTGAGCTGAGCTAACACCCAGCGACCAAGCTTGTGCTGCACCCTATCTATAACGCGTTCAACATAGGGCACATGATCGCGGGGGATTATAATACGGAATAACTTTTTGAGTGCGTCTTCTTCAAGCACGAGATAAAACGCGATGATTAATACAAACAAGACAGAGAATACAGTGGCAAAGAGATTTCTTGTCTGACGAAATAACGCTCCAGTAAAATTCGTAATATTTTCCCCAATTTGCTGTAACCCCTGTTGAAGTTCTGGCACGATCAAGGTTCCAGAATCGCCGCCAATTGAAAAGCGCTGCTGAAATCCTTCCACCAAGTGAGGCAACGCCTGAGCTAGCTGCACCAGCTGTTGTGCTAAAGCTGGAAGAATGATGGCTATTGCGCCCCCAATAATGACTAGGCCCGTAACATACACTATCACCGCCGAAGCCGCTCGAGGAATCTTGTAGCGCTGCAGGCGCCTAGCTAGCGGTTCAATGGCTGAGGAAATCACCACAGCAGCAAGTATCATGATAATCACCTCGCGAACCAGATATAGCAGCCAAGCTCCTAAGATAATGAGAAGGATTCGAAAAATTGTGCTGGAGCTGATATCAATTTTTTGAACGCCGGGCATTACTGTTTAGTATAGCAGCTTCTCGAAGGATTTTGTGCTTTTGTGCGGACTCAACAGCGCCACAGTTCGCCTTTCAGGATCTAACAGATCAACTGCCACCTCTTGAACATCTTGTACCGTTACTCGTTCGAGCTTTTTCCAGAGATCCGCGGGTGTTTTCATCTTCGTCTCAAGCAGTTCCTGCTCGGCAGCGAACATCGCAATGGAATTGGTCTCTTCTAAACTTAACACCATGCCACCCCGAGCCATCTGCTTCGCCTTATGAAGCTCCTCTTCAGTAACAGGCTCAGATTGGATTCGATCATATTCAGCCAGTATCAATTCCAACGCCTGCGCCGCCTTGTCTGTCCGCACTCCCGCTTGCGTGACAAAACTGCCTGTATCGGTATAGTGATCGGCCATTGTCCGAACCATATATGCCAACCCATGCTGCTCGCGCACAACAGAAAACAGCCGGCTACTCATGCCATTACCCAATATTGCCGATAGTAGAGAAGCAGCATAATTGCGGTCATCATCGCGCGCATACCCAGGCACACCGACCATTAAATGCGACTGGTCCAGGTGCTTGCGATGCTCGTGAACAAAGCGCTGATGCGGCACTCGCCTCGGAGCAGCCTTAGGGGTGGTCTCTTCCCCTTTCGACAAAGGTGAAAACAAATCCTTTAGTAGAGCCTGGGTGCTCTTCTCTTCAAAATTTCCAGCCACAGCCACAACGGCGTTTTTGGTGTGGTAGTGCTTGTTGGTGTATCCCAGAAAATCCTTGCGCATAAACTTAGAGACTGTTGCCTCGTCTCCATCAATCCGGCGCCCCAGCGGATGATCACCATACAGCGCTTCATTCCACAAGTGATGGATATGACGCATGGGCATATCGGTGTACATACGAATTTCCTCGATAATGACGCCACGCTCCTTTTCAATTTCCACCTGCGGAAACAGCGGGCGCAATAAAATGTCAGACACTACCTCAGCTCCATGCTGCAAATGCTCAGCAGCTACCTTCACGTAATACCCAGTGTATTCCTCGCCGGTAAACGCGTTAAACTCTCCGCCAACTCCATCAATCGCCTCAGCAATTTGCTTGGCCGTCGGACGGGTTTCTGTGCCTTTAAAAAACATGTGCTCAAGAAAATGGGATAAACCATTCTGCTTCAGCGTCTCATACCGCGACCCAACCCCGATTAATACGAGAAAAGTTACAGACTGAACATCTTTCCGGGGAAGTAATAATGTACGTAACCCAGACGGAAGCGTTTTTCGTGCTAACGGAAAATCTTGCATATGTATCTTGTGTTAAGAAATAGTATTGCGTATGTACGAGGCTACCTGAGAAATTGCAATGCGCTCCTGCTGCATGCTATCGCGATTGCGAACAGTTACCTGCTGATCTTCTAGGCTATCGAAGTCAACTGTTACACAGTAGGGCGTACCGATCTCGTCCTGCCGTCGATATCGCCGTCCGATTGACTGTGTAACGTCATAATCAACTCGGAACTCACGGCGCAGTTCATCTGCGAGCGGCTCTGTAAGGGCTGTTAGCTCTTCTTTCTTCGACAGCGGCAACACCGCTACCTGATACGGTGCGAGCTGTGAGTTAAGTCGAAGCACCGTCCGGGTTTCTTCTCCCACACTTTCTTCTTCATAGGCCGATATCAGCACCGCCAGCAGTGTTCGATCAACACCAAATGTCGGTTCTATAACATGCGGGATATAGGCTTCATTCGTGGTCGGATCAGTATAGCTCATGTCTTTTCCTGACATCTCTTGATGCCGCTTCAAATCAAAGTCGGTGCGGTATGCCAGACCATACAGCTCTTCCTGACCGAACGGAAAATCAAACTCAATATCGACGGTGCGCTTGGAGTAGTGGGCCAACTCATCTGATGGCACCTCAAATTCATGAACTAATTGTGGGGAAATACCGCAGAGCTTAATCCATTCGTGCATATGGGCTAGCCACTGCGTAAACTGCTCCTGCCACCCGTCAGGATGGATAAAGTATTCAATCTCCATCTGCTCAAACTCCCGCGTGCGGAAGATGAAGTTGCCGGGCGTGATTTCATTCCGAAAGGCTTTTCCGATTTGCGCGATACCAAACGGAATCCGTTTGCGGCTTGTATTTACAACATTTGGAAAATTCACAAACATCGACTGGGCTGTTTCCGGCCGCAGATATACAGCACTCGCTGCATCTTGTTTGGGCCCCAGGTGAGTTTGAAACATCAGATTAAACTGAGCCGCATCGGTAAACTGTCCTTTCTCTCCACACTGCGGACACGGCGCGGAAATATCCACCTTGTCCTCCCGAAACCGCGCATGGCACTTCTTACACTCCACGAGCGGATCGTTGAACGTCTCCGTATGTCCGGATGCCTCCCACACTTTTGGATTCATAATCAAAGCAGCGTCGATCCCGACCATATCAGATCTGCCATGCACGAAATGCTTCCACCACAGCTGCTTAATGTTGTTTTTCAGCTCCGCCCCGAGCGGGCCATAGTCCCAGCTATTAGCCAGTCCACCATAGATTTCAGAGCCCGGGAAGATGAAGCCGCGCCGTTTAGCGAGATTGACGATCGTATCAATGGTAGTTGCTGGCTTCATAACTGCTCACTATAAATACATTTTATGACTTACACAACTTATACTACGCCGCCTGGCGGTACTGATCCCGCAACTCTTTGCTAATGTTCTGCACTTGCTGATCTCGCTGGTACCGCAGCTGACGCTGAGCTTCTCTCTTTTGTCGGTCAAACTGCCGCGTTCTCTCTCGTTCTACCTCCTTGAATTTCTCTTCAGCCTTCTGCCGCACCCGCTCTGCGCGCGGATCCTGCTTCTTCTCATACATATGTACGTTATACTCCCGAAATACATCCTCTCGGCTTTTCTCGAGATCTTTAACATGCTCCTTCTCTCGTCGCTTCCAATCTTCTCGCAGCTTTCGTTGTTCTTGACGGTTTTTCTGCATAACCTCACGCTTTTGCTTACGCCAATTGCGCATATGATCTGAATTGCCTAAACCGAAACCGCGACTCAAAACGTCTCCCACAGAATCCACGTCTTTTTTACCACCCCGTACATTGGGTCCACTTGGACGAGAGCCAAACAATGATCTTCTCGAGGTGCTGCCGCGAGCAGGGGACCTCCTGGGTAGAAGTGAAAATGCCATATAGGTTGAGTATACCACGCTACTGTTGTATCACTGTCCGGATTGCTTTCATAAACTGAACGTAGAACCAGATATTGTGGAGTACGGCTAGGCGAGAGCCGGACGGAACCTCCGCCCGCATTAAATGATGCAAGTACGCTTTGGTATATGGTTTTCGTATAACAGGGTGGTTCGCAGACAGCAGAGAGAAATCGCGAGCATAGGCACTTTTTCGGATATCAATGCGGGTATATAGATCGGACTGAATAATTGGTCGTTCCGGATCCTGCAGCAGCTGCGTCAACTCCTCTATATTCAAATCATAGAACAGCTGTCCGTGACGAGCATTGCGAATCGGCAATACACAATCGAAGTGATCCACACCCGAGCGCACTGCTCCGACAATATCCTCTGGTGTCCCATATCCCATCAAGTATCGCGGCTTATCATGCGGCAGATGCTTGGTCGTCTCTCGCACTACCGACTCAATTTGTTTTTCTCCCCTCTCCTGCAGCTCGCCACCGATGCTATACCCAAAGAAATCAAGCTCGCGTAGCTGCTCTGCTGAGCGCTGGCGTAAATCTGGATAGACACTTCCTTGTACAATTCCGTACAACGCCTGAGGAGCTGCGAGTGCCTCATGCTCCGCCTTGCACCGCTTGGCCCACTGCGTTGTCTGATCCACTGCCCGCAGAACATCTTCGTGCGTCACCCGGTACGGCGTACACACATCAAGCGGCATAATAATATCGGCTCCGAGCTTGGCTTGGATTTGAATTGCTGTTTCCGGAGTAAAGGTGTGCAGACTCCCATCCATGGGCGAACGGAACGTCACGCTGTCTTCTGTCACCTTTACTCCATCTTTTGTTTCATGTTTTGCGCCAAGGCTGAATAACTGATATCCGCCAGAGTCAGTTGTAATGGGCCCGTTCCAGTTCATAAATCCATGCAGACCACCAGCCTGTGCTATAACATCTTCCCCCGGCCGCAGGTGAAGGTGATAGGTGTTTGCTAACACGATTTGAACTTCCATCGCCTCCAGGTCCTCTGGAAACACCATGCCGCGAATAGCGGCTTGAGTAGCGACAAACTGAAAGAACGGTCCCTGCACCGCGCCGTGCGGG
>JBBEDC010000038.1:0-19815 GCA_040881505.1 Candidatus Anderseniibacteriota bacterium
TGGATAGTAATGACATAGAGCAGCGAATCCGTCTTACGAAAGACAACGCCTTGTATCAACGCGAAGATAAATATCATAACGAACCCCCACCCGGTAAATCCGAGTTCAAACAGAAACGAAGTAAACAGAATCGCCTGTGCAATGTTGGCCCATAGAAAACTAAAAAATCGTCGGAATATACCGAGCACCGTACTGACGAAGAACAACTCATCCCAAATCCCCAGGCCATTAGTCCCGATAAATAACCGAGTAAGAAAACCAAAGCCAGGCTCTACGGTCCAGTTCAAATATGCTCCGGTGTCTTGTAGATAGAACGGTAGTAACACATACGCTACTGCCACGGTAAAGAAGATGTAAAAGACTTCTTTCTTAAACCACTTTCTTCCGTGGTGAAACCTAAACCGCACGAGATAATCCTGGTAAACGTATCGGGAAACCAGATACGGAATTATAACCGCGGCTCCCAAGGCCAGCCCCATGCGAATAAAGTTGGTGTAGCTAACGTCGGTGGTGATTGGCGTAAGTCCGAGAATGCCCAGAGAAAAGAACACTAAAAACATATTTCGGGCAAACACTTTCGGTGTGAGCGGCAACAGCGTCGCTCCAAGCACAAGCAGGACATACCCCACTAGCTGCATTTGTAGTGCTACAAGGGGTACTGCACTCAGACACAATAGAGCTAGACAGGTATATTCAATTTTTCGTCGAGCGGGACCAGAAGAAGTAATGTCAGAGTCACTTCTAAAGTATTTAAGCAAGTGGCCAGAGGTCATGAGTGTAAGTATAGACTACGAAAACGTTTAGTGATGAATAGCTATTTAAAGAAAAAGACCACAGGGCAAACCATGCGGTCTTGTTGCTGCTTATTAGAGCAGTGGGAGTCTGGCGTACGGTCCATGTTTCCAGATGTACCCCGTTGCAACGTGTCGGATCGGCACCTGTTCTCCTTCGACTGTGACACCAAAGAAAGAAGCGTCTCCTGGTCCGATTAGTGTTCGTACGGGACCACGGATCGCAACGCGTGATACTCCCTGTGTATCTTCTGCTGTCCAGCCTACGTGCCATTCCTGGTCGTGCTCCACCGGCTCCAGCACAACATACATGCGCCAGCCGCCTAAGATAGGGATGTGAAAGACGGGAATGCCGCAGATATATCGCGACACGGCAGTGGGGTCACCGGAACAATGGGCCATGGTTTCTCGCGAAAGATGCCGTATCTCCTCCGAAGACAATTTCGTATTGTTCCAGAGGTGAGTCTGCTGCGGACTCTCCTTGATCGTGCCCGAAGCAAGGTACATGAGTGGAATCATTAGAGTGTCAGCCAGGCGGGCAACCCAACCAAGCGGACGTACATGCAAGTTTTCGGCCACGGCGTATCCCCCGTTGTGTTGGTAGTGAATTTAAAAGAACTACGCATTATGTCATAATCAATACGTAATGTCAAATAAAAACCCCGGATCAGAAACCAGGGGAAGAACCTTCTACGCCTTAGCTGGCTGCAGCATCCACCACAGTGCGCGCCAGAACGAAGAGACTGGGAGCTGTTCAGTGTCCTCCGGTTTGGGAATGTCGATGTAGGTAGGATGAATCATTCCTTCCGTATCTACATTCACCATCAACAGTTGGTATCCGCCCCACCACAGCGGAGCTGTTGAGGGGCACATAATCCCCTTCTTCAGGCAGTGCGTGGTGGTGAAGAGTGAAGGAGCGAGGATGTGTCCTGCAATTCGGGCAAGGCGCCCCTTGCGTGGATCATGCCAGTCGGCAAACAGCATTGCACGGAGCCGGCTCAGGTGGGGGCGCAGGATTTTGCGCAAGGAGTGGACAATGAAAGGATCGTGCGTGCAGAGAATCCATGGCATCGAGGATGACGCAAGGGCGCTGCGAATGAACTCCTGCTGTTCTTGCTTGTACTTCAGAAGCGTGGGATCGTTGCCGGTATACTGCTCAATTGGCGAGCAGATTCCCAGCAGAGCCATGTCGTTCAATTCGAGCAGCCACCACAGCTCCCCGAAAATCTCGCGACACACCTCTACGCTTTCTGTAGTCATGCCTGCGCCGGGCGAGGTGCTGAAAGTGTCGTATCCTGTCTCGTGGTTACCCAAGCAAAAATATGCTGGGCTGATGCTCCGAAGCTCGGCCACGGTTTCCCTCGCGACCTTTCTGGCGGCGGGATGATTGCACCCGCGCTCCTGCCATCCGCCAGCAAGATCACCTAAACAAAGAAGGTAATCCCACGGGCCATTGTTCTGCAGCCATGCAATCGCAGCGCGATATGAGCGCTCCACTTCTCGATGCATCTTCTCGTACATCATCAGCGCATCGTTTTCTGTCATCTGATGCAATCGCTTAGGATACAGCGAGCGACTCCCAATATCATTGACGGTGCGATGCATGTCGGAAACGCATGCAATTCTCATGGCATACTCCTTGTTCAAGGGGCAAAAGATCAACTCTCAATACTGTGGCCTAGGGCTGGGTTTAGCAAGTGCTAGATGAAAACCTGCCTCAATCAGAGATATACACAAATATGATACAATTTCACCATGCGTATCCCTTCCCGATGGCTTGCCGTTACCGCCATCGCTGCTGCAGAAATTGCCGTTGGCGTTATCGGCGTGCGGTGGTATGAGCCAGTAGACGGACGGGTAGAATCTGCGACCACGTTTGCCGAAGACTTGCCTCGGGTAAAGTCGGATGATGTAAACAAACATTTCCGATCTGTATTTGGCAGAACCCCAACCGTAGCTGAATGGCGATATTGGTTTAACCGCACCCAAGACACCCCAATTCTCATGAACTACCTGGCAGCCATGCGGCATTACCAGATTCAAGGTAGCAGTCCAGCGGTGCGAGATGAAGACTTTAAAACCTCTCAGACAGCCTTACGCATGCAGAGCTCTACGCGGGGCGAGTACCTTAAGGCAGGTGATAAGGTAAATGTCACGGTTACGGTAGTTAACGACAGTCCATCAAAAAGTTCTGGTGTGTTACAGATTGCAGTTAACACGAGCGGCGTTGACCTTGTTACTCCCCTGCTGCATATCGCCAAACCAGCCCCTGGAGGCAAGCGCCTTATTCGTCACCGATATACCCTGGCTGCTGGTGAATCTCTTGATGCCCTCCTGCAAATTTCAGTTCCTGCCAGCACGGCCACTTCCTTGAAAAACGTTACCGGATATGCTGACCCCGCTCTGGAAATCGTGGCCACTATTGATGATCTGGCCGTTCAAAGTCGAAGGGTATTTCGAGTCACCGATACACTGCCTACAAACCAACAGGGCGCAACCTACAATGAACAGCAGGTATCAATCATATTCCTTAAAGCATTCGACCGTCAGCCAACCAGCGCAGAAACATTATACTGGCGTCAGCGCCTCACAGCTTTAGACAACAGGCTTGACCAGCTCCAGGGCGCCATTGAAGTAGCGCGTAGTGAAGGGCGCACAGGCTCCGATACCCTCCCTGTTCATCCCGACCAGCTGAATGCCCTATTCCGTGCTGTGTACGGCCGCAACCCAAGCGTAAGCGAGTGGCAGTACTGGGCTGGGCGGCGCCTAGAGAAGAAGTCGTATGGCGCCCTACGCGAGACCATGACTTATCACAGAAATATGGGAATATCGCATGACTAGCAGCAGACCATGCGGTATGTGAAAGTGTTCACCTTAAGTCCCAAAGAAAAACAGTCGAAATCGCCAGTAAACCTTGTATACTTATATATATGACTCATTACATCTGCCCTGTCTGCCACGGGGTATCTGATAAGCCAAAGGTGTGCGAGACACCAAATTGTTCCCATCAGGGAAAGGACCTAGTTGAATGTTCGTGCCAGGACGGAAAGCACGAAGGTACAGCTGCGCCGGTGTTGTCGCCTGAGGGCAGTGCGTAAAAAACAAGGGACGAATAAATGAACCGCGCCAAAGGCACGGTTGGCTGTTTTGCGCGCGGCAGCGCTCACCTTTTGGAGTTGCTGAATATTGTTACATACGCATGTTAAGGAAGGGGTCTTGTAAAAAGAACTCAAATGTCTCATAATGTCTTCTTATCTGTCACACGGTGGCAGATTTCCCTTTCCTGGAGACAAACATGGACACGGAAGTACAGTGTAAAACCCTCACTCCTGCAGAGCGTGTAGAGATCCAAGAGGCCGTCCAACTGCATCGGCTGAGGCGGCGTGAATTGAATCAACAGATACGTACGGCAGTCGATCGGTGGCTGAAGAAATGTTTCTCCGGACTCAGCTTCGGCTCCAAAAAGAAGTAGCACCCCCGCCCCGGCCTCACCCGCCGGTTTTTTTATCCCCAATCGAGAACTCCCCCGGTATCGTGATATACTTGTCAGATGAGCGTTTCCTTCGTTGAAGTGAAAGACGTTGATGTATCGTATTCCGCTAAAGGCAGCGGAGTAAAAAAGCTGCTTGGGAAATCTACAGCCGGACACTCAGCGCTTCGCAACCTTAATCTCAAAGTAGAACAAGGCGACCACGTTGCCCTCTTCGGTCCGGCCGGATCGGGCAAGACAACGCTTCTTCGCCTGCTGACTGGCGTTATAAAGCCAGACGCGGGCCACGTGAGAGTTAATGGTACCGCTCCGCTTGTAACAAGAGATTTAGCTGCCGGATATATCTCATCTGAGGAAACGGAACCAGACCGAGAAACAGTCAATGAAGTCTTATATGCCTTTGGTCGCACGCACGGTATTGCGGGCCTCCCTTCCCGAATCGGATCTATTATTGAAATTCTTGAGATATCATCGGTTCTTCATCGGCCCGTGCAGGGGCTATCAACTACCGAAAGACTACGAGTAAACATCGCTCGAGCCGCCCTATCAGACACTCCCCTTGTTTTGATGGACGGCGTTGCAGAAGAGCTTGGAGTGCACGAAGTCCAGCATGCTCTGCGCCATCTTTTCCATGGCCGCACCGTTATCATCGCCACGCGCTTTCCGGAAGTGGCTGAAAAACTTGAGCTGCCTATTCTCCTCATTCACGACGGAACGCTGGCCCATGTTGGGACCTGTGAGGATATCGCGAATGCCGCTGGTTGCCGCCGCATAGTTGATATTTGGATCGAGGGCTTAAGATACGACCTACTGCGCAACTTGCGTCGTCACCCTGGAGTTGATGAAGTGCGTCTGCTGCCTACTGATCAGTTTGATGGACAGCGCCTGCGCGTAACGCTTAAGTCGTCTCGATACTTGCCGGCCTTATACGATATGGTCAGCCAGGCTCCGTTAGTCCGCATTGAAGAGCTACCAGCGTCTCTGGCAGATATTCTGACTCAATTGTAGGGCTTACCGCAGGTAGCGGCGGATAGCGATCATGCTGCTGAAGACTGCCAGGAATACCGCCATCGCCGCTTGCAGGCCAACGACATTCAACCAGCTATCAACGGCGAACTGGTAGAGATCAAATTGTTCAACTTGTCCGCTGAAGAAGAAGCGGCCTACTTTAGGTGATACACCCTGGATGGTGGGATATACGATCAGTGTTGCAACTGCAACGCTAAGTAAAGCAACGAGGACGGCTTCTATAACAAACGGACCGCGGATAAACCAGTTGGATGCTCCCACTAGGCGCATAATGTCGATTTCCTCGCGAAAGCTGTAGATTGCCAGACGAATAGTATTGAACATGATAAGGACTACCAGGCCTGCTAATACGGCGGTGGTAATTAAAGCGACATTGCGCAAACCGGTTGTAAAGGTAATCAGCTTCGCAATAACCGGTTCAGAGTCGTCATAGTTTATCTGCTCAAAGAATGGAGCATATTTTTCTGTTTGTAGGGCGGCGGCAATCGTTTGATAGAAACGAGGTTCGGTGGCGACAATAAACATACTAGGTTGCAGCGGGTTTTCTTCCAACTCTCGCAGGGCGTCTTCGATAAAGGGCTCATCCGCATGGCGCTGCCTAAATAACTCTAAGGCTTGTTCACTACTGACGATCCGTACTTCCTCGACGTCAGCTCGCACTTCAATGTCATTAGCCAAGGTTTCAATCTGGCTTTCAGATACATCCTCTTTAAACACAGCCGACAGATCAACTTTCTGCTCAATGCCGCGCAGCACCTCAGCTGACAGTACGTTCATGAAATACAAGAACAGCATCATGAGCAGCGTCAGTGTCATAATGACGGTCGTAGCAATCGACAGCCACACATTGCGTTTAAAATTACGCAATGCGTTTCGCAATACTCGAACGAAAGAAATCCCCACCATAGCTATAGTTTATATGTTCCGCCCTGAACGTCCGAGACGACTTTTCCCTTATTCAACGTAACCACCCGTTTCTTCAAAGCATTCACAATATCATCGTTATGCGTCGCCAGCAGCACGGTCGTCCCCAACTTATTAATCTTGATCAATAATTGCACGATATCCCAGGAATGCAATGCATCAAGATTGCCGGTCGGCTCATCCGCTAATAGGATTTGCGGCTTGAATGCCAAGGCTCGCGCAATAGAAACCCGTTGGCGCTCGCCCCCAGACATCTCGTTGGGATACATGTCCGACTTATCAATTAAATTCACTAGTTTCAGAATTTGCGGAACTGTTTCGCGGATTTCAGTGGTTACCGAACCCCCCACTTCCATCGCAAAGGCAATGTTCTCGAATGCAGTTCGCTTTGGTAGCAGTTTAAAATCCTGGAAAATAACGCCAATCTGCCGGCGGAGATGCGGCACTTGCCAGCGCTTGATCCGCGTGATATCCCAGCCATCAATGACGATCTCTCCTTTAGAGGGACGCTCCTCAGCTGATAGCAGCTTCAAAAGCGTTGATTTTCCAGCGCCGCTTTGACCCACAATAGACACGAAATCCCCCGTGGGAATGTCGAGATCTACTGTTTGCAGGGCTGCACTCTCGGCAGTGTATTCCTTTGAGACGTTCTTGAAGGTGATCATGTCGTATTTCTAGAGTGAGTTGAGTATATCATTCTCGATTCAGTGACGCTACGCCTTCGAGGAAGAAATAAATGTTGATAAATCACCATTTAATACTGCTTCCACATCAGAGGTTTCCTGCTTGGTTCGGTGGTCCTTTACCAGCTTGTAGGGATGCAGCACGTAAGATCGAATCTGGTTGCCCCAGGCCGCTTCCTGCACTTTGCCGCGCAAGTCCTTGATTCGCTCAACACGCTGCTCGTCAGCTAATACCTGTAGCTTTGCCTGAAGATACGCCATCGCCTGCGCCTTATTCTGCGCCTGCGAGCGCTGGCTTTGAGATTGTGTGACAATTCCGGTTGGGATATGCCGAATACGAACAGCTGAGCTTGTCTTATTCACATGCTGCCCACCTGCCCCGCTGGCTCGGAAGGTACCAATTTCAAGATCTTTCGGGTCAATCTGTGGAGCTTGTTGTTCCTGCAGCTTGGGGACAACTTCCAGCCGCGCGAATGATGTCTGGCGCAAACTATCAGCATTGAACGGAGACAGACGTACGAGTCGATGGACGCCGTGCTCGCGTCGGAGCGTACCGTACGCGAATTTTCCGCTAATCTCATAGGTAGCTGATTTGATCCCCGCTTCCTCAGCCGCAGTGCGATCAATCATCTGCGCTTTCCAGCCCTGTCCCTCGGCAAATCGCAAATACATACGCTCGAGCATTTGGGCCCAGTCTTGGGCGTCGGTTCCTCCAGCTCCAGCTTGGATAGTAATGATGGCGTTGTTTTTATCGTACGGCCCATCAAATTCCATCTCCTGTTCTTTACGCGCGAGCGTCTGATCGATCTGTTGCAGTTGAGTGGTAAGGTCTGCCAGCGTGGCAGTATCCGATTCGGCCTCAGCGAGTTTGAGCAGCTCCTGCGTATCTTTGAGCTGTTGCTCAAGTGCTACTACCTCCTCAAGTTCGGATGTAATGTCGGCAAGTTCTTGCGATACGCTCTGAGCCTTCTCCTGGTTCTGCCAGAAATCCGGCTGTTGCTGGAGCGTCTGCAGCTCAGCTGCGCGTTGCTGTAGGGCTACACGGTCAAAGACGGTCGGCCACTTTCGTGAGCCGCCTGACTAGTTCTTCGATGTGTAGTTGAGGGGTAATTGAGTCCATCACCCCTATCCTATCTCAGTATTGACAAAAAGTAAAAATGGCAGCATTCTGTTGTGTATCCAATGCAAGGGTGTATTGGAATTTCAAGGAAGTTCTCTACATGAAGAAAGGAAAAGGACATGGACGTTCGAAGTGTCTCATGTCTGTGGGGTCGTTTGCTAGAAGTCTGGACTGAAGCAATCCAGGAAACAGCACTCGATCAATCACCCATCGATGAACAGCTAGAGAAAGCGTACGAGGAGACGATGGTACGTTGCCTGGAGATCATCGATCCGAGCGGCTACGCAGCTGAATCAGCTGCGACAGGCTTTCCGAGCGAATCTTGGATTCCGCTTTGGAAGGAGCTTGAAGCGAGCGGATTCACGTTCGATGACTTTGTTCTCCGCATTTACTTGCTTCATCGGAAGATCGTCTTTGTTTGACACCCCCTACCCCGTGCACACGTGCCCGGGGTTTTCATTTACCTAACGCGAAAATCATCAAAGTGTAGCAGCCCGCCCTCTTCGGTTTCGATGTTATATACCTTCGCTTTTGGTGAACCTATTGAACACAAATCAACGAATTCTTTTAATGAATCGATATCCCCTTCAGCTTCAATCGTAACGCTGCCATCTGGGTTATTCTGCGCATATCCAGTAATACCCAACCCCTGCGCCTGCGTGTATGCATAGTGCCGGAAGTTTACGCCTTGAACTCGCCCTAATACCTTAATATGCCAGTGTACTTTTTCTCTGGTAGTCATAGCACTCTCGTATATACACCCATGAGCTGTGCTGTAGCGATAACATGTCCTTCCATGGCAGCTAGCAGCTCCGTCTTCGATGACTTTTCGGGCAGGTCGAGCATTGCATCTAAGGCATATAGCTTCAAAAAATATCGATGTTGTCCGTTAGGGGGACATGGTCCGTGATAATGAAGATTGCCCGACGTTCCTGTGCCGTGCACTCCTTTTGGTTCATACCCTTCAGATATAGCAGTTGTTTCTGGTGGAATATTCCAGACCAGCCAGTGATCCCACATGTTGTCTTCTCGGACGTCCGAGGGAACATCCGGGTCTTCCATAATCAAAGTTAAGCTTTGCGCCTCTGCCGGGACATCAGAAATATTCAATGGCGGATTTACATCCGATCCATCGCATGTGTATACGCTGGGAATTGACTCGCCCTCTTTAATTACAGGACTGGTGAGCTTCATACGTATACTATTCACCCCTTATTACGACGGCGCAATAGCGCCCTCGGCAATTAGGCGGGATCGTTTTTGGTTAACCCCCCGATTGTATCCACCGGGCGTCCCGTCAGATCGCACCACGCGATGACAGGGAATATCTGGGTTGAAGTTCTTGTTCAAAATATTTCCAACCGCTCGGTATGCTCGTTCATTTCCAGCTGCCTTAGCCACTTGCTTGTATGTTAAGACGTTCCCGGAAGGAATATTAGCGACAACGGCATAGACTCGCTGGGTAAACGTCATGTTATTACGTCGGAAATTCTACTAGCTCAACCGAGACGCTTCGCTCCTCTCCGCCACTTAACACTCGCAGCTGTACCGTCTGACCTACGGACTTGTTGCGGATAACGCTGGCGAGGGACGTGTCCTCATCTAGCCGTTCTCCGTCGATTTCGAGAATAACGGCCCCTTCACGCAGGCCGGCGCGGTCAGCGGGAGATCCTTGCACTACTCCGAGGTGTCCTTGGGAAGCGTCTCCCACAATCAACACACCATAATCAACTGATAAGTTATTTGCCTGCGCAATGGCTGGGGTGATGGGCGTATATCGCACCCCGAGGTAGGGCCTGACAATCCGGCCTGTTTCTCGAACGGAATCAACGACAGACTGTACGGTATTAGCCGGCAGCGCGAACCCTATATTCTCCGAACCCAACGCGACCGCAACATTAACGCCGATCACGCGGCCATGCAGATCAAGTAATGGCCCGCCCGAGTTCCCGGGGTTTATAGCCGCATCAGTTTGAATAACCTCATCCAACTGTTCGATTTGCCCGAGCTGACTTGCTGCTTGGATGGAGCGAGCCAGGCCTGACACAACTCCGGCCGATACAGTGTTGCTGAACTCCCCAAGGGCATTGCCGATTGCAATCGCGCTTTGGCCGACCTGAATAGCCGAAGAGTCGGCAAATTCCAGGTGCGGCAAGTTAGCAGCATCAATATCCAAGATAGCAATATCATTAACCGGGTCTCGCGCGACAACGCTGGCATCATACTTCGTCCCGTCGGTTAAGAACACGGTGTACTCCGCTTCTTCGTCGCTGACTACGTGGCGGTTGGTGACCACGGTACCATCTGCGGAGACGAGAAACCCAGATCCGCCCCCAACTTCCTGACGTTCTGTGCCGCGCTCACGCAGTCGTGGAATCTGAAAGCTAAACGGCGATCCAAAAAAGTCGCTGAAGGGATCTACGTCCTGGAGAAATTCTTCAAATACCGGAACGTCTTTGGTGATGACAATTGATACGACAGCCGGCTGCGCTGCTTCAACTGCTGCAATGATCGCTCGCTCATAGGCGGTAGCGTCTTCTGAAGGCGTAACGGTAACCGGATCGCTGCTTGAGCGATTCGATGAAGACTCGCCGCGTTCAAGTGCGGCTGGACTTTGCAGGATAAGGAGTGATACGAGTGCACCAGCGAGCGCGCCGGCAATAATGCTTGGGAAAAAGGATGATTGTGTTGCCATAGTAGTTCTAAGGATGCATCCATCCAAACGTGTTCGCAACCGCATGTAGTACGCATGAAAAAAGCTCGCAGGGGCGTGCAAGCTTGGGCGGCTAGCGACGAATCGTCCGGCATGGCGAGTTGATCGTCATGTTTGTCAGGCGGCTTTGGATTCGCCGCTGACGACGATTGAACCGCTTGGGTCTGGTTGGGCGCTGCCATTGGCGAAAGGCTTCAGACTGCTGGAACTGCCTGATCGCCCCTGGTGCGTTCAGCACCAAGAGGAGAGTGAGCCACGGATGGGCTTCCATTGGCATCTCCGATCTTGAGGGAACAAATGATGTGAATATATTTCATCATGTTGCGTATAAAAAAGAAAGCGGGCACCGACGTATCGGTAACCCGCTTATGTAACTATGCAGCCTGACGGAAGTCTCCCTTCCGCTCGCGCCGCGGCTGTTCTTCTTTGGGCCCCACCTGCCGCGCTTTCCACAGGACCCAAGCGGATCCGGTGACCCAGCTGAGGCCAAGCAGCGGGAACTGTACGATCACCTCCCGGCCAATCAAGGCCCAGGACACTTCCTCACATGTGGCGAAGAAGTAGAGCCAGCGGCTCGTGCTAGCGATGATCAGTAGGCCCACAAATGCATCGAGCTTCGTGCTCATCTCCACTCTCCCGTTCGCGGAAGGGACAAAAAACAGGCACTCCATGCCTACAATCTATATATTAGCATACTATATAAATATTGTCAAGTATGCGTAATGGTTCAATAGCTTGTGAACACCCTCGTCCTATCGCACGTGGGCAGCCCCACTAGATTTGTCCCAGCGAAAATGAAGGAGAGGCATAATAATAAACCGCTCGGAGGAAAGTTGCGCATAGAGGTCGTCAGCTGATTCCGCCTGTTGCTGCTGACGGAGTGCTTCTTGCTGCAAGAATGGAACGAGAACCTGCTTGTCATATTCCGGCAGCGAAATATCAACTACTGTCTTGAGCTGTTCTTCGCTTGCTACGTTGAGAATTTCTTCCCGGTATCGCCTCGCATCAGCATTCGTTACCGGCGATGATAGAAAGGCGTGATCGGCCAGGTGACGTCGCACCGTTGTTGTAAGTGTTGAAGAAATATCCGGTGTTTGCTGTTCATGCACTTGTGCAAATTGAGTTGAGTGCGCGTGAACTTGTTGCCAACCGCGCGTTGTAACGCATCCCCTGGTCGAACAAGCGATGGGCCACAGAGGATATTGAGCCAGAGAATGTTCGTGCGGCGCTTTGGAAGCTAAGACTGAAGCGTATATGCCAAGCCATATCAAGATAGCAGCAGTAGCGGTAGAAAAAATAATGAGGGGTACGCGTTTCATGTTGTCTGGTTACCAGTAGCGGCAGGTCCGTCTACAAAAAAGATCCTCCACCACCGCATGGGATTTGCTACTTGCTCTTTTGATTCTTTCGGAAGCGTTGCCTTGCTTTCCTGAGCCGCAGATTCATCGGGAATAAGAACGACATGCTCATCAGGAGCTCGGTAGTTTAACTTCTCTCGGGCTAAGCGTTCTTGATAGTCGTCAGTGCGAAAATATTGATTCAAATGATTGAGTTCAAGAACGTTCTTCTGAAGCGCTTGAACTTCTTGATCCAGCTGAGCAACCTCGCGCTGTACTTGCCAGCGCCGATTCACCTCTTGGCCCAAAGACATCAGAATAAGGACAACGACAATGGCTGTTGATCCGATAATGAGTTTTGGTTTGGGCTGCATGGCGGTATTACGACTGCGGCGATGCGGGATTGAGCGTTATCGTTTCAGTTAGCTGCCCGCGCGTTATGGTTACTGATATTCCAGCAGTGCTAGAAAACAGTGAAGCAAGGTCGGTTTGCCAGCTCACGTCGGTATTCTGAACCTTTGTAATTCGATCACCGCGACGTATGCCGGCAGTTGCCGCCGGAGAGGTTGGCAGAACGTCCGTGACAATAACTGCGAAGGAGCGTTTTGTCTGCTCAGTATTAAACACGAACTCATACGACAGCCGCATTCCCCAGTCTTCGAACACATTCGCCTCGCGCTGGCCGGCCGTGATACGCGCTAGGCTCGAGCGAATAGCGTCGACTACCAGAACATGCCCTTCCGTCGTGTTACTAACGAGGCCAGATAGCTTTCCTTCATCATTCACCAATGCAGCTCCGATAAATGATTGAGCAAGCGCTTGATCAAGTACTCCGTGTCGCATAATGCCATCAGGGACACTTGGGTCTGGAGTAATGTACTCAGTGAGTTGGCGCACTTGAGCCTGAGCGGATACCGCCTCAGTCGACAGACTTAGAGCCAGTAGCTGCGTGGCAACAGCTGGATTGTCATTGGATAGTTCGAATGGCGGGATGACACCCTCATCCAGGCGCAAATATGTGAGGCCATATAACACGTCTGTTCCGACTGTGCTGGTCTGTATAATATTTCCGTCACTATCAAGGGCGTCAATCGCACTGGCAGGGATTGAAGAACTAGTAACGATAAGGCCGTCGTTTGTTATAACAACACCGCTGCCTACTGCCCGAGTCGGAGTGTCAGCATCAACAAGTAACACTACCGAGCGCTTCAGGCGTTCAGTTAAGGCACTTGACTGAGTGCTTGGAGAAATACTTACCTCCTGAACAGTGGTAACGAATTGCTGTTTGTCTCCCGTTAGAGGCGGTAGCGTTGGTGTAGCCAGACGCGACCCTATAACCCCACCAGCACCGCCCAAGAGCACAACCAGGGCTGCAACGATAATAAGGGTGCGCAGCGACACTTTGATACTCTTCTGATTGGTTGATTTCTTTGAAGCCATATACCTATTGTATTACACCCATCGTGCGGTGAATAGCAGCATTAACAGCGCCACTGTTCCTACCGCAATGTATTCAAGTATATCTTTTCGTTCAAGTTTCTTTTCGTAACTCATAGCCGCCAGCTGAAAAATGACGTAGTAAAGGGCCGTTACAACGCCAGTCTGTATGAAGAAATGAAACGGCAAGAACTGGAGCACCCAAATGACTTCGGTTAAAACAAACGCGATCGACAGGGCAATCAGCCAGGCCTCAGACTGGCGCCTGGTATATCGCAACAGCGACTGGAAGCTCAGCAGAAGAATGGAAAATGAGGAGAGGATAAGAATAAAGATGACGGGCACATACAGATTAAATCTCCAGCCTAAGATAGAGGCCAGAAGAACATAGAGGATAATCAAGGATATCATCCAGTTCCAAGTAGGATAGGCTTGTTTCGCTCCGTGCTTAAGTAAAAAGAAAAACACGATCGCAGAGCCTATGAAGTAGAAGTGGATCCAAAGAGTAGCCGGCACGAAAAGCGAGAACGATGTCAGCCCCAGGGCTGCAAAGGTGGGCAGAATTGCTTGAGACGGATGAAACTCGCCTTCTTCTTCGGTGCGGATAAGGATGACCCCCAGGACGGTTATAGCCAACACCACGGTAATAACGACGAAAATCCAGCGATGGAGGGCTAGGACTACTTCCAACCCAGCAAAGAAAAACAGCGCCAGCAGCGCATAGTGCGACGACGGGATAACGTAGTGCATGGCCGTTAAGAGGCGGCCAATGCGACTGGTGACAGCGTGAAATACAGCTCGCATATGTGGTGGTAAGCGTACGCTGAAAGCGGCCAATCAAACAACCCTACCCTTGGCGGCTTAGGTAGTCGCCAGCTGAAAGTGCGGCACTGCAGCCGTGGCCGGCTGCCACGACAATTTGAGCATCACGAATGTCGGTAACATCCCCTGCTGCAAAGAAGCCGGGCACGTTTGTATTGCCGTAGCGGTCAGCTACAACAGCGCCAAAGGAGTCAAGCTCAACTAGGTCTTTAATGGGTGCGGTGTTAGGAATAGCACCGATGGTTACAAACACTGCCTGCACATCCAGCGTTTTTTCTTCTTGTGTTTGACTGTTCACATAGGTGAGCTTGTTTACCATCATCTCCCCTTCGATTTTAGTGGTATTCGTGTTGTAGATAATTTCTACTTTTGGATCGTTGCTGAAGTTATTGATCAGAATAGGGTCTGCGCGTAGCGTGTCGGTGTCGTGCAGTAGGTAAATCTTCTTAGCGATTTTCTGCAGCATAATCACCGCTTCCGCTCCAGTGTTGCCACCACCGATAACGGCCACTTCCTTATCTGGAAACAAAGGAGCATCGCACGTTGCACAATATGACACGCCTCGGTTCTTAAATTCTTCTTCTCCGGGAACATTGAGTTTGCGAGGGTGTCGTCCGGCGGTGTATATCACAGTCTTGGCGGTAAATGTTTTGCCGCCACTGGCAACGAGTGTGAACGTGTTGTCGTCTTTCGTAACAGTGGTGACTGTATCGGACACAATATCGACCATATCCTTATGGCTTTTCAGGTGGTTAATAAATTTATCAGCCAAGGCATTCCCGTCAGTCTCTCCATCTCCCGGCCAGTTTTCAATCTCGCCTGAGTTACGGACTTCTCCTCCTGGCAAATCGCCAATGATAACAACCTTTAACTGTTTGCGGGCAGCGTAAATAGCGGCGGTAATTCCGGCAGGGCCGTATCCGACAATACCAACATCGTATGTTGTAGTTTCCTCGTTCATCGACGTCTTTCAATTATCCAGCTATGCCCAGCGCTGCAGCAATGCGAGCCTGGTCAAAGCCTATAATCATATCTTCATTTCCTTCATTTTCAACAATAATGACAGGAACGCCCATTTGTCCGGACTTTTCGATCATCTCCCGCGCCTTCGCTTGATCTGTGCCCACGTTGATTTCGTTGTATTCAACGCCGTGAGATTGCATGAATTCTTTTGCCGCTTTGCAGTAGCCGCAGGTTGAAGTGGTGTAAATAGTTACATTCGCCATAACAGGATAGTTAAGTATTTTCTTAAGGATACCACAGGCGTCAAATATATGCAGATATTTGTTTGCGTAATAAGAAAAACACACAGGGGCTACAAGGAAGTACGCCTGCGGCGCCTTTTTGTAGCACATGTGTGTCGGTATCGATGGATCAGCTGAACAAGCTCGCGTTCCTTCTTGGTGGGATGGTCAAGGTCTGTCGCGCTGTAGAACAAACCGATCATTCCCTCAAGCTGTTGCCGGTTGAGAGCCTTGCCCTCAAGGGCGGCTCGTAGCTGACGGTTAAACTCTCGGCACCATCGCGCCGGGAGCATTGCGTGTCCATGGCTGTTGAGCAAGATGCCAGTGATGCGCGCTGTGCCCTGTCTCTCGATGTCGACCACGCGCGACTTGCTGTGGTTCACTTGGAACCCAGCTGCTTCGACAAACGAGCGAAGGTCGCGTCGGCGTTGCTTCCCGATTGCTCGATCGCGACTGGAAAACGTAAGGTCGTCCAGATATCGGGTATAGCTAATCGCGCGCAGCTCGCAATACTCACGAACGAAACGATCAAGGCGGACTTCGCAGTACAGGTTGAACAGCAGCGGCGATGCGTTCGCGCCGGTTGCAAGTCCACCTAACGCGCAGCTGCAGTACGTCTTGACGAAGGCGGCCACTTCTTCGTGCTGCCCCCTCAATTGAGGATCTAGCTGCTCGAAGATGGTTGCCAGGTACTCCAGGTCGACGGCTTGATAAGCATCTCGCATATCAATTTGATAGAGATGCTGGTTTCCGGCATGCGCTTGCGCGTTGAGCTTCGAAGACCAACCCGCAATACAGCCCGTCGCTGACGGCATGCTGACTCCACGCGACAGAACGTACTTGATGAGTCGCTTGTGGAGTAGCGCCATAGGCTTGTTGGGCGCATGCAGCAGTCGCTGTTTTTTGGTGCGTCCGAGCGGGTTGCGGTCAGCGTAGACAAACGTCCGGAAGGACGGCTCTCCAGCGATGTTCCTGTCTAGTTGCAAAAGGTTCATTGTAATCCTCTTTCGTGACAAGAAGATCAGCGGGATGGGCACGGGTGCGTACAACGGTGTTTTGCTGATGTCCGAGGGTTTCGTCCGCACCAGAAGGTGGGGCTTTCCCTAAGTACAGTCGGGGTAACCCCACATGGAGCCCCCTGCTCGTCCGTATGGACGAGTGCCGCGTTGCCGTTTACCCGTGCCCATTTCTACTCTCTTGAGAAAAGAGAGGACCCACCGAAGCCGAAGGCCACGGTAGGGTTAAAGGTATAGCGGAAGAGGGGTGACATCAAATGTGTTGCGTGACAGAAAAATGCTCGTCTGCTAGCGTGAAGTCTATGAATACAGAAAAAAACCTCGTAGTAGTCGGTTTGGGATACGTTGGACTGCCCTTAGCCCTGCTGGCGCAAGAGAAAGGCTGGACCGTAGCCGGGCTTGATATTGATGAGGAAAAGGTAGGACAGATTAATTCAGGCACCTCCCCGCTCGAGGATGCCATTATAGAGCGCGACCTCAAGCGCTACCCGATCACTGCCACGACCGACGCCTCGGTTGTCTCATCCGCCCAGGCCGTGGTAGTTGCCGTTCCCACACCCGTTACTGATAGTCACGAGCCGGACCTACGTCCGCTCAAGTCCGCCTTAGAATCTATTCTCCCCCATCTGCAACCAGGGCAGCTGCTAAGTATCGAATCCACTATCAATCCGGGCGTGATGCACGAGATTGTTGTGCCGATCCTGGAAACACGCAGCGACCTGCCTCTGCAAGGTGATAACGCACTGCAGCTTGTCCATTGCCCGGAACGCATTAACCCTGGGGACACCACATGGACAATCCGTAACATTCCCCGCGTCATTGGCGGATATACTCCGCAAGCTACGGATGCTGGAGTTGCCTTCTATGGCAGTATTTTGGAAGCCGAGATCAAGCCGATGGGATCCTTAACTGAAGCTGAAGCGGTAAAGATATTTGAAAATACATTCCGTGATATCAATATTGCTTTCGTGAACGAGATGGCGAAGTCGTTTGATAAGTTGGGGATTGATGTAACCCATGTCATCGAAGGGGCGTCGACAAAGCCCTTCGCATTCCTTGCCCACTACCCCGGCAACGGCGTCGGCGGACACTGTATCAGCGTTGATCCGTATTACATGATCGAGCGGGCTAAGCAGGTAGGGTTTGACCATCAGTTCCTTCGCCTGGCTCGGCAGATTAACGACAGCATGCCCGCATATACACTTGAGCGGATGGATGAGGCCGTCGAAAAGCTGGGTATTGAAGCGCCTACGGTAGCGCTGCTAGGGCTCGCCTACAAGAAAAATATTGATGATATTCGCGAGAGCCCGTGCCTCACGATTCGCTCGATGCTGGAAAAGCGCAACGGAAACTTGCGCGTATTTGATCCGCACGTGTTAAAAGGCTCAACAACAGCATCGCTCGACGAGGCCGTAAGTGGCGCTGATGTTGTTATCCTCGGCACTAATCACGACGAATTTATATCCGCACTGACTCCCGAATACCTCAAAAAGCACAATGTGCGCATTGTGATCGATGGCAAAAACGCGCTTGATGGTGCGGTCTTGGCTGCGGCAGGAATCCTCTACTACGGTATCGGTCGCTCGGTTGGATAAACAACGGTGCTTTTTGCTAGGGAGCCCGTTAAAACTAGTGTTCTCTTTTTGTTCTTGACAACGTCGGATATTTGTGTACACTGATAGGTATTACGACGAAAAGGGATCCGAACGGTTAATTACCTAAGGAGCCCTTTTCTTTATTTAGCGCCCAATTTTTCTTCGTACATCCGTAGCACTTAAATCAGCCCTATATTTCAGATCAATCTTTTTATACAGAGATGACGCTCGCCTTTGATCTGGAAAGAGTATCTTCTTCAGCCGATTCTCATCAATCAAAAAATCAACCATCATTCTATAATCTCCATCACCAGATACTAAGACAACCCTTTCAAAGTCTTCTCGCTGATACAGCTTCTTCATTACCGAAAAGACGATATCTGTATCAACGTTTCCTTTCTTCTTTCCCAGCATGGCTGAGCTGTGTTCCCGGAATTGCAAAATGAATCCAGCTTTTTGAATAGCATCGTATAGGTCTTGCTGATTATCCTGGGTGAATCCCAGAAAGTAGTAGGCTTCCTTAACGTTGTATTTTTGCTGCAGGTATACTCTGAACCTCGGTAAATCTATACGCCACGGCCTATCTGACATGGTCGTTCCCATATACAAATTCTGTCCGTCAATAAAGGCAATATTACCAGCCATAAGCTCAATTTATATCAGCTGGTGCGTAAATGCCATATCGGGTGGACGCACAATCTTGCTCGCCAACCAGGGCGTCTTCCGAATCAAAAGTATGATGACGAAGAGGATACCCCTCCCCTGCACACACTATTTTGGATAAAAGAAAAGAGTCCAGTGCACAATGCAAAGGGCCCAAGAAACTATGCGAAACGAGAACGTAATCAGGTCAGACGTCTCTCAGGGCTCGTAAAGTAGGGTTCGGTAGTTGCCGCTGAACAGACTGTCACACTCCAGAGACTTGAAGTTCTCGTGCCAACCCTCTTTGTAGTAAACCAACGAAGGAATCCAAAGGTGGTCCTGAAGGTCTACGTAGACGGTTCTCCAAAAAAGAATGTAGTAATCTTTCCACTCCTCTGGAATCAGTTCGGGATGACTGAGCAGAAAATCACGGACAGCGACACCCATGATGGGGAGGTTTTGGAGCTCATCCTTCAGCTCGTGGCCCTTGTATGCTTTTGTTTCCTGACTTGCAGGCAAATAGAGTTTTGCCCGCTTAGGATCCCAGGCGAACTTCCCCTTCTGCGACCACTGCACACGTTTAAAGTTGCTGGTGATCCAAGGCAGGTTGTCACAGTCAATGACGTGTGATTCTTCGGCCTGTGCACGGGAACGGCCACTTGCCTTTCGCAGTTTGACGGGCGGCTTAGTACTGGTTGGCCTCGGCTGGCGAAGCAATTGATTCAAATCGGCCAGCCAGAGCGAGCCATTTTCACCGGATAGCTTTTCAAGCAGGTCATTGAGCGGTCCACGAGCATCGCAGAGCGCTAACCGAGTGTAGCAGTCAGTCCTTTCGCGAATGGGTAAGAACAAACGTGAGCACACCGCGTGCCACGTTTATTATTTAACCTAATATTAAAATACTGTCAAGTGTCCTCTGGCTGAATTCTAGTATCTAACGCAACAACCCCCGCCTCACCTACTATGAGGCAT
>JBBEDC010000039.1:0-19458 GCA_040881505.1 Candidatus Anderseniibacteriota bacterium
TATCGCTGCTTGCGAGCAGTTAGGTAGGCCACTCAAAGTTGCTGGAGTGGGTCCAGAGCTGGAGGATTTGAAATCACGTGCAGGCAAGCACACGGAATTCTTGGGATTTGTACCCGATGCGGATTTGCCAAAGCTGTATGCCGGGGCGAAGGCCCTTCTGTTTCCACAAGAAGAAGATTTTGGGATAACGCCCTTGGAGGCTGCGGCGAGCGGTAAGCCCACGATCGCTTTTCGAGCTGGAGGCGCTATTGAAACGGTTGTAGATGGTGTTACTGGCGTATTTTTTGACGAACAAACTCCTGCCTCATTAGCTGCGGCAATTATGCAGTCTGAGGCTGTGCGGTTTGACCCCCTGGCCATTTACGGTCATGGGCAAACCTTTGATCGAAGCCGATTCTTAGACGAAATGGGACAACTCGTGCAGAATGAATGGGTGCAGCACGAACAAAACATGATAGGGAGGCAATATGCCTGAATATTGGATGGAAATTCGCAAGCAGCTTCCGGTGGTGCTTATAGCGGCATTTGTGGCGGGAGCTGTAGCATACGCGCTATCAGCTCGGATCGAGCCTGTCTATGAAGTTCATTTTTCATATATCGTTTCGCTAACTGAGCGGGAAGAGCCAGGTGAGTATACATTTGATGGATTTTACGCCTTGCAAGCGACTGATCTTTTTACGGCCACGGTAGCAAAGTGGGCGCAAACCCCGGAAGTGATCGTGGCGGCATTTAATGAAGCGGGTATCCCACTGCCGACTACTGAACCGCATCAGGTTTCCCGGATTGTTCGAGCGGACAAGACGGCGCCGCAGTTAATTCAAGTGTCCGTGCGCGGAAAGCAGGAAGATACGGCGATGGCTCTAGCCGAAGGGTTGCAGAGCGTGATGGAAAGGAATATCGAGCGCTATGACGAAGAGGGGATCCCAGCTTTGCAGTTTCGTGCGACTGCGACTGACGCTTGGGTGGGACGCACGGCTGTGTCTGTTCCGATCATATCCTCCGCTGCGTTTTTGATTGTTGCATTTCTCGGTCTTAATCTGGTTGTCCTACTCGTGGCTATGCGGGCGGTTGATACGGTAAAAAGGTAATTACCCTATGCAAATCGCTGTAGATGTACGGTCATTGATGGAGGGCCGGCATAGCGGCGGGGAAGAATACACGACGCATATTTTGCGTTCGATGGCGACATACGCCCCGCAACACATTTTTCAAGCGTATTACAACTCGGCGCGAAAGGTAGACCTGCCGGAGTTTCCTCGCAATGTACACCCGGTGCCGTACCGGTATCCGAACAAAGTATTTAACGCAGCGCAGCTGGTATCCGGCTATCCTCGTTGGGACTCGTTAGTTCGAGGGGATGTGTTTTTTGTTCCGAACGCGCGGCTTACGCCGCTCTCTGTGAGTGTTCCTCTTGTGACTGTGGCGCATGATGTATCGTATGAGTTGTTTCCGGAATTCTTAAATCCGTGGCGTCGGGTATGGCATCAGCTGGTGCGTCCTCGTCAGCTTATGCGTAGAGCTAACCATATTATTGCTGTTTCAGAACACACTAAAGAAGATTTAATGCGCTTGTATGACGTTTCGAGTGAAAAAGTATCAGTTATATATTCCGGATTATCATTAGATCCCAAAGGGGCGCGCTCAACCGCAGTGCAGCAGGTGCGGCAACGCTATCATCTACCGGAGCATTTTGTGTTGTATGTTGGCCGGTTCGAGCCGCGCAAGAATATCACGGGAATCATTGAAGCATTTGGTGCGATAGCAGATCGAGTGCCGCACGATTTGGTATTGGCAGGAGAAAGCGGATGGAAGCAGGGGGAGCATCAAGCGGCATATCTCCGCTCGGCTTACCGTGATCGGATTCATCCGCTCGGATTTATTCCCGAAGCGGAAAAGGCGGCGCTCTATGCGGCGGCAGATTTGTTTGTGTATCCCAGTTTTTACGAAGGATTTGGGTTCCCGCCGCTGGAGGCGCTATCGGTTGGAACGCCGGTTATAACATCATTTAACTCTTCACTGCCGGAGGTTGTGGGCAAGTGGGCTACTCTAGTTGATCCGTACGATACCTCACTATTGGCAGCCGTGATGCACGAAGTACTACAATCTCCTGTCCGAGTACCATATGCTATTCGCGAAGAAGTGCGGTCAACATACAACTGGCAGCGCGCTGCCAAGCAGACCGTGCGAATCTTGGAGAGCATGGTACGCTCATCTGCATGAAGATCGCCATAGATGCGCGAGCAATTCTGTGGACGGGAATTGCAACGTATGTAAAAAACCTGTTACTACAATATGCTGCTACATCTTCCTCCCATCAATTCGTTGTTCTTATCCCTGATCGGTGGGAGCAGCAGGCACGCAAAACAATAGGAAAGCTGCCGGAACAGTTTACGCTCGTGCCGGTAACGGCCTCGTATTACTCCTGGCAGGAGCAGACGATATTTTTGCGCCAGCTTAACGCGCTTGATGTTGACTTTGTGCATTTTACGCACTTTAATGTTCCGCTGTTATACCGCAAGCCCTATGTGGTAACGATTCACGACGCTACCCGCTTTATTTTCCCAGGCCAAAAACACCAGCACCTGCTTAAGCAGCTGATGTATGAGGTGGTGTTTTCTCGGGCAGTTGCCAGAGCGTGCCACGTCATCTTTGTGACAGAGCATACTCGTAGGGAAGTGGAAGCGCTGCCGCTTTCGCTTCCGAAAAATTCGAGCGTTATATATGAAGGCATTCATGATCGTTTTTTTGAACCAATTGGCGCCCTGCAGCGCCAGAAGGTGAGATCATTAATTGGAACTTCAAATCCGTACCTGTTGTATGTAGGTGTGTGGATGAGTCATAAGAATATCCGTCGAATCTTAGATTCCTTTGTAGAGCTGCGCAATAGGTATCCCGATTTGAAGCTGGTTATTACCGGAAAGCCGGTACCAGGGTATACCAACGCTTTGCGGTACGCCCAGCGACTTAATGTTGTAGATCATGTTATTTTCCCGGGATATGTGTCAAACGAGCTGCTACCAGCATTGTATTCCGAGGCGGCATGTTTTGTTTTCCCAAGCTTGTACGAAGGGTTTGGATTGCCGCCTTTAGAAGCCGCTGCTTGCGGTACGCCGGTTGTAACATCTAACGTTTCAAGTTTGCCGGAGGTAATGGGATTTGCGGCAGTGTATGTGAATCCCGAAAGCATTCGCAGTATAACGATGGGGGTGCGGATGGTGCTTGATAATCCTTCGGAGCGTCGAGCGTATGTTGAGAAAGGGAAGAACCAAGCCGCACGGTTTTCCTGGGAGCTGGCAGCGCAGCAACACTTAGGTGTGTATGAGGAGGCTGGTGCATAAAGTTTTGTACAGCAGTAAAGATTTTGTGCTACTCTTAAATAGTACTCATACACCTTCTGTGGATAACATATTTTCCAGGCTTACAGTTCTCCTCCTCGCAGCAGTGTTTATCGTCGTTCCAACCGCTGCTCCCAGTATTGTTTTCGCTCAAGCAGGTTCGCTTCAAGAGGTAACGGATCCTTTTGCCTCACCGGAAGCTTCAGCAGGAAACGATGAAGCACAAATACAAGGGTCGTTTCTGGGAGTTTCACCGGATGATGATCTGGTACAACCGGACTTTCCTACAGTAGCTGACCCAAGCGGTACGGTTGATTGTTTTGACCACTATTCGTTTAATAGCGTAGATATTTCACTGCAGCCATCAATTAATACTCCAGCAGCTGGAGCTTAAATTGCCTTTACGGGAACAGTAACGAACATGAACCCGTATCCGATCGTGGACGGTGCGGTGTTTGCGAAGATATATCGAACGGATGACGGAGCGGCGACTGAAAACCCCGGGCCGCGTGATCTTGTTGATCAGTATTTCATTCAGCGGGACGTGACATTAGCCGCAGAGGAAAGTAAGCCTATTTCGCATACATGGCGGGTCCCAGCTCACCTGCCCACTGGGGACTATCAACTGGCTACCTATTTTGTTAACGGTGACGCATTTAATTTAAGTGGCCTTTCTTTTACGGATGATATTGTCGGTGAGATAACTCCTTTTCATGTAACGGGTGAGGCAGGAGAGTCGGTAGCATTTAATCGGGCGACTGCGACGGTGAATACCGAGCCGTATAGGTTTGTCTCATTCGCTCCTCAAGTTGAGGGTGAGGCAACATTTAGTATTGATCTTGTAAATCCAACAAGCGAATCTCAAACGATTCCGGTTACCTGGCAGCTGTATACCTGGGATTCGTTGCGCCAGAGTAATCTTCTCGATACTACGAGAGAAACGGTCACTGTTGGAGCAAATGCCAGCCAGACGGTCTCGTATACAACTAGCCAAAATGCACACGCTATATACTATCTTGTTGGTACCGCAGAGTACGAGGATACCAAGTCGATT
The DNA here is from genome assembly GCA_040881505.1 of Candidatus Anderseniibacteriota bacterium. GTDB lineage: Bacteria > Patescibacteriota > Andersenbacteria > UBA10190 > UBA10190 > JBBEDC01. Next base: position 4,390 of record JBBEDC010000039.1, read on the forward strand.
GTTGGTATGCGCGTAACTCGTCCTGACGTTGAGCAAGTTCGTATCAATTTCCCCGGTGTAACCTCGTTCCCGCTCACTGCCGGAGCGGAGAACACGCTTTTCTCTTGTATTCATGGCGCGGGAGTGCAGGATGTGGTGTCTAATAACATATTGACGCTTACCCTGACCGGTCCTGGCGGTAACGTTATTCATAGCTATACATATGAAGGAGATATTACAGGAGGCATGATGGGGGTGGCTGATGTGTTTACTCCAAACCAGACATATGATCGGTTTACTCTGTCGGCCGAGCTGCAGCACAATGGAGTGATAGTGGACCGGGCGGCGATGGAGTATGACTGTAGTGAAATAGATCCGGCATTATGTTCTTCTTCGGCTGGCAGCAGTGCCGGACCCGACTCGGATGCGCCGAGTGGACGGACACTTCTGATGGCTGGAATTGGAGCACTCGTTCTTATCCTTATACTAGCTATAGCCGCTATGGTGACACGAAAACGAGCAACGCTTATGATTTTAGGACTGCTTGTAGCAGGAGCCGGCCTTGTCTTCGGTTCAGCGGAAGTCGCAGAGGCGAAAAGCATCAAATGGAACCATTCAGTAGACGCACTTTATAGCCGGAATATGGTTAAAGACGGAGGTCCGCTTGATACGGGCGATGTGGTGCTATACACACAGGCGTTTCATGGAGTAGTGATGGATGCTACGTATCGTGTGGGGATCCGGAATCTCACTACCGGAGCTTATCTTGATGTTCGCACCGATAACCCTCCAGTTGTTCAGCCAGGAGACCGACTTGAGTTCCAGTTTGGTAAGCACCTGCGTGAAGACGCGACTTGGAGCGGAACAGGGTATGGGAATGATACCCCGCTTGGATTGTGGCGGAACGATTCGCCTACTCCGGCGCTCATACCCAGCGATCCAAATCTTGCCAACCACCCTCACTACAATTTCAGATATGCTGCGAGCTGCCCCCATGGAGATGCCCTCTTGAATGTCCGGTATCGGGCTGAGTTTGACTACATATACGATCGATGCGTTCACTATGTTATTCCGGCGCCCACACGAACCTTTTCAAGCACTGACGGGATGCTTACTAATTGTGTCGATACTGTAACGGGAACCAACACGGCCGAACGAAAGCCTGGGTGGAATCGGACGTGTACGGTCGCGCGAGAAGGAAGAATTGATGGAAATTTCCACTTTAACACTACCAATGCCCGGTTTTATAGCCGCTGGAGAATTAGATCTGATAACTATAGTTTGCAGAACATTTGGTGGGGTAATAACATCCCGATGTATGTAGGGATAGGATCGAATAAGCAACAACTCTTCCCTATTCCGGCTCAAACCGTGCCATTTGCGCTCCAGGCTGGTGATCCAGGCAACCCTCCGTCGGCCCCGATTGTAAGCGGTCCCACAACAGGCTTCATAAACACCAGCTATCCTTTTACATTCTACTCAGTTGAAGCGGAGACGGATGTTCAGTATCACATTGACTGGACCGGAGATGGGCAGATGAATGAAATAGTTCCAGCTGATCAGTTCGTGCCAGTGAATGTTCAGCAGTCATCCAACAAGACATGGCCGAGTGTTGGTGATAAGACACTCTACGTGCGAGCCGTTGATGAAGAAGGGCGTACGTCTGATTGGACGAGTCATACTATAACGATCGATACAAGGCCGCCGAATGTAAACGTGACCACGGGACCTGGGCCATTTATACGCAACAGCACAGTAACTGCAACCGGAACGGTTACGCATCCGGATAACCTTAATATCATTACATGTGAATGGTTGGTGGAAAGCCCAGGAGGTACTACTGTCTTGGCTGATGTGACCGCAGGGGACCCGGGCTCGATCGAGTTCGTTGCAAGTGAGATTGGGCAATATGATATCTCGCTGATCTGTACTGACGAGAATAGTAAGCAGGGTGAAGGGTCGGCTAGTGTTGTGACACAGATCCCAGCGTTCGATCCGGGTGGAGTTCGAGAAACCGACTAACAACTAGCCAAATAATCTTTCGTAGTTTCTTGTTTAGTCGTACACTAAAGGTGTGTTTGATGTCCTTCCGCCAAATCAGAATGCAGCAGGGGGTGCAAAGCCAAATAGTATGAAACGCCGACGACGAGCTGTTGTTTCTTCGTCGCGCAAACCGCCACAGCGAAAGCCTGGGAATCCTCAAGTGACAGCGGGTTCGCGCGTTGTTCAAGTGGATTGGAAATTGCCTGCTCGGTTGCGGAAGCCAATTCGCGATCAGCTTGCCAAGGAGCGACAGAAGAAGCGTCAGCGTCAGTCTATTATTAAGTTTGATCGTCGACCGATACACACTCGCCCAGTAGTAAGCTACCAGGAAACCGAAGAGCCCATTCAAGGTGGTTTCACGCTGCCGCGTCATCGACTATTTAATCGCGGAGCAGAGCATCATACCGGAGATGTATATACGAAGTCGCAACCGCAATTGCAGATTGCAGCTCCTCCGTATATTGGAAACATCGCAAGTAAGACAACGGGAGCAAATCGACCAAAGCGAGCCCTCGCTCCCAAGCCAGCGCCTCGTAGAAAGCAACCTGTTTCAACCAAGGAGGTAGTGCAGCGCAAGCCGGCGCCTCGACCGAAAAAAGCGCCTACTCCTGCACGCTCAATTACCCGTCCTAAGCCTCAGTATGGCAATGCGTCTGCAACGGATTGGTACAGCGAACGGGATGTATCGTATGACTTTGGCAAGCAGCCGCAGCCAGCTCAATCACCTAAGAGCTTATTCGTTGAAGTTGATGAAGAACGGACGGTATCTGTTCGAAAACCTCAATCAAAGTTTGCCTTGCCGTTGATGGTGAGTCTGTGGCCTTTCTCAATGTTTGGTGCCAAGGAAGAAGGCGCCAAAACATCTAAAAAAAAAGTCCATAAAACGCCCCGCAGTGTCAAAGTCACGAATCTTGTAATTCTCCTTGTCGGGTGTGGGTTAGTTGCGGGACTGGTGTGGAATCTACAGGGACTGGGGCGAGTATCGGCTGTGTTGGCATTGGTACAGGGAAGGTCTCAAGAAGCACTGGGTCACATTGGCTCAGCCCAAGCGGCCTTAGCTCAAACTGACGCTGCCGCCAGTGAAGCATCGTTTCAGCAAGCCGCAGTTTTAATTGAAGAAGCACAAACAGAGCTGGAAAATGCTTTGGCCGCACAAGGCGCTATTTTGCGCATCCTGGATATTACTGGAACAGTTAAGTCCGGACAGGAGTTGCTTGTAGTGGGACAGTCGTTAACTGCGGCGGGGCAGAGCATAAGCCGGGGGTTAACGCCGCTGTTGTCAGCTGGGGCGATGGTAGGGGGGACTGATGAAAACACCTTGACCATAGCTGATGCGATTGCCTCCGTGCGGCCGGACTTTGAAGCAGCTTTACGGGAGTTGGAAACAGCGCAGCGAGCCTTGGAGAAAGTGAACAGTCCGCTGCTGCCATCTGATGTTAAAGAGCAGGTGCAGACACTACGGGAGTCGGTGCCGACGGCTACGGAGCTAGTGCGGACATTTGTTGAGCAGAGCGATACGTTCTTATACCTGCTTGGAGCTGAGCATGATCGGCAGTATCTGCTGCTGTTTGCGAACAACCATGAGTTACGTCCCATTGGTGGGTTTATCGGTACAGTCGGACTGGTTAATATTGATCGGGGCCGAGTTGAGAATATCGATGTTCAAAGCGTATATGATCCTGACGGACAGCTGAGGGAGCGTATTGCCCCTCCAAGTCCCCTTCTCCCCATTGTCGACCGCTGGTATTTGCGTGATGCGAATTGGTTTGTGGATTACGAGGTAAGCGCTCCGAAGATCGCTCAGTTCTTCGAAAAGGAAGGAGGACCGACTGTAGACGGAGTTATCTTATTCACTCCCCGCGTTATTCAGCGCCTGCTTGCGATCACCGGGCCGGTCATCGTCCCCGGGTATGAGGTAGAAGTGAATGCGGAAAACTTTTTTGAGGTGACCCAACAAGAGGTCACATACGACTACGATGTACAGTTAAACAAGCCCAAGCAGTTTTTAGCGGACTTAGCTCCGTTATTGCTCAATCGTCTATTTGAATCCCAAGAAGGTTCCCCGCCTAATGTGGAGATTATGGGGGCGTTATCCGAGGCGATCTATCACAAGGATCTGTTGTTGTATTTCCGGGATAGCGCAGCCCAGGAACAAATTCAGCAACTAGGATGGTCAGGATCGGTGCCGCAGGACAAGCAAGGGTTTTTGTACGTGAACAATGCGAATATAGGGGGGCACAAAAGCGATCAGTTTGTTGATCAGGAAATTGACTATCGCAGCACGGTGGCACATAACGGCGATGTTGAAGTGGTGCTTACTATTCGAAGGACGCATAACGGTCCAGCAGAGGTGCTGGATATCGAATATCCTGAGTCAGAAAATCCGGCGTACAAGGATAACGTAGTGTATCAGCGGGTGTTTGTTCCGCGCGATGCGCAGTTGTTGGAGGCTTCCGGGTTTACCCCCGCAGCTCAAGTGCCGCGTCCCGTTTTACATGCGTCTGACCTCCCGCTTGAGGGGGATGCGGATGTTGCGGATTGGCAGGCGAGCCAGCGTCAGCACGATAGCGGTACGGTTATTGGCCTTGAAAGCGGATATACGTATTTTTCAAATTGGATCATCACGCAGCCTGGCCAGACGTCGGTAACGTTGTATCGGTACCGCATTCCTCGACACGTATCGATGCCTTCCATATTCAACGCAGCTGAAGGGTATAGTGTATTTGTAGCCAAGCAGCCTGGAGACGTTCGTACGAGTATTCGAGCCTCAGTTCGGGTGCCGGAGTTGGTTGTATTAACGCATATTGCGCCTGAAGCAGGCCTGACTCGTGAATCGGACCAGAGTGTAATCTATCGAACGCAGCTGGATGCTGATACGCAACTTGGGGTGGTAATGGAGAAAAATTGACAAATTTTGAGACTAGAGGCTTTTCCCGTACAATCGAGATGTGTCTCCTGATCAGTACAAGCGGCTTACCGGGAATGGTTCGATAGTTTCTGCCGCCCTCATTGTGGGGGCGTCTAGTTTGTTGAGCCGTATTATCGGGTTAATTCGAGAGCGCGTATTTACTACTACTTTCGGAGCCGGTGATACCTTCGATGCGTTTGTGGCTGCATTCCGCATCCCCGACCTTATTTTCAATCTCATCGTTTTAGGGGCATTGTCGGCTGCCTTTATTCCGTTGTTTACCGATAAGTTAGTGAATGGAAAGAAAGGGAGGCAATCAAGCGCGTTTGATTTCGCGATATCGTTATTTAACTTAATCGTTCTGGGGGTGGGGGTTCTTTCTGTTATATACGCCTTGTTTGCCCCGCAAATCGTTCCTCTTATCGCTCCTGGATTTGAAGGTGAAAAGTTAGCGCTTACAATCCGTCTATCCCGCATCATGGCACTGCAGCCAATTTTGCTCTCTGTTAGCTTCATATTCTCCGGGATTCTCAATTCGTTTAAACGATTCGTGGCATATGCCATAGCTCCGGTTGTCTACAACTTGGGAATCATTTTCGGAGCCGTCTACCTGGTTCCGCTTATGGGTATTATGGGTCTTGGCTGGGGCGTCGTGTTGGGCGGTGCGCTGCATCTGATCGTACAGCTGCCCAGTGCGCTTCGGGTTGGTTTCCGTTGGAAGCCCCTCCTTATTTCCTCGTATGACGACTTCACGCAGCTGTGGCACATGATGCTTCCGCGCGTGTTTGGCCTTGCTGCCCAGCAGCTCAATCTGCTTGTTGTTACGATTTTAGGATCAGGACTGTTGGCGGGAAGTATTACGGCCTTTCATTTGGCGAATAATATTTATCACCTGCCGATCGGTATTTTTGGAATTGCGTTTGCTCAAGCGGCGTTTCCGACAATGGCAGAGCAGGTATCGCGCAAAAAGCGGGCCGCGTTCAAGCAAACAGTCACGCGTTCCTTTCGATACATTCTCTTCTTTGTTATTCCCATATCCGCCTTCTTGTTCCTGCTGCGCGCCCAGACAGTGCGTGTCCTATTCGGTGACGGTGCCTTTGATTGGGAGGATACGATTTTAACGTTTGAAACGCTGAAGTTTTTGGTTATCAGTATTTTTGCGCAGGCAACTATTCCGCTGCTGACTCGTGCTTTCTATGCTGAACGCAATACTCGAACACCCGTTATTATTGCGATTGTGGCAATGGTGGTGAATGTAGTGCTCGCTCTAGCACTATCACCGATTATGGGCGTTCAGGGGTTGGCCCTGGCGTTTTCTCTAGCCAGTATCGTACAGCTTGTGTCCTTGTTAGGTATGCTTCATTGGCGCCTGCACGGGTTTGATGACGGACAGATCATACGCAGCCTGGCAAAGATTGTACTGGCTACAATTGTATCTGCTGCCATACTGCAGCTGCTCAAGTATCCGATAGCGATGGTGGTAGACATGCAACGGTTCTGGGGAGTGTTCATGCAGCTTGTTATTACGTTAACGGGCGGTGGAGCGATGTATGTCTGGCTGTGCTGGTTGATGCAGTGTGATGAGATATTGGCGGTTAACAAGTACTTGCCGCGCAAATGGCGGGTAAATTCGGTGGGAGGCACTGACACTCCGCGATTTGGAGAAGTTCCTGAGTAAAGGAGAAAATGGGGAAAAACAGCGATATTTGTTAACAATCTTTGACAGACTGAGGAGAATATTTCCTTGTAGTATATGAGGGGTTGCACAACAGTGGAGAGTGAGAACCTATGCAAACACTCTCTTCCATTCAACATATTATTTCCTCTTGGCCATCTCGCTCACGGAAGTTAGCGGGCGCCCTTACGGAGAAATATGGCATGCCGCATGAGGCGGCTGATAGTTTTTTGGTATGGTATTACAACAGTCCATGGAAGCGGACGATATTGCATCGAGAAGGGGCGCCGCATAACTTTCCGAAGGCCCATGTCGATATATTAGAGCAGGTGGTGGATTACAAGGTTCAGCCGGAAAAGGTGGGTGAGTTGGTACAATTTAACGGTAGCTTATTAATTGATCGAACGAGAGGAGAGCTAAGCGTGCGGTGTGCCTCTGAACGCATGAATACCCTTATATTAAATTTAGCGCATAGAATAGCGGTGGGTGAGCTAAGCTGCGATGATGCGCGTACGGAGGTTGTGAATCTGCTGGGGACGTTTCGGTTTCATTGGTTAGAATTAGAAAAGAGCCAGCTGAGCTTTGGACCAGGCTATGTTGCGGATAGGGAACGGGATCCAGCCGATCCGGATGTACGGGGTGGAGTATTCCTGCGAAGGAATATATCAGACGTACAAAAGCAACCAGAAGAGGCAGTGGGCCCTCCTACATATAGTCACTAAAAGTTATCCACAGGCAAGATATTGCTAAGCTGAGCCACCGTGCTACGGTGGTATGATTTTGATTGTTTGAGATTTTCTCGGTTCATAGGTGAGGTAACAAGTACTTGTTGAAAGGAGGTGTTACATATATGAAACGAATTGTAATGAGTGTATTTACCATTTTTGCTATGGTAGCAGTGGTATCAGGAGCAACTCTAGCAGCGTTCTCGAGCACAGCTACTGTTGAGAATAATACATTCGCAACAGGAACGCTGGAGATTCGCGTTAATGGTCAGCCAACAATTGCTGGCTTTAACGTGGCCAATGCTGCTCCAGGGACTTGTGAGTCAGGCAGCTTCGACGTAAATAACTACGGAGCTCCTTGGTTTGCTGGACCTAGTACTTTGGCAGCTAAGACTCTTGAGCTTAGCGTAGTTGATCAACAAGGAAGTACTGATCTATTCAACGAGCTAACCATCGAGGTGATGACGCACCGCGGTGGAACACCTGTTACAACGTACAGCACTGGCGCCCTTTCCGGGCTGACGGCTAACGATTTATTCGGAGCTAGCTGGTCAGAGTTGATCGCTGGAAGTTCACAGACTGTTCAGTATGAAGTATGTTTGCCTTCTGATGCTGATAATAGCGTTCAGGGTGAATCTACAAACATTGATTTTGAATTAGTAGGCACAACAGGCGCTTAGTTCTTGATCTTGGCAATGTCGCGTAAGCTTTAAACCTTGCGCGACATGCTAAGGTGAAGAAGATTATGAAGTTATTAACCTCAAAAATATTTAACAAAAAGTTTCTTAGGTCCTTAAGCTACTTGCTTGTTGTTTTCCTGATAATAATGATAAGCATTGTAGTCGCTTCATCTGTATTTAATATTCCTGGGGGAGTTACTGTGTATACTGTTCAAACAGGTTCAATGGCACCCGCTATTCCTGTGGGTAGTCTGATTGCGGTTAAATCTTTTGAGCATTACAACGAAAGGGATGTTATTACTTTTAAGTCCGAAGCAGAGCGCAGCGCAGAAAAGCCAAAAAACACTACTACTCATCGGATAGTGGCTATCGAAGAGCAAGACTCCCAGGCATTTTACAAAACGAAGGGTGACTTCAACGATTCTCCAGACAGTACATTGGTAGATCCAGAGCTTGTGGTGGGTAAGGTTCTATTATCCGTTCCCATAATCGGCTATCCCGTTGGATTCGCAAAAACCCAAGTTGGGTTTGTAGTCCTAATTGTTATCCCTGCAACTATTATTGTGTATAGCGAATTGATAAATATCCGTAATGAAATTAAGAAAAAGCTCACCAAGAAAAAAGCTGCGGAGGAATCAAAAGAAGAGATTGTAACCCCATCAGCAGAATGATTACGCATCATCTCAATCGGATAAAGTACGCAGCGTTACTACTAGTATTTAGTGTAGCAATAAATGGTATTGGATTAAGTAACGCAGCTTTTGTGGACCAAGGCATTATCGCTGGTTACAGCGTTACCACGGGCTGTTGGGCCAAACCTACTGTTCCGGAGCACATATATCCGCCGGATGGCACGACTGCAAATCTAGGATCCGCTTGGCTAGATGATCCATATGTTGATTGGGAGGATTCTATTGCCACCTGTCCTCTAAGTACAGCAATTCAATATCAGTATCAGTCATACCACGATGAAGCCTTGACCTCTCTGGCGTACCAGTCTGGACTGCTCGCAAATTCAACTATTCCAGCCCCCAATACTCCGGACGGTGCGTACTACTGGCGAGTGCGATCGTTCGATGGATATACGTACAGCGATTGGAGCGAACCGTGGCTTTTAACAGTTGATCGAACTACTTCCGTTGTTACAGCTGATAATGTTGTCATAAACGAACTTATGTGGATGGGCAGCACAGGGGTTCAGGGTGAAAACGACGAATGGATCGAGCTGCGTAATATGACATCAAGCGATATCGATCTGACAGGATGGACAATCGACGGAGCGGGAACAGGCAGTAGCGCTATCGCTCTTGATGGGGTTATTCCAGCAGATGGATATTTCCTAGTGAGCCACTATGCATCAGGTGACTCAGAAATTGCTGATGATATCACGGTCGATCAAGTTGTTCCTGGAATTAGTCTCCATAATGATGGAGAGCACTTAGTATTACGGTTGCCAGACACTACTTTAATTGATCAGACGCCTGTTAGTGGACCTTGGGCTGCGGGCGAGAATGGAGCTACGCGTAAATCAATGGAACGCAACAGTGTTCCGGGAACTGGCTCTTCAACAGACAGCTGGCATTCTTGTACGGATTCCGTATGTAATGATGATACGTACTGGGATACCGACGAAGGAGATACGTATGGTACGCCTGGATCCGTTAATCATTCCGATAACGATCCGACAAGTGTTGAGACTGAGTCTCTAGTGGTTGAAAAGAAGAGTATCGAGGAGGAATCAAGTGAAGAAGAGTCGAATGATGCAACGCCGAAGGTTACTCCCCCGCCAAGTGTTACCCCGACTCCGCCTCTCGAAGAAGATCCCGTAGATCCAATTCCTACTCCGACGCCAACTCCAGAGGCGACTCCTACTCCAACCCCGCTGGTAACGCCACCTCCGGATGAAGAAGTACTTGATACAGAGGAGGACGTAGAACAAGAAGAGGGAGGCGAGGAGTCTCTCGAGGAAGAAGAATCTATTAAAGAAGACGAAGATATCGAAGAAGCTGATGAGGGGGATGCGCTGCTATGATTACGAAAAGCATATCATTTACGGTAGCGCTATTTTTTCTCCTGCTCGCTGGCGTATCTCATGCGGCTGATGTTGATGTCACCTGTTCAACAAGCGGCGGCGGAGTTGATTGTGTAGCCACGCCTGCCAATACTCCGTTATTCTCAGCTTCAAACATTGTTCCCGGGCAAGATATTGCACGAAGCATCTCTATCCAGAATGATCACAACGATAATTGCCTAATGCGTATGGCAACTGATGACGCATCGGCTACGCCGAATGATTTTCCAGAAACGCTTTTTACCGCAATCGTATCCGGTGCGGATACCTATGGAGCAAGTAACGGATCAGGAGGAGCGCTGAGCTCCAAAAAGTTATCTGACCTTTTCGCAGGCGATATTGCGAATCTGGGAACTGTCACAACTGGATCAAATCGTACATATGATTGGATTGTCACTTTCGACACAACTGCTGGAAACGCATATCAAGGAGCGACGGCGTCATTTGATTTTGACTTAAACTTTGAGTGTGAGGAAGGCGGAGGCTCTGGAGGCGGTCAAACTGATCCGACACCCACCCCAACGCCTGCTCCTACGTCGAGCTCATCTTCTTCAGGAGATGGAGGGGGCGGCTCTGATGAAAATCAAGAGGGAAATGGAAGCGTTCTTGGAACAATTAGCAAGGCCGTGGCACCGAAGACGTTAGCAAGCGGAGGTACGCCGGTCGTCGTATCGGAAGTGCTTGGTACAGGAACACTCGCGGCAACTGGTACGTTTGTTGATAAGGTACTGTATGTGTTGTTGGTGCTTGGTGTAATGATTACTGCTGTATCCGGCCACAATCTGTATCGACGCCATCGGATAAACCACAATGCGTAGAGGGTTTGGTTCCGCTATTGGCTGTATAGTTGGAGTAATAATGATTCTTGGGGCATATACGGCCCTTTCCTACCGCGCGACTGTTTTATCATTTGATCAGGTACCTCCCGTATTCGCCGCGCAAGAAGAACGAGAGGCGCTTCCTATCAACCAGCTCGTTATTCCAACGCTTGATATTCGACTAGACATCACCCCTGGGTATATCCATGGCGGGGTATGGTCGATTGCGAAGAATAAGGTGAGCCACTTGGTATCATCTGCTAGGCCAAGCGAGTCGGGCAATATCGTGATGTACGGACATAACAAGCGGTCAGTTCTCGGTGGACTCACAGACATCGAGCTCGGTGCCGTTATTGAACTCACAGACGCTAGCGGCACCCTCCACTCGTATCGTGTAGAGGAAATGCACATAGTTACTCCTGGACAGCTCGACCTGGTACTACCAACCGACCAGGAGGTACTTACGATATTTACCTGTACAGGAATATTCGATCAAAATCGTCTCGTTATTCGAGCGACTCCTCTTGTTTAACTAGCGAAAAACCCTCTTCCGTGATATTCTCCGGCCATATTTCCTATGGCTAAAATCCACAACTTCGCCATCATCGCCCATATTGATCACGGTAAGTCCACGCTAGCTGACCGGTTCTTAGAGGTGACCCATACGGTAGAATCACGCAAGATGCGTGAGCAGCTCCTTGATTCCATGGAGCTCGAGCGAGAAAAAGGAATCACAATCAAGCTACAGCCGGTGCGGATGGCCTGGAAGGATTCGGCCATGAACCTCATCGACACTCCCGGACACGTCGACTTTCAGTATGAGGTATCCCGCAGTCTGCAGGCCGTGGAAGGGGCGCTGCTGCTTGTAGATGCGACCCAAGGCGTGCAGGCTCAGACCGTCTCCAACCTATACCTAGCCTTGGAGCAAAACCTGGAAATCGTTGCTGCGATTAATAAGGTGGACCTGCCCGCTGCGAACGTGCCGAAAGTAAAGGCAGAGATTGAACGACTCGTTGGAGTGGCGCAGGGTGATATTCTGGCGATTTCCGCCAAGACCGGCCAAGGGGTAGAGCAGCTGCTGGATATGATCGTTGATCGAGTGCCGGTTGCAGAAATTAAGAACGAAGAACCACTACGTGCCCTTATTTTCGATTCGGTCTATGACGACTACAAGGGCGTCGTAGCCTATGTACGTATTATGGAAGGACAGGTATCCCAAGGTGATGAAATTGCCTTTCTCGGAACAGATGTAAGTGACCGGGTAGTGGAGCTGGGTACATTCACTCCGCTTTTTAAGGCGGGTAAAACACTATCAGCTGGTGAGATCGGATATATCGCAACGGGATTGAAGGACATTCGCCAGGCTCGCGTTGGAGATACGGTTGTGCTGGCGAAAGATAGGCCAAAAACAAAAGCGCTTGCCGGGTTTAAAATTCCGCAACCAAAAGTATATGCAGGAATTTTCCCAGTAAACGGAAGTGATTTTCCGGAGTTACGCGAGGCTATGGGCCGCCTCCAGCTCAATGACGCCAGCCTTACCGCTCAACAGGAACGCAGCCAAGCGTTAGGGCAGGGATTCCGCTGTGGGTTTTTAGGCATGCTTCACCTTGAGATTATTCAAGAGCGTCTGCGCCGGGAATTTGATCTGGACTTAGTCGTTACAACGCCAAGTGTGTTGTACAAAGTGAAAAAGCGCGATGGTTCGCAATTAGACGTACATACTCCTGATGTATTTCCTGATCCCACGTATATCGAAGCGATTGAAGAGCAGTTTTGTGTAGCTGAGGTCATTATTCCAACGCAGTATATGGGAGGAGTATTCGAACTCATGAAGCAACACGAGGGCGTTATTCTCAATCAGGAATATATGGGTACCGATCGCGTGATGTTAACGTATGAGCTGCCGCTGCGAGAGTTGGTCGTTGATCTGTATGATGAATTAAAATCAGCTACTTCAGGATATGGGTCGCTCAGTTACGAGCTAAAGGATTGGCGGCAAGCGGAAGTCGTGAAGTTGGCCATTCTCTTAAATGAAGAGCCCGTGGAGGCATTGTCAGTCATTGTTCCGCGCACTAAGGCCGAGGCCGTGGGACGCAGAGCAACGGAGAAGCTCAAAGAGCTGTTGCCGCGCCAACTCTTTGCGCTCCCAATTCAAGCAGCTGTAGGAGGTAAGATCGTAGCTCGCGAGACCCTACCTGCGATGCGCAAAGACGTTACGGCCGGACTGTATGGGGGAGATGTGACCCGAAAGCGTAAGGTGTTAGAAAAGCAGAAAAAAGGAAAAAAGAAGATGGCTACCACCGGCTCCGTTGAGATTCCTCCTGAGGCATATATTGCTATGCTGAAGAAGTAGCGGTACGATTTTCAATTCTGTATCTATGAAAAACATTAAAAGTGCCTTTATTTTGTATTTACTGGTAGCCCTTTTTATAGGGCTAATTGTTGGACTGGTCCTGCAGGGCGTACAAACTGTGATCGTTCTAGCGGTTATAGCCCTGGCTGGAATTACTGCTATTATTATCTATATGAATACCAGCACGCCGGCAGATGAGCCGGAAGAAAAGGAAGCTGAGGCGCTTGGTAGCGCAGAGGCGGATGTAGTCCTATCTAAAGAGGAGGCTCGGAAGTGGCTGGATGACTTTTTAGTAGAACATCAGAAGTACAAGAAATAACTATATATCCCTCATGAGGTTAGGTTATCGCCTATTTGAGACCTGCTGTTTTATAGGGTGTAGTAGCTTTTCCTCGCGCATACAGGTAAAATTCTCTATATAAAGGCTTAACCACAGCTTATTTCCGCAGGGAGAGGTTTTTCAGGTTTTGAGAAAGGTTGTCCAATAGAAAATAATTTTAGCGTAACTAGCTTCACATTAAGAGATATTTGTTAAGAGACCATGAGTCCAGGTAAACACACAAAGGCGCGTCTGCTGCATGAGAGATACATCATTGGGACGGATAGGAAAGCGGCTGTAAAAATTGAAAGGGTATTGGTATCCCGTTTTTCGAAGGTAACAATGAATACTCTACAAGAGCATTGGTCTGATTTTCAGCATGATCGGATCTATTTAAGCACTATCGCCCTTAAGCACATGTTTGACTCCAGGGCAGCGCAGGAATACGACATGATTTTGGAGCACCTCGAAATACTCATAGAAAAGCCAGATGCTTTGTATGAGAATTTGGAAGATAAGAGGGGGAAGCTATTAATAATGAAGACTATCAATATCGTCACATTTGAAGGTGAAAAGGTAGAGGAATGGCTAGTTTGTTCCCTTGATACGAAAAATGAAGAGTTGGATATGGTAACAGCGTTTCGGTTTACCGAAGAGCGGAAGAAGAAAAATTATCTAAAAAAATACAAGCTTTTGTGGAGCTGGGAGGGCGACGGGCCTCCATCGTAGTGTGTTTGTTACTCTCTGAAAAGAGAGAGACTACTAGCACCCCGCAGTAGAGCCGCACCTTATGAAGGTTTTCTGCGTTTCAGATCCACAAAAGCTTGTATTGATCTCAGAAAGAACTTTTTAATATAACTACTGACAATGTTTTGTCAACCCAGTAGTGGAAGCATCCACATAGCTACTATACCGCAGAGTGATAGAGCGTGCCATGCCCGCTTCCTCCCGAGAGCTTTATGCCGGCTTGCATCGAGTAATAAAAAACCGCGCAGCCAATCCTTTAGGGTGGAGAGACGGGGCGGTTGGCGAGGGTAATGAGCACATAGCAGGCGAGGGAGGAAGCGAAGGCAATGATCGTGCATGCCCAGTTTCCGTGGTACATTTTTTGCTCTTCCTCCAGCGAAACTCGAAAATGCTTCCTCCAGCGAAAGCAGACGATGATAGTAAAAATTATCGACACTCCAAGCATCGCCCAGCCGATGTCTCTGAGCATGGTGTCTCCTAGCTAAATGAAGAAGGAACAGCCGTTAATATATTGACTAGAACGCAAAACTGCTTGTATTGTCAACACAATGCCATTTACGTTCACACCAACTGAAATACCGGAAGTGCTCTCTGTAGAGCCGCGCGTATTCCCCGATGACCGCGGAGAATTTGTCGAACTGTTTAAAGCGTCTGATTTTAAGGCTCGGGGCATTGCTGGCTCGTTTCTTCAGGTAAATCAGTCGTTTAGTAAGAAAAGTGTTTTACGAGGACTGCACTACCAAAACCCACC